>NZ_JAMYSZ010000009.1:0-214346 GCF_040322215.1 Mesorhizobium sp. M0184
CCCCCCCCCCCCCCCCACCCCCACCACCTGGTCCTGGCGTGGCTACCGTGATTTTTCTAACACCCCCACACACTCCCCCCCCACCCCGGCGGGCGCCGCCCCCCCCCCCCCCCACCAGGCTCGGGAGGCTTAGCGAGCTGCGGTCCAGCCCTTGTAATCCTTCAAATTGTCGGCCGTAATCAGCTTCGGGTCGAGCAGTACCGTCGGCTCGGCCGGCTTCTTGCCGGCAAGCAGGTCAGCCGCCATCGTCAGCGACTGGCCGGCCATCACATAGGGATCCTGCGAGGCCGAGGCCTTGATCATCGACGCGCCGGAGGCGAGTTCCTTCTCGATATCGGGCGCGCCGTCGACCGCGGTGAAGATGAACTCCGAGCGGTTGAGCTGCTTGGCCGCAAGCTGGGCGCCGATCGCCGTCGGATCGTTGATGGCGAAGACCGCGTCGATCTTGTCGAAACGCGTCAGCAGCGACTGGAACACTTTCAGGCCGCCGTCACGCGAGCCTTCGGCGTTCTGGTCGTCGGAAAGGATCTTGATGTCGGGGTGCTTTGCCAGCACGTCCTTGCAGCCCTTGACCCGCTCCAGGATCGACGACGAGGCCGGGCCATTGAGGATGACATAGTCGCCCTTGCCGCCGGTATGATCGACCAGATACTGGCACGCCTCTTCGCCGGCCTTGACGTTGTTGGTCATCACGGTGACGTCGGCGCCCGGCGCCGAAACGTCGAAAGCGGCAACGACGATGCCGGCCGCCTGCGCCTTCTTCACCGCCGGCGCGATCGCCTTGGCATCGACTGCGTTGAGCATGATGACGTCGACACCGGCAGCGATGAAGGAATCGACCTGCGATACCTGCTTGTTGAGATCGTAGTCGGCCGATACCGAGGTCACCTGCACATTCGGGTTGATCTTCTTGGCCGCGTCCTCGATGCCCTTGATGGTGGCGACGAAGAACGGGTTGCCGAGCAGTCCGACCGAGATGCCGACCTTGTTCAGATCCTTTGCCGATGCCGGCGCGATGACGGCGGCCGCAAGGGCGACGCCGCAGAGCAGTTTAGCGATGGTCTTCATTGTTTTGTTTTCCTCCTGATGCCCCGCGCCTCTCACGGTGCGTTACACATGAAACCGGCTCGTTGGATGCCGGCGACTAAGGGCCATCACGTTCTTGCTCCTGCCTGGAGCCGGTAACGGTCGAGGGCGACCGCCACGATGATGACCAATCCCTTGATGATGTACTGCCAGATGTCCGAAACACCGGCGAGGATGAGCCCGTTGGACAGCACGGCGATGATCAGGCCGCCGATCAGCGTGCCCCAGATCGAGCCGACACCGCCGACGAAACTGGTGCCGCCGAGGATGACTGCGGCAATGGCGTCGAGTTCGTAGGACTGGCCGAGCTGAAGCCCGTTGGCGGCATAGAGCCGGGCCGCCGACATGGCGCCGCCAAGGCCGGCCAGAAGGCCGGAAACGCCGTAGACGAAGAGCAGCACCAGCGGCACCTTGATGCCGGTCAGCCTGGCGGCCTCGGCGTTGCCGCCGACGGCGTAGATCCAGGTGCCGAGCACGGTGCGCTTGAGCACCAGCCAGGACAGGACGACGACCGCCAGCGCGATGATTACCAGCCACGGAATGCCGAACAGCGAACCGTTGCCGATGAAGTCGAACGGCAGGTCCGCGTTGAACACCGTCGTGTCCTGGCCGAGCAGGCGGGCGACGCCGCGCACGGCGGTCAGCGATCCCAGCGTGACGATGAAGGGCGGCAGCTTGATATAGGCGATCAGCAGCCCGTTGATGACGCCGAAACCGAGCCCGACGAGAATGGCCGCAGGCACGCCCAGCAGTCCCCAATCGGGCACCAGCGACACCATCACCGCCACCATCGCCGAGGCGGCAAGGATCGAGCCGACGGACAGGTCGATGCCGCCGGTCAGGATGACGAAGGTCATGCCGGCGGCCAGCACGATGTTGATCGACGATTGCTGCATGACGATCAGCAGATTGGTCTGGGTGAAAAAGCGCGGATTGATGAACTGGAAGCCGACCGCCAGCAGGATCAGGATCGGCAGCATGCCGAGTGCGGCGATGGCGGTACGCCATCTCGTGCTCCTGCCGACCGCCCGGTCGTCCGCTTTCATCGTGTCGGCCACCTTGTCGGTCATCGCTGAGCCGCTCCCGTTGCAAGTTCCATGATCGCTTCCTGCCGCAGCGGCTCGCCCTCCGACGCCGTCACCTCGCCGGCAATGGTGCCGTCGCGCATCACCAGCACGCGGTCGGCGATGCCGATCACCTCCGGCAGTTCGCTGGAGATCATCAGGATGGCGATGCCTTTCTTGGCCAGATTGTCGACCAGCCGATAGATTTCCGACTTCGCCCCGACATCGACGCCGCGGGTCGGCTCATCGAGGATGACGACCTGCGGCTCGGTTTCCAGCAGGCGGGCGAGCAGCACCTTCTGCTGGTTGCCGCCCGACAGCGAGCCGGCATTGGCCTGCACCGAGCTGGTGCGGATGGAGAGGTCTGACACCGCCTTGGCAGCGCGCTTTTCGGCAGCCGTGAAGTCGCGCAAACCGCCGGCCTTCGCGTCCTTTGCCAGCACGCCCATGCTGATATTGTCGGAGATCGACATGTCGAGAAACAGGCCAAGTTGCTTGCGGTCCTCGGTCAGGTAGGCGATGCCGGCATCGAGCGCCTCGCTCGGCGAACCGATGGATATCGGTTTGCCGCCGAGCTCCAGCGTGCCTGATGTGTGCCTGTCGGCGCCGAAGATCAGCCGTGCCAGTTCGGTGCGGCCCGAGCCGACCAGGCCGGCCAGTGCCAGCACCTCGCCCTTGTGGAGGTCGAAGGAACAATTCTTTATGAGATTGCCGTCCGACATGCCGCGCACCGACAGCGCGATGGCGCGCTTGCTGTCCGGCGGACGGTGATCCTTCTTGTAGAACGTCGACAGATCGCGCCCGACCATCATCGATACCAGGCGCGAGGCGTTCAGGTCGGCGCGGTCGAGCGTGCCGACATAGCCGCTGTCGCGTAGCACGCTGACGCGGTCGGCGAGCTGGTAGACCTCTTCCATGCGGTGGCTGATGTAGATGATGGCGATGCCTTGCAACTTCAGCGTCGCGATCACCTCGAACAGCCGGTCGGTCTCACGCGAGGTCAGCGACGTGGTCGGCTCGTCCATGACGATGATGCGCGCATTGGTCGACAGTGCGCGGGCGATTTCCACCAGCTGTCGCTCGCCGAGCGACAGGCTTGCGACCGGAGTGCGCGCCGAGAAGGTCACGCCGAGCCGCGCGATGATCTCGCTGGCGCGCCGATTGCACTGCTCGCGGTCGACAACGCCGAACCGTCGCGGCTCGTTGCCGAGAAAAATGTTCTGCGCTACCGACAGATTAGGCGCCAGCGACAGCTCCTGATAGATGACCGCAATGCCGGCGGCGCGCGCCTTGATCGGGTCGCCAGTCGCGGCCGGCACGCCGTCGATCAGGATTTCGCCGCCGGGGTCCGGCCGGTAGGCGCCGGACAGCACCTTCATCAGCGTCGACTTGCCGGCACCGTTTTCGCCCATCAGCGCGTGCAGCTCGCAGGCGTGAACGGTCAGCGACACATCGTGCAAGGCGCGGATCGCACCGAACGTCTTGGAGATGTGGCGCATCTCCAGCACCGGCTGGCGCACCGTCTCGATCCGGGCGGCGGCGCTCATCGCGCACCTCCTGCAGCTGCGCTGGCCACAGCCCGGTCGGCGGCAAGGCCGCGCCAGTCGTTGCGATAGCCGGCAAGGCCGCTGAAACTTGCCGCATGCACCGCCTCCGGCGCTTCGGTGGCAAACTCGCGTCCGACGCTTTCGAAGGCAAGTGCGGCAGCACCGGTGGCGCTGCCCTCCAGCGTTGCGCCCTGCAGGAAAGCCTGCCCGGGCCGCAACTGCGCCAGCAACGCGGCAAGCAGCCCGCCATTGTTCAGGCCGCCGTCGACGATCACTGTGTTGTCCGAATGGATCAGCTCGAGGCACAGATCGACCATCAGCGCGACATAGAGCAGCGCCATGGCCGCGCGTTCCTCGGCATTGGGCGTACGCCCGACCAGTTCGCCGCGGCGGTGCGGCATCGGGCCGCCGGGCGCGAAGCTCGGCAGCGCCATAATGCCGGCGTCGATCACCCGTTGTATCGATGACGGCGCGATTGCGCCCTGCCAGCCGGCGCTGATCGTGGCGAATTCGCGCCCGCCCATGAAGCGGACGGTTGGCACCGGGCCGCCATCGACATCGACATTGACCAGCATGTCGCGCTCGCCGTCGAGTGCGTCGAGCGGGCAGTCCGGATTGAGCACGACCACCCAGGTGCCGGTCGAGACCACGGTCACCGGCCCGAGCTGCTGCCGGCGGTAGGCATGGAGCGCGGCATTGCTGTCGTGGATGCCATTATGGATGGCGACTGGCTTCGCGGCCTGGCCGAAGCGCTGCTCGCCGATCACCGCGCCGGCACGCTCGAAGGCGGGCATCTGGCCGCGCCAGCCCTCGGCATCGACCAGCGAGCTGAAATCGCGTTTGCGCGGCGCCCATAAATGCGAGTGGCAGCCAAGATACGACACTTCCGATACCGGCCGGCCGCCAAACCGCCAGCTCCAATATTGGGGGTAGCCGAGGATCGATTTCGCTGTGGCGAAGGCACCGGGCTCCACCTGCTTCAGCCACAACATGTGGCGGCCGTAGTTGAAGCCAAGCGGCAGGCGCGGCGAAAAGGTCTCGGCAAAATCCGGAATGCGGCGGTCGATCTGCGCGGCGATTTCAGCTGGCGGTTCCTGCTCGTAATCGAGGATCGGATGCGTCAGCGCGGCTTCGTCGACCAACGCGAAGGTGCAGCCATGGCCGGATACCATCAGCCCTTCCACGCCATGCGTGTCGACTGCATCATCGATGGCGCGAGCCGCCCAGTCGTGCAGCGCTGGCTCGTCGAGCACGCTGAAGCCGCCTTTGCGGATCCAGCTCGGCTGGGTGCGGCGCTCGTCGAGGATCTGTCCGTCCTGGCCGAAGACGAACAGCTTCGAATTGGTCTTGCCGAAATCGAGGACGGCGATGTTCACTGGGCGCCTCCCGAGGAAGCCGCGATCCGCACCATGACGCCGGCATCTTCGAGCATGCGGGCATCTGTCTCGGACAGGCCGTCATCGGTGACCAGCGTGCCGATCCGCGACAGCGGCAGTGCCACATTGCGCGCGTGGATCGACAGTTTTCGGCTGTCGGCCAGCACGACGATCTGGTCGGCGCAGAGGCTGAGCTCGACGATCGAGCGGACCAGCAGCGGGTGCGATTCCAGAAGGCCTTCCTGGCCGATGCCTTGCGCGCCGAGAAAGAACTTCGAGGCGTAGAACGGCACCGTCTGCGTCAGCGAATGGATGATGCCCGGCTCGCGGTGCAGTTCGCCGCCGGCGACGGTGAGGCTGCAATGGCCGTGGTCGCTGAGATAGGCCGCGAGCGGCATCGAGTTGGTGTAGAGCCGGATGTTGCGGTCGGCGAGCTTGACGCCGAGATGGAAGCAGGTCGAACCGCCATGCACGATGACCGCGTCGCCGTCGCGCACCATGGTGGCGGCGAGAGCGGCGATCTGCCGCTTGGCCTCGACGGCGAGGTCGCGGTTCTCGTCATAGGGCCTGGCATAGGCGACGCCGGCTTGCGAAGCGCCATCGAGCGCCGAGATGCCGCCATAGACCTTGCGCGCTTCGCCGGCCTCGTCGATCTTGTCGATGTCGCGCCGCACTGTCGCCGCCGACACGCCAAGCCGCTCCTGCAGCTCGCGCACCGATGCGAAAGGCCGGTCCCGCAAAAGCTCGACAATCTGGCGCTGGCGGCCGGAGTCGCTCAACCCTTACCTCCCAATGCGCTTGCCTCCCAAGCATTTTGCACGGCATTGCCATTTTGCACGGCAATTGGTGCAACTTACTCAACACGCCTCGGATTGCAAGCCTGATCTGACGCGATAACATCACTGTTGACGTAACTTACTCGCATCTGCGATACCAGCGTCGGTCTTCGTCCCGGCACCGGGACGTCCAAAGCCGTGGCCACGCGGCCGGTTTGTGGAGGAATTTCGATGACGATCAGTGCGGATGCGCAGGAACTGGCAGCGCTGCGGTCGCTTTCGGCCGCCATCGGCAGCGACCCGCATCTGACCCAGGCCGCCGGCGGCAACACCTCGCTGAAAGCCGGCGACACGCTCTGGATCAAGGCCTCCGGCACCTGGCTGAAGGACGCGCTCATCGCGGACATCATGGTGCCGGTCGGCATCCCGCCATTGCTCGACGCCATCGAACGGCGCGACCCGGCCGCCGAACAGCCGCAGGCCTTCACTGTCGGCGCCCTCAACGCGCGCGGCTTGCGCCCGTCGATCGAGACCACCGTGCATGCGCTGATGCCGCAGCGCATCGTTCTGCATGTTCACTGCGTCGAGACCATTTCGCTGGCCGTGCAGGCCGACTGCGAGGCCGAGGCCGCCAGGCGGCTCGACGGCCATCAATGGGCGTATGTTCCCTATCGCCGGCCGGGACTGCCGCTCGCGCAGGGTATCGCCGAGCGCCTTCGGCCAGGCGTGGATATCCTGATCCTCGGCAATCACGGCCTGGTCGTTGCAGCCGAGACCGTCGCCGCGGCCGACATGCTGCTGCGGCGCGTGACACGACTGTTGGCGCGGCCGCCGCGCCGGGTGGCGGAACCGGACATCGCGGCATTGACGGCGCGCGCCGGCGACAGCGACTACAGATTGCCGGCGGACGTTGAGGCGCATGCGGTGGCGATCGACCCCGAAAACTGCCGCATGGCTTCGGGTGGCAGCCTCTACCCCGACCACGTCATCTTTCTCGGCGAAGGCTCGGTCGTGGCGAGACCGGACGAGGGTGTGAAGCGCGTCATCGAGCGCTGCGGCGCCGCACCCGTGGCGATCCTGTTTCCTGGACTCGGCGTGTTGATGCGCGGCGACGCCGGCGCCGGTGCCGACGCCATGCAGCGCTGCCTTTCCGACGTGACAGCGCGGATCGATGTCGCGGCGAAGCTGAATTATCTGACAGCGGCGGAGAATGACGAGCTGATCAACTGGGACGCCGAAAAATATCGCCAGAAACTCAATGCCGGAGGCAGCTGACATGCCGCGTTCGTCTGGTCCGCTTGCTATCGGCATCGACATCGGCACATCCGGCGCGCGCGCCGTCGCCATGCGTCCGGATTTTTCCGTTGCCGCGCATTCCGCTATTGCCCTCGAGCGATTTGGGCCGAACGGCCGCGACCCCGCCATATGGTGGGAGGCGGTCGGCGCGACGTTGGCGGAACTGCTCAAATGTATCGATCGCGCGGCAGTGCGCTCGATCGCCGTCGACGGTACGTCGGGCACGCTGCTGCCGGTCGACGGCGCCGGGCGGCCGCTGGCCGAACCGCTGATGTACAACGACAAGGTCGCTGACGACACTATTCTGACAGCAATAGCCGGCGCGGCACCGGCAACGAGCGCTGCACTTGGGGCGACCTCCGGTCTCGCCAAGGCGCTGTCTTTCCAGCACCTGCCCGGCGTCGCCACTGTGCTGCACCAGGCAGACTGGATCGCCGGACAGTTTTCCGGCCGCTTCGATGTCAGCGACGAGAACAACGCCCTGAAGACCGGCTACGACGTCGAGGCCCGGCGCTGGCCGGACTGGATCGCGGCGACCGGCCTGCGCATGGAATTCCTGCCCCGCGTCGTGCGGCCGGGCGATGTCACGGACACGCTCACCGCCAGCGCTGCGAAAATGTTCGGCCTGCCGCGCGACGTGGTTATCGTTGCCGGCACGACGGATGGCTGCGCCTCATTCCTGGCGACCGGTGCGAGTGCCGCGGGCGACGGCGTTACCGCGCTCGGCTCGTCGCTGACCATCAAGATCCTCTCCGACCGGCCGATCTCGGCGCCGCAATTCGGCATCTACAGCCATCGGCTGGGTGACACCTACCTGGCGGGCGGCGCCTCGAACTCCGGCGGCAAGGTGCTGGCCCAGCATTTCCCCGTCGCCCGCATTGTCGAACTCAGCAAAAAAATCGACCCGGCGACGAAGACCGGCCTCGATTATTACCCGCTGCCGGCGCCGGGCGAACGCTTCCCCATAGCCGATCCGGCGCTGCCGCCGCGCCTCGAGCCGCGGCCCGCCGACGACGCCGACTATCTGAAAGCGATGTTCGAGGGTATTGCGGCGATCGAAGCGCTCGGCTATCGCCGGCTTGCCGAACTCGGCGCCCCCCGGCTGACATCGGTCAGGAGCGTCGGCGGCGGTGCGGCCAATCCGGCCTGGACAGCGATCCGGCAGCGCAAGCTTGGCGTCGCTCTCGTGCCGGCTCTTTCGGAGGAGGCCGCTGCCGGCACGGCGCGGCTGGCGCTGATGGGCGCATTCGCAGCGGGGCTTTTATGACGGCCAAGGCAATTCAACACCTCGACGGCATCGCCGCGCTGACCGACCGCTATCAGGTGTTCCTGCTCGACCAATTTGGTGTGCTGCACGACGGCACCAGCGCCTATCCAGGTGCTGTCGAAGCGTTGTCGGCACTCAAGCGCGCCGGCAAGACTATCGTACTGATCTCGAATTCCGGCAAGCGGGCGCAACCCAATGAGCGCCGCCTGCTGAAGCTCGGCTTCGAACCGGGAAGCTGGGATCACTTTGTCTCCTCCGGCGAGGTGGCGTGGCGCTCCTTCCACCAAATGGCAGCATCCGGAGCCCTGCGCCCGCAGACAAAATGCCTGCTGATCCGCCGCGACAATGACCGTTCGGCTGTCGACGGCCTGCCCTTCGTCCTGGCCAAGGACGGCGACGATGCCGAACTGGTGCTGATTTCCGCCAGCGAGGGCGATCGCTACGACCTCGACCATTATCGCCGGCTTCTTGGTCCGGCGGCGGCGCGGCGGGTGCCATGCTTCTGCACCAATCCCGACAAGATCATGCTGACTGCCGTCGGCCCTCGCTTCGGCGCCGGCCGGCTCGCCGATCTCTATGAGAGCCTCGGCGGCAGCGTGGCGCGCATTGGCAAGCCCAATCCGCAGATATTCGAGGCAGCGCTGGCACTGGCGGGCCACCCGGAGCGCGACAGCGTGGTCTGCGTCGGCGACAGCGTCGAGCACGACATCGCCGGCGGCAACGGCGTCGGCGTCGCGACGACGCTGGTCCTGTCGGGCATATTGGCGGGGGCGCCTGACCTGGAGGACGTTTTCGCCACGCTGAACGCCCGTCCCGACTACATCGCGGATAGCTTCAGGTTTCGCTGAGTTGTTAAGGCGAGACAAAGCTAATCCAGGTTGAAACGCCCGATCACCGGCACATGGTCCGAGGGCCGTTCCCAGCCGCGCGCCGGCCGCAGGATTTCATAGCCGGCAAAATGCGACACCAGGTTTGGCGACGACCAGACATGGTCGAGGCGGCGGCCGCGATTTGAGGCCTGCCAATCCTGGGCGCGATAGCTCCACCAGGTGTAGAGTTTCTCCTCGTAAGGCACATTGAGCCGCATCAGGTCGATCCAGTCGCCGGCGAGCCGCATTGCCTCGAAGTTTTCCGTCTCGACCGGCGTATGGCTGACGACATTGAGGAGCTGCTTGTGCGACCAGACATCGTGCTCGAGCGGCGCGATGTTGAGGTCGCCGACCAGGATCGAGCCGGAGTGCTCGTCATGCTCGGCGCGGACGGCGTTCATCTCGGCAACGAAATCGAGCTTGTGCTTGAACTTGCGGTTGACGGCCGGGTCGGGCTCGTCGCCGCCGGCCGGTACGTAGAAATTGTGCAGCAGGATCGTTTTGCCGCCGGCCTTGACGGTGACCGACAGATGCCGGCTGTCGTCGATCTCGCAGAAGCGGCGCTTTTCGACCACCTCGATCGGCCGCCGCGCTATGGTGGCAACGCCGTGATAGCCCTTCTGGCCATGGAAGGCGATGTGCTCGTAGCCGAGCTTGCGGAACGCCTTCTCCGGAAACAATTCGTCCGGAACCTTGGTTTCCTGCAGGCAGAGCACGTCCGGCGCCTGCTCGACCCGCAGGCGCTCGACGATCGGCATGCGCAGCCGGACGGAGTTGATGTTCCAGGTAGCGACGGAAAACGGCATGTGAGGTTCCGGACAACGCAAGATCCGCCGGATGGCTCCGACGGAAGTCAATCGCGGAAACTACTGCCAGCCGCGCACCGCAAAAACAAGCCGCCCGCACCAACGCGGAAAAGCCATCCCGCAACGGTAGAAGTTACCGTGTCTTGGTGTTCAGCTCGCGGTTCGCCGTATAGTCGATGGCGAAGGTGTCGGGGGCGAAGCTGACGCCCTCCTTGGTGTTGAAGATCATCACCGTCGTGTCCTTGCCTTGCGCATCGGTGATGGTCCACTGCCGCAATTCATAAGATTTCGGATCGAACATCATGGTGATCTTCGAATTGCCGAACACCGATTTGTCGGCAAGCTGGATGGTGGTGAGATCGTCCTCTTCCTTGACGCTTCTGACGCGCCCACCCGACAGATCGATCTTGTCGTCGAGCAGCAGCTTCAGCGGCGTCTTCGACAGCGGATAGAGGTCGGAGGTCCGCAGCTTCTTGTTGAGGATGACTACCGACTTGCCGTCGGAAATCACCCTGAAATTCGAGGCGCCGTCGTAATTGAAGCGGATCTTGCCCGGCCGTTCCAGAAAGAACTTGCCGCCGGTCTGCTCGCCCTTGGGTCCGAACTGCACGAACTCGCCGCTCATCGATTTGACCGAGGAGAAATGATCGGCGATCTTCTGCGCCGTCGCCGGAACCGCTGCTTGCGCCGACGCCAGCAACTGGAAGCCGGGCACGAGGTTGGCGGCCGCCGCACCGGCCAGGACCAGGCCGAGGCCGAACACCTGCCGGCGGGTTGGGGCGAAATCCCTGCTTGGGGCGAGAGTTGCGTTTTTCATGCCGGTCACCATCATCTGATTGCTTGCTCGTTATATTGGTCTGGCCCCCCAGTTGGGCTTAAGTTTGGCGGGCCGCACGAACCCCGTCCGCTGCAACGCGCCAAAAGGTTCAAAGTTGCCGGCGCGGACGCGCTCTAGAACTTGTCGTCCTCCGTCGGCACCAGGATTTCGCGTTTTCCGGCATGGTTGGCCGGGCCGACAATGCCTTCCTTCTCCATCTTCTCGATGATCGAGGCGGCGCGGTTGTAGCCGATGCCGAGCCGGCGCTGGATGTAGCTGGTCGAGGCCTTGCCGTCGCGCAGCACCACCGCGACCGCCTGGTCGTAGGGATCGTCGGAATCCTCGAAATTACCGCCGTCGCCGCCGCCACTGCCTTTGCCCGTCGGCTCATCGTCATCCTTGTCGTCGTCCTCGGTGATGGCGTCGAGATATTCCGGCACGCCCTGCAGCTTCAGATGCGCGACAATCTTCTCCACCTCGTCGTCGGAGACGAAGGGACCGTGCACGCGCTGGATGCGGCCGCCGCCGGCCATGTAGAGCATGTCGCCCATGCCGAGCAGCTGTTCGGCGCCCTGCTCGCCCAGGATGGTGCGGCTGTCGATCTTCGATGTCACCTGGAAGGAGATGCGGGTCGGGAAATTCGCCTTGATGGTGCCGGTGATGACGTCGACCGACGGCCGCTGCGTCGCCATGATGACATGGATGCCGGCGGCGCGCGCCATCTGCGCCAGGCGCTGCACCGCGCCTTCGATGTCCTTGCCGGCGACCATCATCAAATCGGCCATCTCGTCGATGATGACGACGATGTAGGGCATCGGCTCGAGGTCGAGGTTCTCCGTCTCGTAGATCGCCTCGCCGGTTTGGCGGTCGAAGCCGGTCTGCACGGTGCGCGAGATCCTTTCGCCCTTTTTCTCGGCCTGCTGCACGCGCGCGTTGAAGCCGTCGATGTTGCGGACGCCGACCTTGGACATCTTGCGGTAGCGGTCCTCCATCTCCCGCACGGTCCATTTCAGCGCCACCACCGCCTTCTTCGGATCGGTGACGACCGGCGTCAGAAGATGCGGAATGCCGTCATAGACCGAGAGCTCCAGCATCTTTGGATCGATCATGATCAGCCGGCAGTCCTGCGGCGTCAGCCGGTAGAGCAGCGACAGGATCATGGTGTTGATGGCGACGGACTTGCCCGAGCCGGTAGTGCCGGCGACCAGCACGTGCGGCATTTTGGCGATGTCGACGATCACCGCCTCGCCATTGATGGTCTTGCCCAGCGCCAGCGCCAGCTTGGCCTTGGTGGTTTCGAAATCGCGGCTGGCCATGATCTCGCGCAAATAGACCGTCTCGCGCCTGGCGTTCGGCAATTCGATGCCGATCGCGTTGCGGCCGGGCACCACGGCGACACGGCAGGCGATGGCGCTCATCGAGCGGGCGATGTCGTCGGACAGGCCGATGACCCGCGACGATTTGATGCCGGGCGCCGGTTCCAGCTCGTAGAGCGTGACGACCGGACCCGGACGCACATGGATGATTTCGCCCTTGACGCCGAAATCCTCCAGCACGCCCTCGAGCAGGCGGGCGTTCTGCTCCAGCGCGTCCTTGGACAGGCTGGCGTCGCGCACCACGTTCTTTGGTTCCGACAGGAAGTGCAGCGACGGCATCTCGAATTTTTCCGAGCCGATCAGCGAAGTCTGCGCCTCGCGCTGGACGCGGGCGCCGGGGGCCGGCCGCGGCGCCGGCGCCTCGACGCGTGTCGCCGCGTCGGAACGGAAGTTCTGGACCTTGGCCGTTGGCGCGGCGCGGCGCTGGCCGGCCGGCTCGGGCGCGAAATCCATGTCGTCGTCATTGTCGTCGTTATCGAAGACGTCGGCATCGTCAGGGTCGATCGAGGCACTGCGGTCGTTGACCATGGCGGCGAAGAATTCCGGCTCGACGCGCGCGCGCCCGCCCGGGCTCATCCGCGCCTCGGCGAGCTCGGCCGATTCGACCCGTTCGGCCGCCCGCCGCCAGGCGCTGGGGCGCGGTTCCATCTCCGGCTCGAAATCGTCGCGCTCGCGCCGGCGCGCGGCGCGGCGGCGCAGATAGGCCCGCAGCGACAGCCACCAGTGGGTGATGGCGCCAAGCGCCAATATACCTTCGTCGCCCTCGTCCTCTTCATTGTCGAAAAGCAGGTCGTCCTGCGGATCGGGCACTGCAGGCTGTTCGAGGACGGCAAAGCCGTTCTTGCGCGAAATCAGCGCCGAGCCATACAAGAATACCCACAGCGCCGGCGCTGCCAGGAGCACGGCGAGCACGCTGGCGACGAGGCCGGTCGGATAGCCGCCGATGACCAGGCCCGGGATATTGAGCACCATGTCGCCGAAGACGCCGCCGAGGCCGGTCGGCAGCGGCCAGGTCTTGGGCGGCACCACGCAGCCGGCAATTGCCGCGCCAAGCAGCGAAAACCCGAACCAGGCCAGCGCCCGTTTCGGCAGCCGGTCGACGCCGCGCGCGGTAAACAGCAGAAATCCCCAGATCACCGCCGGCACCAGCGCCGCAACGGCGGCAAGTCCGAAGAACTGCATGGCAATGTCGGAAAAGACGGCGCCGGCATAACCCATTGCATTGGTGACGATATTGTCGGTGGCGTGCGAAAAGCTCGGATCGGCGACGTTCCAGGTGGCAAGGGCGGCGACGCCGAAACCAACCAGAGCAAACAGCCCGGCACCGACCAGCCGCCCGACCTGGCGCCTCGCGAACGACCGGATGCCGTGCTCCGTATCGGCCAGCGCAAGCGGTGCTGAAGCCCCTGAACGCATGCTTTTCCTCGTCTGTCGTTGCCCGGCCGGGCGCGGACGCGCAACACGGCAGATTCGGCTGTCAGACTAGCGGCGGGAAGGTTAAGGGCGCATTAACCATGGGCATTCTGCGTCACCGGAACGGGCGACCGCCACCACAGTTCGGAGCGTTGCGGCCGCTGTTTCACGCCGCCGGCGGATCGAGCACCTTGATCAAGCGATTGTGTGATCGAGCCATAACGGCCGCCTGCGCACAAAAAAGAGGCCCGGAAATCTTCCGGGCCTCAAGGCGTGAGCCCTTTCGGGAGCATCACGACGGGATCTTCCCCGCACCGGCAAACGCCGGTGCCAGCCAATAAACCTCACGGCACCACTTCGCCGTGCTGGCTGATGTCGAGGCCTTCGACCTCTTCCTGGGTCGAAGGACGCAGGCCGACCAGCGCCTTGACGATATAGAGGATCACGAAGCTCGCGATCGCCGTCCACAGGATGGTGAAGACGATACCGTAGAGCTGCTTGCCGACAGAGGCACCCGAGCCAAGGCTGTTGATCGCCGGATCGGCGAGCACGCCGGTCAGCAATGCACCGATGATGCCGCCGATGCCGTGCACGCCGAATGCATCGAGCGAGTCGTCATAGCCGAACGCGTGCTTGAGCTTGACGGCCGAGACGTAGCAGAGCACGCCGGCGACGATGCCGACGATGAAGGCGCCGGTCGGATTGACGAAACCGGAAGCCGGCGTCACCGCGACCAGGCCGGCGACGGCGCCCGAGATGATGCCAAGCACGCTCGGCTTCTTGGCGACGATCCATTCGGCGAACATCCAGGCGAGCGCCGCAGCGGCAGCGGCAACCTGGGTGTTCAGCATCGCGGCACCGGCAAGGCCGTCGGCGGCCAGTTCCGAGCCGGCGTTGAAGCCGAACCAGCCGACCCACAGCAGCGAAGCGCCGATGACGGAGTAGACGAGGTTGTGCGGCGCCATGTTGGTGGTGCCGTAGCCTTCACGTTTGCCGAGAACCAGCGCGCAGACCAGGCCGGCAACACCGGCATTGATGTGAACGACCGTGCCGCCGGCGAAATCGAGAACGCCGGCTGTGCCGAGGAAGCCGCCGCCCCACACCCAGTGCGCGATCGGGGCGTAGACCACCAGCAGCCACGCGCCCATGAAGATGAGCAGCGCCGAGAACTTCATGCGTTCGGCGAAGGCGCCGGCAATCAGCGCCGGCGTGATGATGGCGAAGGTCATCTGGAACATCGAGAAGACGAACTCAGGAATGTTCGCCACGCCCGGCAGCCACAGCGAGGAGGTGGTGATGCCGTTGTGGAAGAACTTCGAGAAGCCGCCGAGATAGGCATTCATGCCGCCGCCATCCGAGAAGGCCAGCGAGTAGCCGAACATGAACCACAGCACCGTCACCAGGCAGGTGATGGCAAAGCTCTGCATGATGGTGGCGAGCACGTTCTTTTTGCGCACCATGCCGCCATAAAACAGCGCCAGGCCCGGTACGGTCATCATCAGCACCAGCGCCGTCGAGGTCAGCATCCAGGCTGTGTTGCCGGTGTCGAGCGCGGGCGCAGGGGCAGCCGGTGCCGCCGGTGCCGCTTCCTGCGCGAACGCAGCAACCGTGCCCAGCGCAGCGAGAGCGAGCGAACCTAAAACGGCCGCGCGTCCCGTTATCTTCAAGGTGGAAGGAATATTCATTGAACTCTCCATTGGAATACGTATCCGCAGCTCAAAGCGCGTCGGTGTCTGTTTCGCCGGTGCGAATGCGCACCGCCTGGTCGATGCCGAAAACGAAGATCTTGCCGTCGCCGATCTGGCCGGTCTTGGCCGCCGCGGTGATGGCTTCGACGGCCTTGTCGACCATGTCGACAGCGACCGCGACTTCGATCTTGATCTTCGGCAGGAAGCTGACCGCGTATTCCGCCCCGCGATAGATTTCCGTGTGCCCCTTCTGACGTCCGTAGCCTTTTACTTCGGTGACGGTCAGGCCCTGGATGCCGACTGCGGTGAGCGCCTCGCGCACCTCGTCGAGCTTGAACGGCTTTATGATTGCCATCACGATCTTCATAAGGTTTCACCCTTTGCTGTTGCGGGTCCCCGCGTTTGCACGACTTCGCCGATCCCCATGAGAGCCGGAGAGTGCCCGCTAGGATTCAAGCTCCGTGCCAATTGCCGAAGCAGGGTGTTAAGCTGTTGTTAAACAACGAAATCGAGAAGGTCTGGCAGCTGCCTGTTCACAGGCGCGGCAGTGCATATGCTTAAAAAGTAGGCAAATTTCGAAAAATGCCTACTCCGCAGGCGGCCGCTTCAGCCGGATGAGTCCTTCTTGGGCAACCGAGGCGATCAGGGTGCCGTCGCGGGCAAACAGCGAGCCGCGGGTAAAGCCACGCGATCCTTGCGTCGACGGGCTGTCTTGCGTGTACAGCATCCAGTCGTCGAGCGGATGGCTGCGGTGGAACCACATGGCGTGGTCGAGGCTGGCTGCCTGGATATCACGATCGAAAATGGCGCGGCCATGGGCAAAGGTCGAGGTGTCGAGCAGCGTCATATCCGAGAGGTAAGCGAGCACGGCCGCCTGCGTGGCGCGGTCGGCCGGCACCGGGCCGGTGGTGCGGATCCAGATGTTCTGCTTCGGCTCGAGCTTTTCCCGGCTGGTATAATGCTTCAGCATCACCGGCTTCATCTCGATCGGCCGGTCGCGCTCCCAATAGCGCTTGATGCCGTCGGGCACGGCTTCGCCGAACTTGCCCAGCAATTCGCGCTGCGACAGCAACGTGTCAGGCGCCGGCACGTCCTGCGGCATCGGCACCTGATGTTCCAGGCCGACCTCATCCTGCTGGAACGAGGCTTCCAGCGAAAAGATCGCCTGGCCGTGCTGGATCGCCACGACGCGGCGCGTGGTGAAGGAGCCGCCGTCACGGATGCGGTCGACCTCGTAGATGATAGGCACCTTGGTGTCGCCCGGCCGCATGAAATAGCCATGCAGCGAATGCACGTGGCGCTCGGGCTCGACCGTTCGCTGCGCGGCGACCAGCGCCTGGGCGATGGTCTGGCCGCCGAAGATGCGCTGCCAATCGAGCTTGGGGCTGCGACCACGATACAGGTTGTGTTCCAGCTGCTCGAGGTCGAGAATACCGAGAAGCTCGTCCATGGCTGCCGTCATCTTGACCTCGCCGCAAAATTACCATGGCGGTTTCCGACAGGAACAGCGGGCAGTCAAGGGCGGAATGCCCGGCGACAGTCAGGCTGCGAAAGGAATTGCCCATGGTCGACAGCAAGAATTCGCTCGACGTTCTGGTCGCCGGCGCCGGTTATATCGGCTTGGCCGCCGCCGTGTCGCTGAAGCAGGCGCGGCCGAGCCTCGCCGTCGCCGTCGTCGATGCCGCGCCGGCCGGTGTCTGGCAGAAGGACGGCCGCGCCTCGGCGATTGCCGCCGCCGCGTGCCGCATGCTCGACCAGCTCGGCGTCTGGAACGAGATCGCGCCGGAGGCGCAGGCAATCACCGAAATGATTGTCACCGATTCGCGCACATCCGATCCGGTCCGCCCGGTGTTCCTCACCTTCGACGGCGAGGTCGCGCCCGGCGAACCCTTTGCGCATATGGTCGCCAACAAGGATTTGAACGGCGCCTTGCGCCGGCGCGCCGAACAACTCGGCATCGGCATCATCGAAGGCGTCGCCGTCAGCGCCTTCGACATCAACGGCGCCGGCATAACGGTGCATCTTGCCGACGGCGCGACGCTGAAGGCGCGGCTGCTGGTTGCCGCCGACGGCGTCAACTCGAAGCTGCGCGACATGGCCGGCATCAAGACGGTAAAATGGGAGTATGGCCAGTCCGGCATCGTCTGCACGGTGGCGCACGAGCGGCCGCACAACGGCCGCGCCGAAGAGCATTTCCTGCCCGCAGGCCCGTTTGCCATGCTGCCGCTCAAGCCGGGCAAGGACGGCACCAACCGCTCGTCGATCGTCTGGGTCGAACGGTCGCAGGATGCCGAGAAACTGGTCAGTGGCGACGCGCTGGTCCTGGAATATGAGCTCGAGCAGCGCTTTGGCCTGAAACTCGGCGAAATTCATATCGCCGACAAGCCGCGTGCCTGGCCGCTAGGGCTGATCATTGCGCGCGCCTTCGTCGCGCCGCGCATCGCCTTGGCCGGCGACGCCGCCCACGGCATCCACCCGATCGCCGGCCAGGGTCTCAATCTCGGCTTCAAGGACGTGGCGGCGCTGGCCGAAGTGGTGGTCGAGGCCGACCGGCTCGGCCAGGACATCGGCGCGCTCGACGTGCTTGAGCGCTACCAGCAATGGCGGCGTTTCGACACGGTGCAGATGGGCATCACCACCGATGTGCTGAACCGGATGTTTTCCAACGATTTCGGCCCGCTGCGCACTTTGCGCGACATCGGCCTCGGCCTCGTCGAGCGCATGCCCCGGCTGAAGGGGTTTTTCATCCGCCAGGCGTCGGGTCTGTCCGGCGACACGCCGAAACTGTTGAAGGGCGAGGCGATCTAAACAGGCCCTGAAGCGATCAGGCGTCTCGGCTTAATCGCCATGCGGTCTGCCAAATTTCCGTGTCAGGGAACTTAGTTCACCTCGAAGCCCAGCTTCTGGCGCAGCCGCAGCATGCGCTGGTCGGGAATCTGCAGGTTTTGTCCGCCGGCTTCCGCCGCACGGCTGACCATCCGCAGCAGATCGCTCCTTTCGGCCGCGTCGAGCCGTTCGCGCAGGAACGGTGCCAGCTTGTCGATGACGACCGTGGCGTCGTCGATTTGCGATGCCGCCCATTTGGCGTAGATCACCGCTTCATCGGTCTGTTTTTTGTCGGCAATCTCCGAGATCACCGATCGAATGGCAGCTTCGCGTTGCGGCAGCACAGGACCATGTTCGGAAACGATGGCGGTGATCAGCGTCGCGGCGGCGACGACCGGATCGTCGATCGCCGTCAGCGGCGAGAGCGCCGCCTGCTTGCGCAGTTTCTTGCGGCGGACGTTGCCCTGCACGCGGCCAACGACGTCGGCAACCTCACGCGCCGCGTCGTTCATGGTCTTCAGCCGGTACCACCAGAACGCCGCTGCCCCCAGCAGGCCGATTGCTGCAATCAATATATGCATGCCCCGAAATCCCCCGATCTCGGCGACCATAGGAGAAGTATTGCTTCGCTTCAACACGCAAAAGTTGCGTCCGATGAGGAAAACGAAAGCCCGCGCCAGTCGTTGGTCTCCGCCGCTCCGCGGAGGAACCTATCGAGACATCTCTATGACCCGGGCACCTTGTAGATCGCCCGCACCTCGATCGTGCCGATTTCGGCCAGCGGAATCTCGCCCGCGATCTCCAGCGCCTCGTCTAGGCTCTCGGCCTCGATCATGACGAAACCGAGCAACTGCTCCTTGGTTTCGGCGAAGGGGCCGTCGGTGACCAGCCGCTTGCCCTTGCGCCTGCGAACGGTTTTCGACGTTTTCACCGATTGCAGCGCCTGCGCGATGATCAGCATCCCGCGTTGGTCCAATGACCGGTCATGGGCCATCGAATCGGCGTCGAGCTTGGCCAGCCTCTCGGGCGTCATTGCGTAGAGATCTTTTTCTTCACCATAGACCAGGCAAACATACTTCATTTTTATCTCCATTCCTGGCTTGAAGCCGAAGACGAGGCTACGGAAATCTCCGCGGAGCCCTTGCCTGCCGCAGAATCGAGACCGGCCGCAGCATAGTCGAGAAGAGATACCGCAATCCCGATAATGGCAATCGCCGCAAGCAATCGGCCGAAGCCGGAAGGCTGCAGGCGCGACCAGTCGGCTTGTTGTTCACCGGCCCTGTGGCCGGTGCTTGTCCAGTGAGCAGAAAACAGGTTGTTCATGTGGTCCTCCATCCGGCCACCAAGTCCATGGCCGCCCGCAGGACGGCCGGGACAGATGGAAGTCGACATTTTTGCACGCGTATTTTTTTTAATTTTTTTCGCTCGACATGATGTGTCACGCTGCCGCCGATACGAAAGCGTGGGTGGCCTTCGCTCCGGCGCGCGCTATAGTCGACTGGATGCCGATCACGGGCTCAATCACGACAATCAAGGAGGAATTGATGGACCGCACCGCCAACGCCGTTTGGAAAGGCAGTTTCAAGGAAGGCAAAGGCACGCTCGATACACAGAGCGGGACGCTGAAGGGCACGCCCTATTCCGCCAAGATGCGTTTCGAGGACGAGAGCGGCAAATCCGGCACAAACCCGGAAGAGCTGATCGCCGCCGCCCATGCCGGCTGCTACGCCATGCAGCTTTCGCATTTTCTCGCCGAGAACGGCACTCCGGCTGCCGAGCTCGACGCCAAGGCCGTGGTAACGCTGGTCCCCGGCACCGGCATCACCGGCAGCGCGATCACGCTGGTCGGCAAGGTACCGGGCATCGATGCCGCCAAGTTCAAGGAATTGGCCGAGAAGGCCAAGGCCGAATGCCCGGTCTCGAAAGCGCTCGGCGCCATCAAAGTATCGCTCGACGCCAGGCTCGGGTGAGGGAGCTTTTATGTCTGATAGATTCCAACTGGTGTTGGAGTCCATCAATTGTTGAAGTCGGCGCCGCCCCTCATTGCCCTGCCGGGCATTTCTCCCCGTCAGTGACGGGGAGAAAGAAGCTGGCCGCAGCTGCGGCACCCTTCTTGCAACGTTGATGATTGACGAAACCGTCGAAGAGCGTCCCTCTCCTCGTCCCTATACGGGGAGAGGTCGCCGGCAGGCGGGGCAGCGCCAGCCAATCGAAAGTAGGCAACGAACACGTTACCTGAGGGGCCGTCCCCGACGTCTCGAAAATCCTTATCGCCCATCGCCGGACAGTGCGTCGAGACGAGCGCGCAATGCCGCGACCTCTTCCTCGAGGGCCTGCACGCGCGTCTCCAGATCCGACGCCGGCGAGGACGACTGCAGGGGCGCTGCGGCAGCCGACAGCTGCGGCGGCCCGCTGAGCAGATGGACATAGCGATCCTCGCGCTGGCCTGGGCCGCGATCGATCTGCTGCACCAGCGGTGGCCGGCGGCCGATCAGCAGATCGAGATTGCCGCGAAGCTCGTCGATCGACGGCAGCCGCGCCATGCGCTCGCTTCGCGCCAGCAATTCATAGGCCGTCTGCGGGCCGCGCAGCAGCAACAGGCCGAGCAGCGCGATCTGCGCCGAGGTCAGGGAAAAGCGCTGCGCCACGACATGCTCGTAGCGCTCGACGCGCGACGCGAACACTTGCCTGACTAGGCCCTTCTGCTCGAGCTGGCCAAGCGCTCTTCTGACCTCGCCAAGTTCGACCGACATCACCGGCTCGCGCGCCGTCTTCTGGTTGGCCGCCGCATGTGCCGCATTGAGCGTCAGCGGATAGACGTCCGGCGTCAGCTCCTTCTTTTCGATAAGGCAGCCGAGCACGCGGGCTTCGATGGGAGAGAGGATGGGAAGGTCGATATCGGTCATAAGTTTGCTATCCTTTCGAACTCGGCGGGACAGCGCCCCCCTCTGTCCTGCCGGACATCTCCCCCTCTAGTGGGGAGATTGGCTGTCATCACCGCTTCGCCACTTTTCAAGGCTGCAGAAAGGGCGCTGTCCTCCAAGCTGCTAATCTCCCCCCTTGAGGGGGAGATGTCCGGCAGGACAGAGGGGGCGCGAAGGATCGCTACGGACGAGACGATCTCGGCTGCAACCCGCCCGCCGCCTAAACCCGTCGCTCCACCATCATCTTCTTGATCTCGGCGATCGCCTTGGCCGGGTTGAGCCCTTTGGGGCAAGTCTGGGCGCAGTTCATGATGGTGTGGCAGCGATAGAGCCGGAACGGGTCTTCGAGATTGTCGAGCCGCTCGCCCGTCGCCTCGTCCCTGGAATCGATCAGCCAGCGATAGGCCTGCAGCAGCGTCGCCGGGCCGAGATAGCGCTCGCCGTTCCACCAGTAGCTCGGGCAGGAGGTCGAGCAGCAGGCGCACAATATGCACTCGTAGAGCCCGTCGAGCTTTTCGCGGTCCTCATGGCTCTGCAGCCATTCCTTGGCCGGCTCGGGCGACACCGTCTTCAGCCACGGCTCGATCGAGGCGTGCTGGGCGTAGAAATTGGTGAGGTCGGGCACCAGGTCCTTGACCACGGCCATGTGCGGCAGCGGATAGACCTTGATCGCGCCGGAAATATCGTCGCAGCCCTTGGTGCAGGCCAGCGTGTTCGACCCGTCGATGTTCATGGCGCACGAGCCGCAAATGCCTTCGCGGCAGGAGCGGCGCAGCGTCAGCGTCGGATCGATCTTGTTCTTGATCCAGAGCAGCGCGTCGAGCACCATCGGCCCGCAATCGTCCATGTCGACGAAATACGTATCCATGCGCGGGTTCTCGTCATCGTCCGGCGACCAGCGGTAGATGCGGTATTCGCGCAGATTGGTCGCGCCCTCCGGCTTCGGCCAGGCTTTTCCGGCCATGATCTTCGAGTTTTTCGGAAGCGTGAGTTCGACCATTACCTCAGGTCCTTTCGGATGACGAGCTTCAGCCCGGACCAGATCTCGTTCACCGCCGCGACCTTGACGTCGACGAGGTCGAGCTTCAGCGCCTCTGTGCGGATAACGTCCTCGGTGACGTCGGTCGGCACTTTCGATGCCTTTTTTGGCCAAGAGACCCAGACCATGCCGTCCCGCTTGATCGCTGCTTCGATGTCGCCAAGACGGTCCTCGATCTCGACACGCTGCCGGGTGAAAGCATGCACGGCATCGTATTTGTCATGAACGCCCGAAATCGCCGACCAGTTGGCCAGCCGGTCGAGCTCGGCAAAGTCCACGGCTTCGGCAAGGTCGTCCAGCTCGGCCGGCAAGGCGACGAAAGCGGCAATCATCCCGTCCTTCAGGCCGAGCTTGGCCGGAAGGAGCGTGCCGGAATATCCCGCAACCGCCAGCGCCATCGTCAATACACCCTGGCCTTTGGCGCGATCTTGGCCGGGTTGATGCCGCCGTCTGCTTCCTTAAGCAGCGTTTCGGTGTGCACCGGCCGGTAGGTGAGCGCCACCTCGCCGGCCTCGTTGAGCCGAGCCAGCGTATGCTTGCGCCAGTTGGCGTCGTCGCGGGCCGAAAAGTCCTCCCGCGCGTGCGCGCCGCGGCTTTCCTTGCGCGCCTCGGCGCCGTAGACGGTGGTGATGGCGTTGGCCATCAGGTTTTCCAGCTCCAGCGTCTCGACCAGGTCGGAGTTCCAGATCATCGAGCGGTCAAACACCTTGACGTCGCCGAGTTCACCCCAGATCTGCGAAATGCGCCTGCAGCCGCTTTCCAGCGATTCCTGGGTGCGGAACACCGCCGCGTCCTCCTGCATCGCCTTCTGCATCTTTTCGCGCAAAACCGCTGTCGGCGTCGAGCCGTTGGCGTGACGCAGCCGGTCGAAGCGGTCCATGATCTTTTCGACGGCGGCCTCGTTGGGCGAAGGGATCGCCGATGTGCGGTCGATCACCTGGCCGGCCCGGATTGCCGCCGCACGGCCGAACACCACCAGGTCGATCAGCGAGTTGGAGCCCAGCCGGTTAGCACCGTGCACCGAGGCGCAGCCGGCTTCGCCGACCGCCATCAGCCCGGGCGACACCTGGTCCGGATTCGACGCCGTCGGATTCAGCACCTCGCCCCAGTAATTGGTCGGCACGCCGCCCATATTGTAGTGGACCGTCGGCAGCACCGGGATCGGCTCCTTGGTCAGGTCGACGCCGGCAAAGATCTTTGCCGATTCCGAAATACCTGGAAGCCTCTCGTGCAGAACGGCCGGGTCGAGATGGTCGAGATGCAGGAAAATGTGATCCTTCTTCGGGCCGACGCCGCGGCCCTCGCGGATTTCCAGCGTCATGCAGCGCGAGACGACGTCGCGCGAAGCCAGATCCTTGGCTGACGGCGCGTAGCGCTCCATGAAGCGCTCGCCCTCGGAATTGACGAGATAGCCGCCCTCGCCGCGCGCGCCCTCGGTGATCAGGCAGCCGGCGCCGTATATGCCGGTCGGGTGGAACTGCACGAACTCCATATCCTGCAGCGGCAGGCCTGCGCGTGCGGCCATGCCGCCGCCATCGCCGGTGCAGGTATGCGCCGAGGTGGCCGAGAAATAGGCGCGGCCATAGCCGCCGGTCGCCAGCACCACCATCTTGGCCGAAAAGCGGTGGATGGTGCCGTCGTCGAGGTTCCAGGCGACGACGCCGGTGCAGGTGCCGTCCGGCTCCATGATCAGATCGAGCGCGAAATACTCGATGAAGAACTGCGCATTGTGCTTCAGCGACTGGCCGTAGAGCGTGTGCAGCATGGCGTGGCCGGTGCGGTCGGCGGCCGCACAGGTGCGCTGCACCGGCGGCCCCTCGCCGAAATTCATCATCATGCCGCCGAACGGCCGCTGGTAGATTTTCCCGTCCTCGGTGCGGCTGAAGGGAACGCCGTAGTGCTCGAGCTCGTAGACCGCCGCCGGCGCTTCGCGCACCATGTATTCTTGAGCGTCGGTGTCGCCCAGCCAATCTGAGCCTTTGACGGTGTCGAAGAGATGCCACTGCCAGTTGTCGGGCCCCATATTGGCGAGCGAGGCGGCGATGCCGCCCTGCGCCGCAACCGTATGCGAGCGCGTCGGGAACACTTTGGTGATGCAGGCGGTGCGCAGGCCCTGCTCGGCCATGCCGAGCGCGGCGCGCAGGCCGGCGCCGCCGGCGCCGACGACCACGACGTCGAATTTGTGATCGACATAGCTATAGGCGGAAGCCGTGTTGGCGTTCTTCGCGTCCTTGGCCAAAAATCAGCCTCCAAATGCCAGTTTAAGCAGGGCGAAGACCGAAGCGACGCCGACGACGACGGGAAAGAATGTGTTGAGGGCGAGCAGCGCCAGCCTGGTGCCTTCGCCATGCACATAGTCTTCGATGATCGCCTGCATGCCGAGCCGCATGTGGTAGAGCACCGACAACAGCACCAGCGCCAGGACCAGTGCAACGAACGGATTGGCAAGTGCGGCGCGCACCTCGAGATAGCTGGCGCCGTTGAGTGCGATCAGGAAGCCGACGAAGAACAGGACCAGCGGGATGTTGGAGATCGCCGTCAGCCGCTGGCGCCAGAAATGGCCGGTGCCCTCGCGGGCGGAACCGAGGCCGCGGACCTTGGCCAGCGGCGTGCGCATGTCGGTGTTCTTGCCGTTCATGTCAGGCTCCCCGCGCCATGTAGCCGGCGATCCAGATCAGCAGCGTCAGCGTGACCGAGCCGGCAAGCGTCGCCCAGGCGATCCTCGATGCCGTATGCTTTTCCAGCCCTGCCCCAGTGTCCCAGATAAGATGGCGCACACCGCCCAGCATGTGGTGCATCAGCGCCCAGCTGTAGCCGAACAGCACCAGCCGTCCCAGCCACGAGCCGAAGGCCCAGTTGACGGCATTGAAGGTCGCCTCCGAGCTCGCCGCCGCCATCAGCCACAGCGCGACCAGCAGCGTGCCGAAATAGAGCGCCCCGCCGGTGATGCGGTGGACGATCGACATCGTCATGGTGATCGGCGGCCGATAGACGGTCAGATGCGGCGAAAGCGGCCGTTCACGTCTGGCAAATTCGCGGGTGGCTGGTGATTTGCTCATGGCTCCCCCAGTTCGGCGTCTCTGGAGCCTCAGGTGGGAATGCGGCATTACCGCTTCCGGTTGCGACTTCGGACAGCCGGTTTCTAATGCTCTTTTTGCACCGCGTCAAAGCCGGAAAACCGTTTCGAAAACGTAATTTAGTCTGATGAAAGCGAGGCTTTCAGCTTCAATCGATTAGGACTGTCGCCTTGCGCCGGCACAATGTCGCCGCACTGCAAAATATGGCTGGCGCAAGGGGCGGATCAGCGCTTGCAGGCCAGCGGTGATGCACCGCCCTTCATCACCAGCGCCTCACGCCCATCGATCACGATTGCGTCATGCGCCTCGCCGTAACGGCTGGTCTGATTGGCCGGTGACGCCGGCAGCTCGGCGCTGGCGCCGTTCTGGCCGAGGACGAGCACCGACGTGCCGAGATTCTCGATGGTCATCACGCTACCGTCGGCGCAGTTGTAAGTAGCTGTGCGCGGCTGCGGTGCCGTCGGTTCACTAGCGGCGGGAGCAAGCGACACGGAAGCGGCGGCCGTGTCGCCGAGCTTGGGCGCGCTGGTCTGCGGCGCGCAGGCGGCGGCAGCCAGCAGCGGCGGAATGGCCAGCGCCATCCGAAACGTGCGGCGTAATCTCATTTGCTGCTTTCCCCCCCGCGTATCGAGCCCGCCGCGATGCTCCGGCAAGCCACCGGATTTCATGCTTTTTGAGTCGTGCCCGATGCTGGGGATGGTGGGAACAAGGCATGGCCGAATGATGGCCGGTGGGCGATCGAGTATTAACCATATTTTCCGAGACCTCGCCCCTGCTGCGGTTGCCCTCTTAACAAAGGTTAATAAAAGGTTAATTTCTGATTCGAGGAGGCTTGCCTCTCAGCAAATGGAGCAGCACGCCATGCATTCGAATTCAGCAGGATCGCGCCTTCCCTGGTTCCTATTGGCGGCGCTCGCCGTCGGCGTCGTCGCACCGGCATTCGCCGGGACGCGCCATCATGACCGCGTCTATGCCGATTCCTTCGGCAATCTCGTCATCGACAGCGCCGCCGGCTACAAGCGTATCCTCGTTGGCGAGGGCAAGCTGGCCAAGGAATTGTCCGACTACACCAGCGCCGGCCATCCCGACGTGATCTACGAAAACGAATCGGACGATGTCCGCGGCGGCGACTGCTATAGGCCGCCGGTTTTCGTCAAGGGCCGCAGCTATATGTACGGCCTCTCCGACGGCGAAATGCCGGAGCTCAGCCCCTGCCGCTGACGGCCACGCCGCCCTTGGTTGACGGCGCCGGCAGGGCAACAGCCGGCCCCACCGAGACACGCACGCAATCGCGACCGCTGCCCTTCGCCTGATAGAGCGCTTTGTCGGCGCGCCGCAGCAGGTCGGAAAAGCTTTCGTCCGGACCAAGCTCGGCAACGCCGAAGCTGGCGCTGCAGCGGTGATCCGCGGGCAGGCAGTCGATCGGCGTGGCACCGAAGGCGCTACGCGTGCCCTCGGCAAAGAGCCGGGCGGCGGCTAGATTGGTCCCCGGCAGGAAAATAGCGAATTCCTCGCCGCCGATGCGGCCGGCGACATGATGGTCGGCCGCGGCATCGCGGAGAAAACCGGCAAAGGTCTCGATGACCCGATCGCCCGACGCGTGGCCGTAAGTATCGTTGATACGCTTGAAATGGTCGAGATCGGCAATGACCAGTGCCGCTGGAACGGCGCGCTGCATGGCGTCACACAGTGCGATCTCGGCATGGCGCTCGAAGCCGCCACGGTTGAGCAGCCGCGAAAGCGTGTCGGTTTCCGATTTCGACGTCGCCTCGGCGAGCACGTCGCGGACCAGGATAGCCAATGTCACCAGCGCAAGCGCCAGGCCGAACACGGTGCCGACCGACTGCGACACCAACGCATAGCTGGTCTGCGCATAAGATTGCGGGTTGGCGCCCCAGCCACCAAGCGCATGGGCGATGAAGGGTTTGCTGGCGAACTGCAAGGTGCTGGCCGCCAGGACAGCCATCAGCATATAGTCGAGCCGCTCGCGTCTTTGCCTGGACGACAAGACGATCGCCAGCCCGGTGAACTGCATGGCCGCATAGGGAAGCTGGTAGGCCGCCATTCGCACAAAGGATTGGCGTGGCAGGTCCTGCACGAAGTAGACCGCGAGGGTGGCGAAGACCAGGAAGAACAGCATCGGCGGCCAAGGCGGCGAAACGCGGTATTTATGGGCAAGCCCGCCATTGAAGGCGACGGTAGCGCCAAGGAAGGCGGCAAAGGCGGCGACAACCACGGGGCGCGCATTGTCGAAGGCAGGAATGCTGAACTCGATCGCGAAATAAGCCGTGCCGAGCACATAGCCGAACGCCAGCCAGCGTGCCGACACCCGGCCGGCGTCATAGACCGCGATCGTCATGAAGGCCGCCGCCAGCAGCCCGGCAACGAACAGGTTGATCATCAGGATGAAATTAGCGCTGCCCATGGCGTTTTGGCACTCCCCCCGAACAGCAAATCACCAACGCGCGAAAAAGACGTTAATTCGAAGCCGCCGCTGACGCTCAGCCAGCACTGGTCCGATTGGGAAGGACGACCGTTTCAGGCCGCTGATAGGACAGGTATACGCTGTCGCGGCCACTCCTTTTGGCTTTGTAGAGCGCTTCGTCGGCGCGGCGCATCAGCGGGTCCAGCCCTTCGTCGCTGGTGCGGGCGGCCACGCCGAAGCTCGCAGTCACTCTTGTGTCGGGCGGAAGTCCGTCGATTCTGCCCGCCGAATAGACCGTGCGAATGGCTTCGGCAAACAGTCTTGCCGCGCCAAGGTCGCTGAGCGGCAACAGCACGGCGAACTCTTCGCCGCCGATACGGCCGGCAACGCCGCGCGTACCTGCAGCCGACAGAAGCTTGGCAGCGAAGTCGGCGATAACGCGATCGCCGGCCGCGTGGCCATGCTGATCGTTGAGCGCCTTGAAATGATCGAGATCGGCAAGCACCAGCGCAACCGGCAATTGCGCCGTGGCACAGTGCTGCAGGACAAGCATGGCGCGCTCCTCGAAGCCGCGGCGGTTGAGCAGGCCCGACAGCGGGTCTGTCAGAGTTTCGGTCTTCAGGGCCTTCATCACATCGAGCGCGGCGGCGCCGAACAGGCAAAGCGCAATAAGCAGCGACAGCAATGCATGCGACAGCAGAGCCGTCGTCCAGTAGGACGAGGAGTAAAGCCCTTCATAGCTGGTGAACGGCCCATGCGCGATGACGACGGCAAGCGTCCGCGCCAGGAAGTTCAGGCCGGAAAGCAGCGACAGCACGAACAGGATCATTTCTGTCGGGCCGTTGTTGCGCACCACGCGCAACTCGGCGGCGACAACCAGGCTGATGCCGCCGAAGCTGAAATTGATGGCAAGGATGCGCCAGGTGAGATCCGGCCGGGCAAAAAGAAACCACGAAAACGCGGCCAGGCCGCCGCAGGCCAGAATGCCGACCGCCGGGTAAGGCACGCGCCGCCCATAGCGCGCAATGACCGCGCCGGCGAGACAGCAGGTGGCGAAGGTGAAGCACAGGATCGAGATGAGCTTGGTCGGTGCCATGCCGACCGGCAGCGTGAAATACTGGAGCAGGAAGCCTGCGGCCGAGGCCGAGTAGCCCGCCGCCAGCACGCCCAGATAGGGACGGTGGCGCTGATAGAACCACAGCACGAGAAATGCCGCGCCGAGTGTGAGGGCGATGCCTGGATTGAGCAGCGCTATGAGCAGGCCGGTGTCCAAGCGCTGTAATTTCCCCTCGCTTCCCCTTGGAGGACCTTAGAGCGGAAGCCCAAACAAGCGGTTAAGCGAAAGCGAATATACGACAGGTGCGTCGACAAAGCCGCTGGGCGGAACCGCGAACGGCGAGCGGCGTTTCACGACGGCAACCAGGAGACGCTCCGATGGCCGACACGATCATGCTGACCGATCACGATGCAATTCGCTCATGGGCCGCGGCACGCGCCGGCTTTCCGGCGATCGTCGACGTGTCGCCCGAAGCCGGAACGCAGCCCATGCTGAGGCTGGTCTTCGGCCAGCATGCCTACCAGGACCAGGATGAGGCCGAACGCCCGGTCAATGCCGGCGGCTACGAACTGGTCGAATGGGACGAATGGTTCAAACTCTTCGACGAGCGCCAACTGGCGCTGGTCGTCGCAAAGGACCAACCCGGCCGCCGTGAGGGATTCCACGAATTCGTCAGGCGGCCCGACTGAAGAATGCCCGAACCGCATTGCGGCTCGGGCTCCTCATATCCGACTGCGCGCGCCTGCCCTATTTCCACTCGCGGATGTCGACGAAATGGCCGGCGATCGCCGCCGCCGCGGCCATTGCCGGCGACACCAGATGCGTCCGGCCCTTGAAGCCTTGGCGCCCCTCGAAATTGCGATTCGAGGTCGAGGCGCAGCGCTCATGCGGCTTCAGCCGGTCGTCGTTCATGGCAAGGCACATCGAGCAGCCCGGCTCACGCCAGTCAAAGCCGGCGGCGACAAAGATCTTGTCGAGGCCTTCGGCCTCTGCCTGTTCCTTGACCAGGCCGGAGCCCGGCACGATCATCGCACTGACCCGCGGATTGACCTTCTTGCCCTCGATCACCTTGGCTGCGGCGCGCAGATCCTCGATGCGGCCATTGGTGCAGGAGCCGATGAAGACGCGATCGAGTTCGATATCGGTGATCTTGGTGCCCGGCTTCAGGCCCATATAGTCGAGTGCGCGCTGCTTGGAGGTGCGCTTGTTCTCATCAGTGATGTCGTCCGGGTTCGGCACGATGCCTTGCACCGAGACCACGTCCTCGGGCGAGGAGCCCCAGGAGACGATCGGCGGCAGCTTTGCCGCGTCGAGCACGACCACCTTGTCGAAATGCGCGCCTTCGTCGGACTGCAGCGTCTTCCAGTAGGCGAGCGCGGCGTCCCAGGCTTCGCCCTTGGGGGCGCGCGGCTTGTCCTTGACATAGGCGAAGGTGGTCTCGTCGGGCGCGATCAGGCCGGCGCGGGCGCCGGCTTCGATCGACATGTTGCAGATCGTCATGCGGCCTTCCATCGACAGCGCACGGATTGCCTCGCCGGCATATTCGATGACATAGCCGGTGCCGCCGGCCGTGCCGATCTCGCCGATAATGGCGAGGATGATGTCCTTGGCGGTGACGCCTTCCGGCAGTGCGCCGTCGACGCGCACCAGCATGTTCTTGGCCTTGCGCTGGATCAGCGTCTGCGTCGCCAGCACATGCTCGACTTCAGAGGTGCCGATGCCATGCGCCAGCGCCCCGAACGCGCCATGCGTCGAGGTGTGGCTGTCGCCGCAGACGATGGTCATGCCGGGCAGCGTAAAGCCTTGCTCCGGCCCGATGATGTGGACGATGCCCTGGCGGATATCCTTCTCGGAATAATATTCGACGCCGAAATCCTTGGCGTTTTTGGCCAGCGCTTCGACCTGGATGCGGCTTTCCTCGTTCTTGATGCCGAACTTTCGCTCCGGCGAAGTCGACACATTGTGGTCGACCACGGCCAGCGTCTTTTCCGGATGCCGAACCTTGCGGCCGGTTATGCGCAGGCCTTCGAAAGCCTGCGGGCTGGTGACTTCGTGGACCAGATGGCGGTCGATATAGAGCAGGCAGGTGCCGTCGTCCTGGCGGTCGACAACATGGTCGTCGAAAATCTTGTCGTAGAGGGTGCGCGGTGCGCTCATTTGCGTAAATCCGTCGATTTAAAAAGGGAAAACGACGCCGGTCGGACCGGCGAAACAGCCTGGCGAGTCTGCCCTAGCTAAGTCGGCTGGTCAGCGCCCCGCAGACGCGCGCGGAAAATCGCGACGGCAGGCGTTTCCTGTCCTGCAGCACGAAACCTTTATAGGCCGGATCGCCAAAAAGCTCTTCCATGGCGCTGCTCATATCAATGTTTTGGCTTTTCGGCAATTGGCGGGTTGTGGCGCGGCTTCCCCTTCTCCCCTTGTGGGAGAAGGTGTCGCCGAAGGCGACGGATGAGGGGTGCTCCAGGGAACGCCAACGCCTCATTCCGTCCAACACCCCTCATCCGTCTCGGCACTGCGCGCCGATCCACCTTCTCCCACAAGGGGAGAAGGAAGAAGGCGCCACTCAAACCACCTCGAACACGAAGGTCTTCACCAGCGCGTCGGGCTCGGCGATTGCGTAGCAGCGGAACCACGGGCTCTCCTCGACCGGCTGCCATTTTTTCGCCTGCTCCAGTTCGCCAAACACGGCTTGAAACCCGCCGCTTTCAAACACCTGGTCGCGAACCGTGAAGATGGCGTGGCCGCCCGTCCTGGTGATGCGTACCAGTTCATGCAGGCCCGACGCCGGTGCGTGGCTGATGGTGAACACGCCGGTCGAGAAAAAGGCGCGGAAATACCCGTCCGCCCAAGGCAATGGCCCGCCGAGCATCGCCTGTTTCAGCTCGCTGTAGGCCTGCCGGCTGCCGGCGATTTTCAGCATGTCCTGCGACAGGTCGAGCCCGGCAATATCGTGGTAGCCGAGTGCCTTCAGGGACGGCCCCGACAGGCCGGTGCCGCAACCGGCGTCGAGCAGCGGCCCTTCGCCCGCCGGCACATGGCGCGCCACCCAGGCGGTGATCAGGAACGGCAGGAGATAGCCGAGCGCCGCGGTTTCGCCGTCATAGGTCGCGGCCCATTGCGCATAGGCCTTGGCGAGCGTCTCAGGCGTGTCGGCCGTATAGACCGCTTCCAGCGCCGCATTGGCCTTGTCGATGATCATGGGTCCTCCCCGGTCGCGTCCGCTCGATGGTAGCGCCGTTTTCGCCTGCCTTCTATTCCCCATGCTGGTGGCGGAGCCGCTTCTCCAGCGCCCGCAAGGCCAACGACAGGCCGACGGTCAGGATGAGATAGATATAGGCGACGATCGAATAGGTTTCGAAGAAGCGGAACGAGCCGGCGGCGTAGATCTTGCCCATCTGGGTGATGTCGGCGACGCCGAGCACCGAGACCAGCGAGGAATCCTTGACCATGGCGACGAAATCATTGCCGAGCGGCGGCAGGATGGTGCGGATCGCCTGCGGAAAGATGACCAGCCGGAAGCGCTGGGTGCGCGTCAGCCCGAGCGCCTTGGCCGCCTCGATCTGCCCCTTCTCGACCGCCTGGATACCGGCGCGGAACACCTCCGAGATGAAGGCGGAATAGCCGATGGTCAGCGCCATGACGGCGCGCCAAAGCAACGACACGTCGCGTACCAGCAGCTCACCGAAGAGGCCGGCGCTTTGCAGCGGCGCCGTCAGCGCGTTCCATGCCGCGACGAAGGCCGGCGCCCCGGCAAAGGCGATCCAGAACAACAGCACCAGCATCGGCACGCCGCGGATGATCTCGACGTAGAAGCGGCCGATCTGGCTGAGCCAGCGTGAGCCCGACAGGCCCATCAGCGCGACGCCGAGGCCGATCGCGCAAGCCAGCGCGAAGGCGACCACCGTGACGAAGATGGTGACGCCGATGCCCTTGGCGACGGTTGCGAAGACCTGGGCATAGAGGTCGCTGGCAGCGATGAAGATGGCGGCGGCCAAGGCGATCGCCACGGCCACGGCAAGCCACCACGGGAAGTCGGATTTGGCTGAGGCGGGAGGCGCCGACGGCATCAAGCGGTACCGATAACAGAGTCACGAAGGCAGCGTTCTGTCACACCCCCCTCTGGCCTGCCGGCGATCTCCCCCTCCAGGGGGGAGATCGGCAGCTTTGACCTCGCGGCCCGTTCTGCAACACTGAAAATTGGCGAAAGCCGATGCGAAATCCGATCTCCCCCCTTGAGGGGGAGATGTCCGGCAGGACAGAGGGGGGTGTACGAGCGCAGAGTCAGCGCGAGTTCCCGCGCACAATCGTCATGAAATGCGCGCAACAAGCGGGCCTACTGCCCCATCTTGTAATCAAGGAACCACTTCTTGTTGAGCGCGTCGAGCGTACCGTCGGCCTTGAGCGCGGCGATTGCCGCGTTGACCGGCTTCACCAGGTCGGAGCCCTTGGGGAAGATGAAGCCGAAATCCTCGGTGCCGAGTGGGCCGCCGATCAGCTTAAGGCCGCCATTGGACGCATCGACATAGCCCTTGCCGGCAGTGCCGTCGGTGAGCACGACGTCGACGTCGCCGGCCTTCAGCGCCTGCACCGTCGCGCCGAATGTCTCGAACAGCTTGATGCGCGGGTTCTGCTCGTTGCCGTCGAGCACGCTGTAGACGGCGGTGTAGAAGGGCGTCGTGCCGGCCTGCGCGCCGATCAGCCCGTCCTTGAAGGCGGCGAACGTCTTGGCGTCGGTGAAGCGCTTCTCGTCGCCGCGCACCAGCATGAACTGTTCCGAGCGCATATACGGATCGGAGAAATCGACCTTCTGCTTGCGGTCGTCCTTGATGGTGATGCCGGTCATGCCGATGTTGTACTGATTGTCGGAAACCGCCTGGATCATCGCGTCCCAAGAGGTATTCTGGTACTCGACCTTGAAATTCAGCCGTTTGGCGATCTCGTTCATCGCGTCATATTCCCAACCGATCTGCTTGCCGGTCTTGGCATCGATGAACTGCAGCGGCGGATAGGCGTTTTCGGTCACCACCACCACCTTCTTGCCGCCGAGGTCGGGCAGCGCCTGCGCCAGAGCCGCGACAGGCACGAGAAGGCAAGCCAGCAGGCCGGCCAGCAGCAGTTTCGAATTGATCATGACTATGCTCCCCAGGAACTGAACCGCCTCGATCGACCGAGGCATGCAGGAAATCCGGCGCCGACTTTAGCTTTCCGCAGGCGCCTTGCAAGCCGCTCCGATGCGCCACTCGGCACGAAAATGGATTCCAATGCTTTCAACGGCGGCATTACGTAACGATCCGTATCGATTGCGGCCGACGCAGCCCGGCAAAATAGAATCCGCCTCGCGAAACAAAAAGGCGGCCGAAGCCGCCTTTCCGAAAATACGTTCTTGAAGAGCCTTATTCGGCGGCAGCTGCTTCCGCGGCCTTGGCGGCCTCGTCGGCGGCCTTCTTCTCGGCGGCGTCCTGCGCGGCCTTCTCGGCGGCCAGCGCCTGGGCGGCGGCCACTTTCTCGGCCTCGATGCGCGCCTTCTCGGCGTTCAGCGCATCGCGCTCTTCGTCGTTGAGCTTGCGGGCGCGCACACCGGTGTTTTCCGAAATGCGGGCCGACTTGCCGCGACGGTCACGCAAATAGTACAGCTTGGCGCGACGCACCTTGCCGCGGCGCACGATCTCGACGCCCTCGACCATTGGCGAATAGACCGGGAACACACGCTCGACGCCTTCGCCGTAGGAAATCTTGCGGACGGTGAAGCTCTCCTGGAAACCGGCACCGGCGCGGGCGATGACGACGCCCTCATAGGCCTGCACGCGGGTGCGGGTGCCTTCGGTCACGCGGACCTGGACGCGCACGGTGTCGCCGGGCTGGAATTCGGGGAGCTTGCGCTTGGCTTCGATCTTGGCGGCCTGCTCGGCCTCGAGCTGACGGAGGATGTCCATCTCAAAAATCCACTTCTTGTTCTTCCGACAGTCAGAGCGCCCGACACTCGCCTTGCAGTCGCATCGACCGCTCGGCTATGCCCTTCGTTCGAGAACGTCTGTTCGAGAACATCGGGCAGGGGCGACTACACCGTCATTGTTGACGGGCCAGAAGATCGCTCTTGGCAGATTTTTCTTCCGGTTCGGCGCGCACATACAGCTATTTCGGCGCTTTGTCACGTCTTCGCCGTTTCTTTTTTGGGCCGTTTCTTTTTTGCGCTGCTTCTTGGGCTGGCGCCCGCTGTGGCAATCCCGTGATCGCTTGTGGTCCAGGGGGTTGCGCCCGCGCGTCAAGCTTCCTAAGCCGGAAGACAGGCATTTTCCTCCAGCGACGACACCCCTCATGCCAATCTTGGACGCGGTCCTGCTCTTTCTCGCCGGCTTTCTATCAGGCGCGGTCAATGCCGTTGCCGGCGGCGGCACGTTCATAACCTTTGGCGCCATGACCCTGGCCGGCCTGCCGCCGATCGTCGCCAATGCGACATCGTCGGTGACGCAATTTCCTGGCTACATCACCTCGACGCTCGCCTATTGGCACGACATCAAGCATTTCTGGCGTGGCGCACTGCTGCTCAGCCTCATTTCGGCTCTCGGTGCGCTGTCTGGCGCGCTCATCCTTCTAGGGCTCGACAACCCGTCGTTCCGCGCCTTGGTGCCGTGGCTGCTGCTGGCGGCAACCGCATTGTTCGCTGCCGGGCCATGGCTGAAGCCGGCGCCCAAGCCGGAGCATGAGGCCGCGGTAGGTTCGCTGGTCGGGTCGCTGGCGCAGTTCGCCACCGCCGTCTATGGCGGCTTCTTCGGCGCCGGCATGGGCGTCATGATGCTGGCGACGCTCGGTCTCACCCAGTCCGGCGACTATCACCGGCTGAACGCACTGAAGAACATGCTGGCCGTGGTCATCGCTGCGGTCGCCATCCTGGTCTTTGTCTCCGGCGGCGTCATCGCCTGGCTGCAGGCGATCATCATGATCCCGGGCGGCGCGCTCGGCGGCTATGCCGGCGTCTGGATCGCCAGGCGCGTGCCGCAGAACGCGGTGCGCGGCTTCGTCATCGCCGTCGGCCTGTTCCTGGCTTTCTACTATTTCGATAAGGGCTGAGCGGCTGAAAGATCCGGCCGTCGCTCCTTCGTCAGCCTCTCCGCTTCGGCCCGCCGCCACGCCGCGATCTTCCTGTGATTGCCCGAAATCAGCACTTCGGGAATCGGCCGCCCCTCGAACTCCTGCGGCCGCGTATAATGCGGATGTTCGAGCAGGCCGTTTTCAAAGCTCTCTTCCTCGCCCGATACCGCATTGCCCATGACGCCGGGCAGCAGGCGCACCACGGCGTCGAGCAGCACGAGTGCCGCCGGCTCGCCGCCGGACAGGATGAAGTCGCCGATCGAAACTTCTTCGAGGCCGCGCGCCTCGATGACCCGCTGGTCGACGCCTTCGAAGCGGCCGCAGACGATCACCGCACCCGGCCCAGCGGCGAGTTCGCGCACGCGTGCCTGGTTCAGCGGCTTGCCGCGCGGGCTCATCAGCAGGCGCGGACGTGGATCGCCTGCCGGCGAGGCGTGGTCGATGGCGCTGGCCAGCACGTCTGCCCGCATCACCATGCCGGCGCCGCCGCCGGCCGGCGTGTCATCGACGGTCCGGTGGCGATCGCTGGCAAAGTCGCGGATCTGGACTGTTTCGAGCGACCAAATGCCGGTCTCCAGCGCGCGGCCGGCCAGCGACAGGCCGAGCGCGCCGGGAAACATGTCGGGATAGAGCGTCAGCACCGAAGCCGAAAAACTCACCGGTTGCCTCCGGCGTCCCTCGGCCCGCGCGGCCTGCCCTTGGGGTCGAAACCGTCGTCAGCGGGAGGCTCGCCGTCCTCGTCCTCGACCAACCCTGCGGCGGCTGGATCAACGCGGACAAAGCCGCCGGCGATCGACACTTCCGGAACGGCGGCCTGCGTGAACGGGATGAGCACGCCTTTGCGCCCCGCCAGCGTCACGTCGAGAATGTCGCCGCCGCCGAAATTGTGCACGGCGACGACCTTGCCGATGACCGCACCGGTGTCGTCCTTGACCTCCAGTCCGACGAGGTCGGCATGGTAGAATTCATCCTCTTCGCCCTCATCGGGCAACACCGAACGATCTACGAACAATTCGGTGCCGGCCAGCGCCTCGGCGGCATTGCGGTCGTTGACGCCTTTGAACCGCACCACCACCACGGTGTTGGCGGGCCTGATGTCGACGATCTGGAAGGCGCGGCCATCCCTGGCGTAGAGCGGACCGTAATCGGCCAGCGCCAGCGGGTCGCCGGTAAAGCTCTTGACGCGCAATTCGCCCTTGATGCCATGCGCGGCACCGATCACGGCCATCTGGACGGGGTTTTGCGGCTTGATCATCTGCGGAAAATCCTTTGCCTTGCTCTAACCCCAGCCCGTCGTCATTTCAATGACGCCGCTCTTCACCGCTTCCTAACCCGCGTGCCGGAAGATGGCGGGGAACTGGAAGAGTGCAATGCAGGAATTCCTCATACCGGCAAAACCCGACCTGCAGGCGGCGCGCGAGGCCTGGCTGAAGATGCTGGCGCGCGAACGCCGGCTATCGCCCGAAACCGTCGAGGCCTATGAGCGCGACACGCGCCAGTTCCTGCATTTCCTGACCGGCCATTGCGGCGGCTCGCCCGGCATTTCCGACATCGCCGATCTGCGCCCCGCCGATTTGCGCGGCTTTCTCGCTGCCCGCCGTGCCGAGGGCGCCGGCGCCCGCACGCTCGGGCGCGGGCTGGCCGGCATCCGCTCGCTGCTGCGTTTCCTGGAACGGCGCGGCCTCGCCAATGCGGCAGGTGCGACAGCCTTGCGCGCGCCGCGGCAGCCGAAATCGCTGCCCAAGCCGCTGACCGCAAGCGATGCAAAACACGTCGTCTCGGTGGAAGGCCAACTGGCAGAGGAGCCGTGGATTGCCGCGCGCAACGCCGCCGTGCTGACCCTGCTCTATGGGTCCGGCTTGCGGATCTCCGAGGCGCTCGGCCTGTCGGGCGCCGATCTTTCCTCACCTGGTGATACCGTGCTGCGCGTCACCGGCAAGGGTGGCAAGACCCGGCTGGTGCCGGTGCTGCCGGTAGCGCTGCGGGCGATTGCCGAATACCGCCGCTTGTGTCCCTGGCATCTCGATCCCAAGGGCCTGCTGTTCCGCGGTGCCCGCGGCGGCCCGCTGAACCCGGCAATCGTCCAGCGCGACATGGCCAAGCTGCGCTCGGCGCTCAACCTGCCCGACACGGCGACGCCGCATGCGCTGCGCCATTCCTTCGCCACGCATCTGCTAGGGCGGGGCGGCGACCTGCGCACCATCCAGGAGTTGCTCGGCCACGCCAGCCTGTCGACAACCCAGATATACACCGGCGTCGACACCGCCAGGCTGCTCGAGATTTACGAAGCAGCTCATCCTCGTGCGTGATCGATGCATGTGTCGGTGGCCATCTCGCAACAATTTTGATGCGCCGGTTAACCGTTTTGCCGCTTTTTGCGCCTAGAACCGCAGCATGAAACGCCTCATCGCCATCGCCGACCGCGCGACCCATATGTCGCTGAAGCTGCTCGTCGCGCTCAACGCCCTGTTTTTCCTTTCTTTCCTCATCGTCGCGCTGCTCGCCGCGGGCAAGGCACGCGCCGAGACTTCGGCCTGCGCCGGTAGCGATATGCTGAGCGCGCTGCAAAAGGACGACCCGGCTGCCTACCGCAAGATCGAGGCAGACGCGGCAGCGACGCCGAACGGCAAGGGCCTGCTGTGGAAGCTCGAAAAATCGGGTGAAAAACCGTCCTTCCTGTTCGGCACCATGCACGTTACCGACCCGCGCGTCACCACGCTGCCACCCGCCGCGCAGAAGGCATTCGATGCGGCTGGCACCGTCATCATCGAGACCACCGAAGTGCTCGACAAGCAGAAGATGATGGCAGCACTGCTGAAAGAGCCGGAGCTGATGATGTTCACCGACAAGACGACGCTTTCGTCGCTGCTGTCGCCGGAGGATGCGGCGGTGGTCAACAAGGCGCTCGATGCGCGTGGCATCCCGCCAGCGACCGTCGCCAAGATGAAACCCTGGTTGCTGTCGGCGATGGTGGCGCTACCTGCATGCGAAGTCGCCCGCCAGGCTGGCGGTGCGCCGGTGCTCGACGTCAAGCTTGCCAAGGACGCCGAGGCTTCGGGCAAATCGGTCGAGGGGCTGGAGACAATCGCCGACCAGCTGCGCGCCATGGCTTCGCTGCCGATCGCCTTTCACCTGAAGGGGCTGGTCGATACGCTGAAGCTTGGCGACAAGGTGAACGACGTCAACGAAACCATGATCGTGCTTTACCGGCGTGGCGACACTGGCATGTATGTACCGCTGTTTCGGGCCGTCATCCCCGAACAGGTCGACGACCAATCGGGTTACGCCGAATTCGAGCAGACCATGATCACCAGCCGCAACAAGGTGATGGTCGATCGTGCAGCGCCGATCCTCGCCCACGGCAATGTCTTCATGGCGGTCGGCGCCATGCACCTTCCCGGAGCGCAAGGCTTGGTCGAGGGTTTCCGCAAGACCGGCTATACGGTGACCGCCGTCAACTGAACGACACGGCGGAGTTGCACACCGAATCATTGCCGAGGCGGGACCAGCCCTTACTCGTGGCGCGACGGCGGACCAGCCGCGCTTCGTGCCAAGAAACTGAAAAAGGTTCGGTTTGGCTCGATCGAAACCCATTTTGCGGTGGAAATGCATGCCTGCAAGCGATTCCGGATCAGAATTGCCCTGTTTTCGGCGTTTTCAACGCCTAATGTGAAACCGATTCAACGATTGTACGTTGATGGCTATTACTTGATGTTTTTCATCCACGGAGGACACTTTTATGGCGAACACACCCAATCCGAACGACCCATTCACCTCACCGGGTACCGCACGGCCACGCGGCGGCGGCAGCGGCTGGCTGATTGCACTGGTCGTCGTTATCCTGGCAATTGTCGCCTATTATGTTTTTGGAAGACGTAGCGAGGCACCTGCGCCTGCCGAACCGCCCGCAGCCAGCACACCGGCTCCGGCCCCAGCACCTGCCGAGCCGATGAAGCCAGCCGAACCGGCTCCTGCGCCAGCTCCGGCGACACCCGCTCCGGCTCCGGCTCCGGCAGAACCTGCACCCGCTCCGGCCCCTGCGCCAGCCCCGGCTCCGGCTCCGGCTCCCGCACCAGCACCGGCCCCGGCCCCGGCTCAGTGATCAGACTGCTGATTTAATATATGAACGGTCCGCTGAAAGGCGGGCCGTTTTTTTTGGGGAGCAGCCGTCGATGCTCTGAGCTGCGATTAGCCATGGGCTAACTTCATCTTCGTCATCCAGCGCGGAGCAGGAGCGAAGCGACATCGCGGAGACCCTGGAATCCATCTGTGGTTCAGAATGGAAGCCGTCTGTGGTGATCCTTCGCGCCCCTCTCTGTCCTGCCGGACATCTCCCCCACTTGGGGGGAGATTGGCTATCAGCCCCGCTTTCGCCAATCGCCACCGTCGCCTGCGATTCAATTGCTCAGATATGGATGGGCTTGAAGAACGTCGCCAATGCCGCCTCCTTTACCGCCTCCGACATTGTCGGATGGGCGTGACAGGTGCGGGCTAGGTCTTCCGACGAGCCGCCAAATTCCATCAGCACGGCCGCCTCGTGGATCATCTCGCCGGCGCCGAAGCCGACGATGTGGACGCCGAGCACACGGTCGCTGGCCTTGTCGGCCAGGATTTTCACAAAGCCGTCGGTGTGCAGCATGGCGCGCGCGCGGCCATTGGCGCTGAACGGGAATTTTCCGGCCTTGTAGTCGATGCCGGCCTTCTTCAATTCTTCTTCGGTCTTGCCGACCGAGGCGATTTCCGGCGTGGTGTAGACGACGCTCGGAATCACGTCATAGTTCACATGGCCGGCCTGGCCGGCGATGGTTTCGGCTACCGCCACGCCCTCGTCTTCGGCCTTGTGGGCAAGCATCGGCCCGGCGATGACATCGCCGATGGCGTAGATGCCGGGCACGTTGGTCCTGAGATGACCGTCGGTCTTGACCCGGCCGCGCTCATCGACGTCGACGCCGGCATCCTTCAGCCCGAGAGCGTCCGAATAGGCCCGTCGTCCCGTCGAAATCAGCACCGCGTCCGCCTCGATCGTCTCGGCCGCACCGCCTTTGACCGGTTCGAAGGTGACCGTCGCCCCCTTCTTGGCCTTGGCGACGCCGGTCACCTTGGCGCCCAGCCTGAACTCAAAGCCCTGCTTCGACAGCAGGCGCTGGAATTGCTTGGCGACCTCGCCGTCCATGCCGCCCAGGATGGTGTCGAGGAACTCGACAACGGTGACCTTGGCGCCGAGCCTCGCCCATACCGAGCCGAGCTCCAGACCGATGACACCGCCGCCGACCACCACCAGATGGCCCGGCACTTTGTCCAGCGACAGCGCGCCGGTCGACGAGATGATCACCTTCTCGTCGAAATCGACCTTGACGCCGGGAATGCCGGCGACGTCGGAGCCGGTGGCGATGACGATGTTCTTGGTCTCGATCTCCTCGACCTTGCCGTCATCGGAGGTCGCCGACACCTTGCCGGCCGCAACCACCTTGCCGGTGCCACGAAAACTGTCGATCTTGTTCTTCTTGAACAGGAAGGCGACGCCATTGACGTTGGCCGTCACCGTCGCATCCTTGTGTGCCATCATCTTCCCAAGATTGAGCTTGGGCGCGCCGATCTCGACGCCGAGCGCCTCGAAGGAATGGCCGGCCTCGGCAAACATCTCGGACGCATGCAGCAGCGCCTTTGACGGGATGCAGCCGATGTTGAGGCAGGTACCGCCGAAGGTCGGGTTCTTTTCGACTACCGCCGTCTTCAGACCGAGCTGCGCCGCCTTGATGGCGCAGACGTAGCCGCCTGGTCCCGATCCGATGATAACGACGTCATAGGCCATGATACTGTCCCTTTTGCTTTAGCGGCCGCCGCCGATTTCCAGATTGGCGCCTATTGTGTAGGACGCCTCGTCCGACAGCAGCCAGAGAATTGCGGCTGCGACTTCCTCGGCGGTGCCGACGCGCTGCATGGGCACCACCTTGCGCATTCTCTCGACGCGATCCGGCTGCCCGCCGGAGGCATGAATTTCGGTGTCGATGATGCCCGGGCTGACCGCGTTGACACGAATGCCTTCGCCGGCCACTTCGCGGGCAAGCCCGATGGTGAAGGAATCGACCGCGCCCTTCGAGGCGGCGTAGTCGACATATTGACCCGGCCCGCCAAGCCTTGCCGCGATCGAAGAAACATTGACGATGGCGCCGCCCTTGCCGCCATGCCTGGTCGACATCCGCTTCACCGCCTCGCGGGCGCAAAGCATCGGCGCGATCACATTGATGCGCATCATGCGCTCCAGCCTTGCAGCGCTAAGCTCGTCGACGCGCGCGCTCTGGTCGACCACGCCGGCATTGTTGACGAGCGCGTCGAGCCGACCGAAACGGCCATCGACAGCCTCGAACATGGCCAATACGTCCGTCTCGCTGCCGACATCGGCCTTGACTGTGAAGGCTTCTCCGCCAGCGGCCTCGATGTCGGCGACCACCGCTTCGGCGGCTTTTGCATTCGACGCGTAATTGACCGCAATGCGATAGCCGGCCTTGGCGGCAAGCCTGCATGTAGCGGCACCAATGCCGCGGCTGCCGCCGGTCACCAGCAGGATCTTTCCGCTCGCGCTCATTCCTGACATCCCTTCAGGGCAAAGACGTCCCAGGGCACCTTGGAAAAGCCGTTGGCGCCATAGGCCGCCGACATCTGCAGCGACGCTCCCAGATCAGGCAAGATCAGCTTCTTCGGCGCATCCTTTCCTTCGCCCGGCAGCAACGCGATATTGCCCTGGTCGTCGGCAGTGTAGATGACGCCCTCCCACACAGTGCAGGCGGCGAGCTCGTCGCCGGTGACGTCGCCGGCCGGGCATTTGTACATCAGCGAGCCATGCGGCCGCGCCGCGCCCTCCGTCCACATGACGATGCCGTCGAGCACGACGCCCTTATCGAGCACCATCTTGAAGCTGTTGGTGACGGCGGCCGATTCGCCGGTTGGCCTGAAATCGATCTCGGCGGCGTTTTCGGGATCGCCATAGACGGCGAGCTCGAGCGGGCAGGCGGCGAGCGCCGCGGAGACCGTCTGCACGCCGAGTGCGCAGATTGTGACAAACAAACCGGACCGGAAACGAGACGAACTCATCCGGCGGCGCAGATCCATGCTCCGGCTCACGTCGGCCGCCCCTAGAGGTCGAGCACCAGCCGCTCAGGATCCTCCAGGCTTTCCTTGACGCGGACCAGGAAGGTCACCGCTTCCTTGCCGTCGACGATGCGGTGGTCGTAGGACAGCGCCAGATACATCATCGGCCGGATGACGATCTGGCCGCCGACCACCATCGGCCGCTCCTGAATCTTGTGCATACCCAAAATGCCGGACTGCGGCGCATTGAGGATCGGCGTCGACATCAGCGACCCGTAAACGCCACCGTTGGAAATCGTAAACGTGCCGCCTTGCATATCCGCAACCGACAGCTTGCCGTCGCGCGCCGCAAGCCCCAGCCTGCCGATGTCCTTCTCGATTTCGGCGATCGACATCTGGTCGGCATTGCGCACAACCGGAACGACGAGGCCTTTCTCTGTACCGACGGCAACGCCGATATGGGCGTAGTTCTTGAAGATGATATCGGTGCCGTCGATCTCGGCATTGACCGACGGGATCTCCTTCAGCGCATGGGTGACCGCCTTGGTGAAGAAGCCCATGAAGCCGAGCTTCACGCCGTGCTTCTTCTCGAACACGTCCTTGTATTTGCTCCTCAGCGCCATCACCGCGCTCATGTCGACCTCGTTGAAGGTGGTCAGCATGGCGGCGGTCGATTGCGCTTCCTTGAGGCGGCGCGCGATGGTCTGGCGCAGCTTGGTCATGCGCACGCGCTCCTCGCGCGAGGCATCGTCGGCCGAGGACGGCGCGCGCGCGGCAACGGGTGCCGGTACAGGCGCGGCCTTCGGCATTTCTGCCGGCTGCGACGGCGCGCCCCTGGCGATAAGGTCGAGCACGTCGCCTTTCAGCACCTGGCCGCGCTTGCCCGAGCCCGACACCTGGTCGACTGCGAGATTGTGCTCGGCCAGCAGCTTTGCCGCCGACGGTGCCGGCGGCATGGTGCGCGTCTCGATTGCGCCGGCGTCGCCGGCGATCTTGGCCGTCTCGGCAGCGGCCTGCTTGACGCTCGAGGCCGCAGTCGGAGCCGAAGCCTGCGACACCGCCTCCTGCTTCGTTGCCGGAGCGGCGGCATTGGCTGCCGCGCCGGCGCCTGCCGAAATCGTGCCGAGCAGTGCGCCGACGCCGACCGTCTCGCCTTCCTTGACGGCGATCTCGGCGAGCGTGCCCGCGGCGGCGGCCGGCACTTCCACCGTCACCTTGTCGGTTTCGAGCTCAACCAGCGGCTCATCGGCGGCGATCGCGTCGCCGACCTTCTTGAACCATTTGCCGATGGTCGCCTCGGTGACGGATTCACCAAGTGTCGGGACGCGGATTTCGGTTGCCATTGTGCCTGTCCGTTTCTTTCGGTTCTGTTCTATTCACCAAGCGCGTCGTCGAGCAAGGCGGCAAGCTGGGCGAGATGCTTCGACATCAATCCGGTCGCCGGCGAGGCGGCCGCCGGCCGGCCGGTATAGCGCACCCGCTGATGCTTGGCGTCGATATGCGCCAGCACCCATTCGAGATACGGATCGATGAACGACCAGGCGCCCATGTTCTTGGGCTCCTCCTGGCACCACACCATCTCGGCATTGCGGAAGCGCGACAGTTCGGTGATCAGCGCCTTGGCCGGGAACGGATAGAGCTGCTCGACGCGCAGCAAATAGATGTCGTTGATGCCGCGCTTCTCGCGCTCCTCGTAGAGGTCGTAATAGACCTTGCCCGAACAGAGCACGACACGGCGGATCTTCGAATCCTTGGTGAGCTTGATGGCCTGGCCCGACAGCAGCTGGGCATCGTCCCACAACAGCCGGTGAAAGGCGCTTTCGCCCGACATCTCCGGCAGCGTCGATACCGCCCGCTTATGGCGCAGCAGCGACTTCGGCGTCATCAGGATCAGCGGCTTGCGGAAGTCCCGCTTCAACTGCCGGCGCAGTATGTGGAAATAGTTGGCCGGCGTCGTGACGTTGGCGACCTGCATATTGTCTTCGGCGCAAAGCTGAAGGAAGCGCTCGAGCCGGGCCGACGAATGCTCGGGGCCCTGGCCTTCGTAGCCATGCGGCAGCAGGCAGACGAGGCCCGACATTCTGAGCCATTTGCGCTCGCCCGACGAGATGAACTGGTCGAAGACCACCTGGGCGCCGTTGGCGAAGTCGCCGAACTGCGCTTCCCACAGCGTCAGTGCCTTCGGCTCGGCCAGCGAGTAGCCATATTCGAAGCCGAGGACGGCCTCTTCCGACAGCATCGAGTTGATGACCTCGAAACCGGCCTGCGCCGCCGACAGATTGTTGAGCGGGATGTAGCGTGTCTCGTCGCGCTGGTCGTAGAGCACGGAATGGCGCTGCGAGAACGTGCCGCGCTCCGAATCCTGGCCGGACAGCCGGATCGGATTGCCGTCGAGCAGGATGGCGCCGAAGGCCAGCGCCTCGGCCGTAGACCAGTCGATGCCTTCGCCCGACTCGATCGCCTGGCGGCGGTTGTCGAGGAAGCGGATGATCGTCCTGTGCGCCTCGAAATCCTTCGGCACCTCGGTCAGTTTCTTGCCGATCTCCTTCAGCGTCTTGACCGGCACCGCGGTCTTGCCGCGCCGCTGTTCGTCCTGGTTGTCGGCCGAGCGCAGGCCGGACCAGGCGCCGTCCAGCCAATCCGCCTTGTTCGGCTTATAGTGCTGGCCGACCTCGAATTCCTGCTCGAGATGCGCCCGCCAATCGGCCTTCACCTTTTCGAGCTCGGCCTGGGTGATGTGGCCTTCCGCGATCAGCCGGTCGGCATAGATCTGCATGGTCGTCTTCTGGTTGCGGATCTTGCGATACATGATCGGCTGGGTGAAGGCCGGCTCGTCGCCCTCATTATGGCCGAAGCGGCGGTAGCAGAACATGTCCACCACGACAGGCTTGTGGAACTTCATGCGGAATTCGATCGCCACCTTGGTGGCATGGACCACCGCTTCCGGATCGTCGCCGTTGACGTGGAAGATCGGCGCCTCGATCATCTTGGCCACATCCGACGGATAAGGCGACGAGCGCGAGAAGCGCGGGTTGGTGGTGAAACCGATCTGGTTGTTAATGATGAAATGCAGCGTGCCGGCGACGCGGTGGCCGCGCAGGCCCGACAGGCCGAGGATTTCGGCAATCACGCCCTGGCCGGCAAAGGCGGCGTCGCCATGCAACAGCAGCGGCAGCACCTTGGCGCGCTCTTCCAGCGGCACGATCTCCTCGCGGCTGCGGCCGAACAGATAGTCCTGCTTAGCGCGCGCCTTGCCCATCACCACCGGGTCGACGATTTCCAGATGCGAGGGATTGGCGGTCAGCGACAGATGCACCTTGTTGCCGTCGAACTCGCGATCCGACGAGGCACCGAGATGGTACTTCACGTCGCCCGAGCCTTCGACCTCGTCGGGCGCGGCCGAGCCGCCCTTAAACTCATGGAAAATGGCGCGGTGCGGCTTGGCCATCACCTGCGACAGCACGTTCAGCCGGCCGCGATGCGCCATGCCCAGCACGATCTCCTTCATGCCGAGCTGGCCGCCGCGTTTGATGATCTGCTCCAGCGCCGGGATCAGCGACTCGCCGCCATCAAGGCCGAAGCGCTTGGTGCCCTTGTACTTGACATCGATGAATTGCTCGAAGCCTTCCGCCTCGACAAGCTTCTGCAGGATCGCCTTCTTGCCGGCGGCGGTGAAGGAGATCTCCTTGTCGGTGCCCTCGATGCGCGCCTGGATCCAGGCCTTCTCCTCGGGATCGGAAATATGCATGAATTCGACGCCGAGCGTCGAGCAATAGGTCCGGGTCAGGATATCGAGCATCTGCCGGATGGTGCCGAATTCCAGCCCGAGCACATTGTCGAGGAAGATCGGCCGGTCGTAGTCGGCTTCGGTGAAGCCGTAATTCTCCGGCGACAGCTCGTTATAATCCTCGAGCGGCTTGGCAATGCCAAGCGGATCGAGATTGGCGTGCAGGTGGCCGCGCATGCGGAAGGCGCGGATCATCATGATGGCGCGGACGGAATCGCGCGTCGCCTGATGCACGTCGGCGTCGGAAAGCGCTGCGCCGTTGCCGGCCGCCCTGTCCTTGACCTTTTTTTCGATGTGCTTTTCGACCAGGCCCCAATTGCCGTCCAGCGCCGAAACCAGCTCGCCATTAGCCTGCATCGGCCAGGAGGGCTTGGCCCAAGAGGCGCCCTTGGCGTTCCTGCGCACGTCGCCGGCGTCGTCCTTCAGCGCCGCGAAGAAGTCCTGCCATTCGGGATCGACGGAAGCGGGATCGTCCTCATAGGCGGCATAGAGCGCGTCGATATAATCGGCATTGCCGCCATAGAGGAAAGAGGTAAGCGAAAACTGGTCGTTGGCCTGATCTTGTCTTGCCATGTCATTGTCGAAGCCTTTGCTTCGTCTCCTTTGTTGGAGGGGAGTAAGGGAATAGGGGAGTAAGGGAGTAGGGCAAATGCCCTCGTCTTGTTCCCTACTCCCCTATTCCCGTACTCCCTTACTCCCCTAACCCTTGATCGCCTCGACCAGCGTCGTGCCGAGCCGGGCCGGCGACGGCGAAACCTTGATGCCGGCCGATTCCATCGCCGCGATCTTGTCCTCGGCGCCGCCCTTGCCGCCGGAGATGACCGCGCCCGCATGGCCCATGGTGCGGCCCGCCGGCGCGGTGCGCCCGGCGATGAAGCCGGCCATTGGCTTGCTGCGGCCGCGCTTTGCCTCGTCCTTAAGGAACTGCGCGGCATCTTCCTCGGCCGAACCGCCGATCTCACCGATCATGATGATCGACTTGGTCTCGTCGTCGGCGAGGAACATCTCCAGCACATCGATGAACTCCGTGCCTTTGACCGGATCGCCGCCGATGCCGACGGCGGTGGTCTGGCCGAGGCCGACATTGGTGGTCTGGAACACCGCCTCATAGGTAAGCGTTCCCGAGCGGGAAACAACGCCGACCGAGCCCTTGCGGAAGATGTTGCCGGGCATGATGCCGATCTTGCATTCGTCCGGGGTCAGCACGCCGGGGCAGTTGGGGCCGATCAACCGCGACGTCGAGCGGTCGAGCCTCGCCTTGACCTTGATCATGTCCATCACCGGTATGCCCTCGGTGATGCAGACGATCAGCGGGATCTCGGCCTCGATCGCTTCCAGGATCGCTTCCGCGGCCCCTGCCGGCGGCACGTAGACGACGGAGGCATTGGCGCCGGTCCTGGCCTTGCCTTCGGCTACGGTGGCGAAGATCGGCAGTGCCTCGCCCTTGGCGCCGGTCCAGGTTTCGCCGCCCTTCTTGGGGTGGATGCCGCCGACCATTTTCGTGCCGTGATAGGCCAGCGCCTGTTCGGTGTGGAACGTGCCGGTCTTGCCGGTCAGGCCCTGCACCAGCACCTTGGTGTTCTTGTCGACGAGAATGGACATGATGGTCCTTTTTAAAAACCGTTGATCGGGGAAGGCCGCGCGCTCATGGTCACAACCGCTTCAGCTCGGCGACGGTAAGGTCGCTTTTGGCATTGCCGGTGTTGAGCGTCGTTGCCGGCTCGAACATCAGCACCACCGGCTCCTCGCTTAGCGAGCGCGGCCGGTGCTCGACGGCGCGCGGCACGACAATGAACTCGCCGCTGCCAAGCTCAACCGTGCCGTCGCGGAAATCGATGGCGATGCGGCCGCGCAGCACCAGGAATGCTTCGTCTTCATTGTCATGCGCGTGCCAGTCGAAGACGTCGCCGAATTTGGCGATCTTGACTTGGGAATCGTTGACGTCGCCGGCAATATGCGGATCGAAGACCTTGTTGATCTTCTGATCCGCCGCCTCGACGAGATTTATCTTGTACGGAGGCATCGCCTATCGACCTTGACCCTGAAGTTCTGTTTTCAAGCTGGGCATTTTTGGTTTCCATGAACGACAGCACCGATCCATTGGCCCCCGGCGCGCCGGGTCGTCACGATCTGCACCGATAAATTGCCGTTAGACGTTCTCAATTCACCAAGGGACTTGGGGTCATCATCGGCTTGGAAACTGCTGCCATATTTGGTCAGAAGCCTTTTCAGGATCATGTTGGCGGCCAGCTTCGGATCGTTGGTGCCGAAGGAGACCAGGCAGTCGCAGCGACCGTTCCAACTCTTGATTGAGGCAACGATCTCCGTGGCCTTGTAGACTTGCAGCCCGTCGGATCCGGCCTTGAACCCGCTTTGCCGGGCAACCGCGTTGAACCGGCCGAAGCTGGGCGCCGTTGCCGGACATAAGTTCATGAAGAGATTGACCCTCTTGCCGATCCAGGCAGGCGACTTCGAACTATCCGCGGCCGCAGCAGCGCTGGCCCAAAGGGCCATGCCGGTCAGCGCTAGGGCCAGCATCCGCTGCATCAGACGCCCTTCACCGCCGCGACGATCTTCTTGGCTGCGTCATCAAGATCATCGGCCGACACCACGTTTAGCCCGCTGTCGTTGATGATCTTCTTGCCGAGCTCGGCATTGGTGCCTTCCAGCCGCACAACCAGCGGCACTTGCAGGCCGACCTCCTTGACAGCGGCGATGACGCCCTCGGCGATGATGTCGCATTTCATGATGCCGCCGAAGATGTTGATCAGGATGCCTTTGACCGCCGGATCCTTGGTGATGATCTTGAACGCCGCCGTCACCTTCTCTTTCGACGCGCCGCCGCCGACATCGAGGAAGTTGGCGGGCTCGGCGCCATAAAGCTTGATGATGTCCATCGTTGCCATGGCGAGGCCGGCGCCGTTGACCATGCAGCCGATATTGCCGTCGAGCGCGACATAGGCGAGGTCGTATTTCGACGCCTCGATCTCCTTCTCGTCCTCTTCGGTGGTGTCGCGCAATTCGAGCACGTCCGGGTGGCGAAACAGCGCATTGTTGTCGAACGACACTTTGGCGTCGAGAACGCGCAGCCGGCCGCTCCTCATGACGATCAAAGGGTTGACCTCGAGCAGGCTCATGTCCTTCTCGACAAAGGCCTTGTAGAGGATGGGGAACAGCGTGGCGCCATCCTTGGCGGCGTCGCCGTCGAGCTTCAGCGCCGCGTTGAGCTTCTTCACGTCGTCGGCCGTCACGCCCTTTTCCGGGTCGATGGCTACGGTGATGATCTTTTCCGGCGTGTCGTGGGCGACCGCCTCGATGTCCATGCCGCCCTCGGTCGAGACGACGAAGGCGACGCGCCCGACCGAGCGGTCGACCAGGATCGACAAATAGAGCTCGCGCTCGATGTCGGCGCCGTCCTCGATATAGAGCCGGTTGACCTGCTTGCCGGCCGGGCCGGTCTGCTTGGTGACCAGCGTATGGCCGAGCATCTCCTCGGCGTTGGCGACGACCTCGGCCACCGACTTTGCCAGCCTGACACCGCCCTTGGCATCGGCGCCGAGCTCTTTGAACTTGCCCTTGCCGCGACCGCCGGCATGGATCTGGCTCTTGACCACATAGAGCGGGCCGGGCAACGCCTTGGCGGCGGCTTCCGCCTCGTTCGCCTTGAACACCGGCACGCCCTCGGCCACCGGTGCGCCAAAACCTTTCAGCAGCGCCTTGCCCTGATATTCATGGATGTTCATGCGCTATGTCTCCAGCTTGCTTGGCGGGCTTGGTTGCCGGCTTACTTGGCCGCGAGATGCGGAGCGATCTTGACGCAGGCGTCGCACAGGCCCTGCACCGCCGCGACTGAATTGTCGAACATCTTCTGCTCGTTCTTCGCGAGCTCGATCTCGATGATCCGCTCGACGCCGCCGGCGCCGATTACAACGGGAACGCCGACATAGGTGTTCTTGACGCCATATTGGCCCGAAAGATACGCCGCACAGGGCAGCACCCGCTTCTTGTCCTTGAGATAGGCTTCGGCCATGGCGATGGCCGAGGCGGCCGGCGCATAAAAGGCAGAGCCGGTCTTGAGTAGGCCGACGATCTCGGCGCCGCCGTCGCGGGTGCGCTGCACGATCTGGTCGAGCCGCTCTTTCGAGGTCCAGCCCATCTTGATGAGGTCGGGCAGCGGGATGCCGGCAACCGTCGAATAGCGGATCATCGGCACCATGGAATCGCCGTGGCCGCCGAGCACGAAGGCAGTGACGTCCTCGACCGAGACCTTGAATTCCTCGGCAAGGAAATAACGGAAGCGCGAACTGTCGAGCACGCCGGCCATGCCGACGACATGGCTCTTGGGCAGGCCGGAAAACTTCTGCAGCGCCCAGACCATGGCGTCGAGCGGATTGGTGATGCAGATGACGAAGGCTTTTGGCGCGTATTTCTTGAGGCCGGCGCCGACCTGCTCCATCACCTTCAGATTGATGCCTAGAAGATCGTCGCGGCTCATGCCGGGCTTGCGCGGCACGCCGGCGGTGACGATGCAGACGTCGGCGCCCTCGATACCGGCATAGTCGTTGACGCCGGTCAGCCTGGAGTCGAACCCATCGACCGGTGACGACTGCGCGATGTCCAGTCCCTTGCCTTGCGGGATGCCTTCGGCGATATCGAACAGCACGACGTCGCCGAGATCCTTGAGGCCGACCATGTGGGCGAGGGTGCCGCCGATCATGCCCGAGCCGATGAGCGCTATCTTGTTGCGTGCCATGTCAGGATGTTTTCCCTTTGACTATGACGGCGCCCCAAATCCTTGACGATTTGATGACGGCGTCGGAGGAAGAGGCCGGAATGCTGCGGAACCGCGAAATTCGCCGCACGCAATAGCCCCGGCCGCACAAAAATTCAAACGATTATTTTGGAGTGAATAATTTCAATCGGTTAGAAACAATGGGACTTACGTAAACGTCAAAATTCTGAAGCCGACTAGAGAAATTCTACACAATGGCACTGGAAATCAGAAGGCTGTTTCCTGACGATGACGCCCTTGTGATGCGGGTTGCCGATGAAGTCTTCGACGAGCCGGTCAGGCCGGATCGGCTCTCCGCCTATCTCGCGGAGCCCTGTCATTTCATGGTCGTGGCCCTCGCCGACGGCATCGTCGTTGGCCAATGCGCAGCCGTCATCCACCGCCACCCGGACAAGGTGAGCGAACTCTACGTAGACGAGGTCGGCGTGGCGCCGGCCTTTCAACGCCAGGGCATTGCGACGAGGATGCTCGGCGCCATGTTCGCACTCGGTCGCGAGCATGGCTGTGAGGAGGCGTGGGTCGGCACCGAGCCGGACAATGTTGCTGCTCGCGCACTTTACGAGTCGCGAAAAGAGCCGCATGGGCCGGCGGAGGGGTTCGTCATGTATGTTTATCGATTATAGGCGCCGGCGGCAGCGCCCCCTTCGGTACTATCCCTCACGCCTGTGCCTGCCGTGCCTCCGTCGATGATCCCTGCGCGCCCTCTGCCTCTCCGCCCAGTCCTCCAGCCAGTCGTGGCTCTGCATCTCGATCAGCCGCGATGCGGTGCGCTCGAACTCGAAGACTTCGTTGCCGCGCTTGGCCGTATAGAGCTGCGCCGGCGGTGCCGCGGCGCTCATCACCAGCCGCACATGATGATCGTAGAGCGTATCGACCAGCAGGATGAAGCGCTTGGCTTCGTTGCGCTTGCCTTCGCCGAGCACCGGCACATGGTCGATGAAGATGGTCGAGAAGCGGGCGGCAATGGCAAGATAGTCGCGGGCGCCGAGCGGCCTCTCGCAGAGATCGGCGAAGGAAAACCGCGCAGCCTCCCCTGCAGCCCGCGGCACTACGACGTGCCGGCCCTTCACCGTCAGCATCGTCTCGGCCGTCGGCCTGCCATGCGTCATCACCGCCCACGCGTCGTCGAGCGCATGGTCGGCGGCGGCATCGGCCGGGGTGACGTAGACCGGCATGCGGCTGAGCTTGTCGAGGCGGTAATCCTTGTCGGCGTCAAGCGCCAGCACCTGCGCGTGGCGCTCCAGGATAGCGACAAACGGCAAAAACAACTGACGGTTCAGGCCGTCGCGGTAGAGATCCTGCGGCGCGACATTGGAAGTGGCAACCAGCACCACGCCATTGGCAAACAACGCCGAAAACAACCTTGACAGGATCATCGCATCGGCGATGTCGGTGACGGAGAACTCGTCGAAGCATAGCACCCAGGCTTCCTCGGCCAGCGCGCGCGCCACCGGCGGGATCGGGTCGTCCTCCTTGGCCGTGCCGTTCTTGCGAGCCTGCCGGTGCTTCTGGATGCGGTCCTGCACGTCGGCCATGAAGTCGTTGAAATGCACCCGGCGCTTGCGCCGCACCGGCAGCAGCCCGAAAAACATGTCCATCAGCATGGTCTTGCCGCGGCCGACGCCGCCATGGATATAAAGGCCCTTGACCGCCTCGTGCACCTCGCGCTTGCGGGCGAACAGCCACCCCAGCGCGCTTGATTTCTGCGCCAGCCGCTTTGCCGATATCTCTTCGATCAGCCGGTCGAGCGCAGCGGCGATCCGCTCCTGCGCCGGATCGCGCCCGATGGCGCCCGTCTCGACCAGATGGTCATAGCGCTGCTTGACGGTCGCATGGGTCTGGAGGCCGTCACGCAGATGCATTGGTCACGTCGTTCCGGAGCAATTCCAAGAAAAGTGTGTAGCGGTTTTCTGTCCGGAATTGCGTAAAAAACAAAAGAGGCAATTCCAGGAAAAGTGTGTAACGGTTTTCCGTCCGGAATTGCGTAACAATGGGGGGCCGTTCTCTTACCTTGTAAGCGAGATCGGCAGGCCGTTGGAAGTCTGGCCGTCGAATTTCTCGCCGCCCGAAGAATAAAGCCGTGCCAGCGTGCCGCCATTCTCGTCAAAGAGCGTCAGCTGTTTGCCGGCGACGTTCCACGATTTGATGCCATCGAGCGGCGCCGGGCAATGCAGCGGTCCGGCGCGGTAGCCCGAACCGAATTTGGTCTGCGGCGTCGCCACCTGACAGCTCTGGCCGGACACGCTTGCCTTCCAAACACCGGCGACGCTGGAGGCGGTCAGATCGGCCGCACCGGCCGGCGCCGTCCCGTCGGGCGGCAGCGAGGCGACCTGGGTGTTCTGCGGCGCGGTCGGAAATTTCGACGGGTCGGCCGGGCCGGGTGTCGCCGGCGGCGGCAGCTGGTTTGCAGTCACCTTGCCGGCGGGCGCAGCTTCCAGGGGCGCCGGCTGCTGCTCGTCCATCGATGAGAACCGTGAGGTTGAACAGCCGCTCGCAACGAGCACGGCCAACGATACGGCCAGCAGGCCGGTTTTCGAAAATTTCATTCTTCAACCTCCGTCGGATCGGGCTGGGGATGCCGTCCGCGCAATGTCCCCCTCACCAAGATGGAGAAGGTGGCGAAATTTCAACCCGATATGGTTAAAATACGGTTTGCGCCGCTAATGTTGCAAATTTGTCGCAAAATGCACATTGCCTGAAATTGCGTTACGCCTTGGCCGTTTGGCCGACACCTCCGGTTGATTCGATACGGCACGCTGGCGCCAAACCCTTGGCGTTCACCTCAAATGCTTGTGCGGGCCGGCGCCGGCATTATCTCTTGGGATCAGCAAACTGCAGGGAGCCGATTTCTTGGCCGCGAGAAAGAGAGCCGCCAACCGCTATTACAGCGGGCCGCCCAGCGATCATTTCGACGGCACCTTGTTCTTCAATCCCAACGGACGGCCGCCGGGTCGCTTTGCCGATCTGTTGAAATGGCAATTGAGCCGCGAGCGCTCGAAATGGCCGGCGGCGGATCCGAGCCCGTTTCCACCGGCAAGACCGGTCGAGCGCATCGATGGTGCAGCGCTCCGCCTCACCATGGTCGGTCATTCCTCGCTGCTCGTCCAGACAGCCGGCCTGAACATCCTGACCGACCCGGTCTGGTCGCGACGCGTCTCGCCGCTCTCCTTCGCCGGTCCGAAACGCGTCAATCCGCCGGGCATCGCCTTTTCGCATTTGCCGCCGATCGACCTCGTGCTGGTCAGCCACAACCATTACGACCATCTCGACCTCGCCACGCTGAAGCGCCTGAAGACAAGACACGACCCGCTGCTGCTGACGCCGCTCGGCAACGACACGATCATCGGCGCTGCCGTGCCCCGCATGCGGCTTTCCGCGCATGACTGGGGCGACCGGGTCGATATCGGCGATGGCGTCGCGGTCTATGTCGAGCCGGTGCACCACTGGTCGGCCCGCGGTACTCGCGACCGGCGCATGGCGCTGTGGGCGGGTTTCGTCGTCGACACACCCGACGCAAGGATCTATTTCGCCGGCGATACCGGCTTCCACGGTGGCATCAATTACCGGCTGATGGCGCAAAAGCACGGCGGGTTCCGCCTCGCCATCCTGCCGATCGGCGCCTACGAGCCGCGCTGGTTCATGGCGCCACATCACCAGGATCCGGAGGAGGCGGTGCAAGGCATGCTTTTGTGCAACGCCGCCTATGCCGCCGGCTGTCACTGGGGCACGTTCCGGCTCACCAACGAGCCGATCGACGAGCCGCCCAGAAAGCTCGGCGAAGCGCTCGATGCTGCCGGCCTGCCGCGGCAACGTTTTCGCGCCTTGCGGCCGGGCGAAGTCTGGGACGTGCCGGCGGTCTAGCGCGGCGACCGGCCTGACGGCGCAGGCGACCCCAAGGCTTCCATACACCTGGCTATGTGGGCGGCGTCGCGGCCTACATATGAGAGAAGGCCGGAGCCAAAGGTATGCATCCAATGGAGGCCAAGAAAATACAGGCCAGGAAAAGCCGTCACGCCACGCTGTTGAACGGGTGCACCGCGCGAATCGAAAATTGGCAAATCTATCCAGTTGTAGTCGAAGAGGTATCCCGTCCCCCAGATAACCGAGCTGACGTTCTCGCCGGAGATATCCACTGACCGGGCGCCGCCGACTTCCGCCAGGATTGGCGTTGCTGAGCGTTCATTGCCATCGCTGATGTGGTCCGCGACTTCAGGTTTCTCTGCCAACGCCTCTGCAGCGGAGACAAAATCGTCATAGGACCTATCGGCTTCAGCCAATATCTGCGAGGCATCCCCGGCCACCAACAGTTTTCCATCGGCGCATCCGAGCACACGTCCCAGCACCGTTCCGCCATCGCGGGCAAAACGGCGGACGTTCATATCGTAACCGCCGTTGACACCGGTTACGACCGTCGAGGGGGGATACCGCTGCTCCGGGAAACTGTCGATGGTGATCTCGAAACGTCCCATTTTGTCGAACCACCACAAAACATCCTTGCCGCGATAGCGCCGAGGCACCCGACGATGGGGGCTGACCGAAAGGTAGACATTGCGCCCGGATTGCTGGAGCTCATCGGCTATCTGGCTTCCAGATGCGCCGCTGCCCACCACCAGCACCGCTCCGGGGGGAAGTTCGTCGGGGCTGCGGTAGTTCGAAGCGTAAACCTGGTAAACGGATCGAGGCAAATCCCTGGCGGCCGCCGGTACCATCGGACGCTGGAACGGGCCCGTCGCCACTACGACATTGCGGGCTCTCATGCTGCCGGTGTTTGTCTCCAATGCATAATCGCCGGTATCCCTGTGCCGGAGCCTCGTGACCTCGACACCCTGGCGAACCGGAGCTGCAATTTTGGCCGCATAGTGCTCGATGAATCGCGTGACAGCGGTGTGATGGGCGAACCCCTCCGGTTCGGGGCCCTGATAAGAAAGCCCAGGAAGCTCTATTGCCTGGTTGATGAATTGAAATCGGAGCGAATCCCAACGCTCCGTCCGCCAGCGTTCGGCAATACGAGCGCGTTCCAACACAACATGCTCACGTTCATGTTGTTGAAGATAGTAGCTCATGGCGAGCCCCGCCTGGCCGCCACCAATAATGATTGTGTCCCAACGCTCGGTCATTGGAAATTTTCCAAGCCGTCGAGACTCAAATATGCAAGTCCCGAATTTCCTATCCGCCGGCCGCAGCTCATGTGCCAGCTAACACGTCGTTTGGATCATTCAATACTATGACACATTGCATCCGTAGCTGCATGTCCCAGCCGGGTTCTCCGACCCGCCCCAGCCACCGCCGGCGGAACCCAAGGCCTCGCTGAAGCGTTTGTACGTGTTCAAACCTGTCGGCTGCGAGGTGTCTCTCATGATCAGGTGGATCATAATTCTTTTGATTATCGCGGCCGCGGCGAGCCTGCTCGGCATGCCGGCACTGGCCGGAGCCGCCGCCACCGGCGCGCGCATCCTCATCGGCATCGTGCTGATCATCTTCCTGCTGATCGTGCTTGGCGTCTTCGCGGTGACTTGAAAATCACGCCGCGCTGGTAATTTCTGCCGCTATCCGCCATATAGGCGCCAAACCGGCAAGAGACCTTTCGATCGATGGCAAGCGCGGCCCCTTTCGCCAAGATGAACGGCATCGGCAACGAAATCATCGTTGCCGATATGCGTGGCCGTGCCGATCGCGTGACGCCTGCGGCAGCCGTCGCGCTTAATGCCGATGCGGCGACAAGGTTCGACCAGATCATGGCGATCCACGACCCCAGGACGCCGGGCACCGCCTTTTTCATCGACATCTTGAATTCCGACGGAACCAGGGCGCAAGCCTGCGGCAACGGCATGCGTTGTGTCGTCCAGGCGCTCGCCGCCGAGACCGGCCAGAAGACATTTGCCTTTGAAACAGTCGCCGGCATCCTCAATGCCGAGGAACATGCCGACGGAATGATCTCGGTCGACATGGGCAGGCCGCGCTTTGGCTGGCAGGACATCCCGCTGGCCGAGGAATTCCGCGACACCCGCATGATCGAGCTGCAGATCGGCCCGATCGATGCCCCGGTGCTGCATTCGCCGTCGGTCGTCTCGATGGGCAATCCGCACGCCATCTTCTGGGTCGACCGCGACGTCTGGTCGTACGAGCTCGAGCGCTTCGGCCCGCTGCTCGAAAACCACCCGATCTTCCCCGAGCGCGCCAACATCACCATCGCGCAGGTGACCTCGCCGGAGACCATGGCCATCCGCACCTGGGAGCGCGGCGCCGGCCTGACCAAGGCCTGCGGCACGGCTGCTTGCGCCGCTGTGGTCGCCGCGTCCCGCACCCGGCGTACCGGCCGCGGCGTCACGCTGATGACGCCCGGCGGCGGCTCGCTGCATGTTTTGTGGCGCGACGACGACCACGTCATCCTGACCGGTGCCGCCGAATGGGAATTTTCCGGCAGCTTCGATCCGTCGACCGGGGCGTGGGCGCGCGACACCGAAAGCGCCGCCTGATGGCTCCTCTTGGCAACAAGGGTATCGAGGTCGTCACCTTCGGCTGCCGGCTGAACACCTATGAATCCGAGGTGATGCGGCGTGAAGCCGAAAGTGCGGGCCTCGGCGGGCTCGAAGGCGGTGCCATCATCTTCAACACCTGCGCCGTCACCGGCGAGGCTGTACGCCAGGCCAAGCAGTCGATCAGAAAAGCCCGCCGTGAGAACCCGGCTGCCCGCATCATCGTTACCGGCTGCGCCGCGCAGACCGGCCCGCAGGATTTCGTCGCCATGGACGAGGTCGATCTCGTCCTCGGCAATGAGGAAAAGCTGAAGGCGCATTCCTATCGCGCGTTGCCGGATTTCGGCGTCAACGACACTGAGAAGGCGCGCGTCAACGATATCTTTTCGGTGCGCGAGACGGCCGCCCACATGGTCGACGCCATCGAGGGCCGGGCGCGCGCTTTTGTCCAGGTGCAGAACGGCTGTGACCACCGCTGCACCTTCTGCATCATTCCCTACGGTCGCGGCAATTCGCGCTCGGTGCCGATGGGCGCCGTGGTCGAGCAGATCAAGCGACTCGTCGGCAATGGTTATGCCGAGATCGTGCTGACGGGCGTCGACATGACCAGTTTTGGCGCCGATCTGCCGGGCGCACCGAAGCTCGGCAAATTGGTCAAGACCGTCCTGAAGCAGGTGCCAGACGTGAAACGCCTGCGGCTTTCCTCCATCGACTCGATCGAAGCCGACGACGATCTGCTGGACGCCATCGCCACCGAGCCGAGGCTGATGCCGCATCTGCATCTGTCGCTGCAATCGGGTGACGACATGATCCTGAAGCGGATGAAGCGCCGGCACAGCCGCGACCAGTCGATCCGCTTTTGCGAGGATGTGCGCAAACTGCGCCCCGGCATTGTTTTCGGCGCCGACATCATCGCCGGCTTCCCGACCGAGACGAACGCCATGTTCGAAAACTCGCTGGAGATCGTCGAGGAATGCGGCCTGACGCATCTCCACGTCTTCCCGTTTTCGCCGCGCCAGGGCACGCCCGCCGCTCGCATGCCGCAGCTCCGCCGCGACGTCGTCAAGCAACGCGCGGCACGCCTGCGCGCCGCCGGCGAGGCCGCCTATCGCCGCCATCTTACCTCGCTCGCTGGAACGCATCAGTCGATCCTGGTCGAGCGTGACGGCCTTGGCCGCACCGAAGGGTTTACGCTGGCCGCGGTCTCTGCCGGCGCTCCGGGCGACATCGTCGAGGCTGATATCGCCGGCCATGACGGTATCCGACTGATCGCCGCGCCGCTTGCCGCCCGCGCCGCCCGCGCCGCCTGAGAGCGCAAGACATGGCTGGGTTTTTCAAGAAGATATTTTCGTTCGGCAAGAAGGAAGTCGTCGAGGAGCGGCCCGACGAGGCCGCGCCGCTGCCGCCGATCAAATGGGACGAACTGGAGGCGCTGAAACCGGCCGCCGAGCAGGCCGTCCCGGAGTTTTTGAAACGCGAAGAATCGCGGCCCGAAGTCGAAGCCGTACCTCCACCGCCAGTCGAACCAGAGTTGCCTCCGGCACCCCAACCGGCGCCGGAATCGCAGAAGCCTGAGCCGCCGCCGACCATTCCACCCGAGCCGGAAACGCCTGCTGAGGAACCGGAGGAGATCCGGGCCGAGCCGCAGCAGCCAGAAATCGTCCCCTCCCAGCCAGAACCTGCACACGTCGAAGTGCCGGTAGTGCCCACCGAGGCTCCCTCAGCAGCGCCAGCGCGCGAAGTCCCGCCCGCCGAAATACCGCCCCCGATCCGCCAGCCAGCGCCGGCCGAGACGAAACCGATCTTGACCGAGATCGCGCCCGAACCGGAGGTCGTGCCGGCGCCCCACCCTCCCATCGAAGGGGAGGTAAAGCCCGAGCCAGAAGCCGTTCCGCAACCATCGCCGGAGCCAAAGCCCGCCCCCGGCAAAGTCACCGTAACCAAGAAGGTCGAGCAGAAAGCCGAGCCGCAGAAGGCGCCCGAACCGGCGCCGAGGCGCTCCTGGTTCCAGCGCATGCGAGACGGGCTTGCCCGCTCTTCCAAGGAGTTGTCGGGCAACATCGCCGGCGTCTTCACCAAGCGGAAACTTGACGAGGACACGCTGCAGGACCTGGAGGATGTGCTGATCCGCGCCGATCTCGGCATGGAGACGGCTTTGCGCGTTACCGACGCGCTCTCCGCCAGCCGCTATGGCAAGGACGTCTCCGACACCGAAGTCCGGGCCATCATGGCGGCCGAGGTTGAGAAAGTGCTGACCCACATCGCCATGCCGTTGGAGCTCGACCTCAGCCACAAGCCGCATGTCATCCTGGTGGTCGGCGTCAACGGCACCGGGAAGACCACGACCATCGGCAAGCTGGCGGCGAAGCTCACCGATGGCGGCCTCTCGGTGATGCTCGCCGCCGGCGACACCTTTCGCGCAGCCGCGATCGAGCAGCTGAAGATCTGGGGCGAGCGTACCAACTCGCCGGTCATTGCCTCGAAGCTCGGCGCCGATGCCGCCGGCCTCGCCTACGATGCATTCGAGCGCGCGAAGGAGGCCGGCTCCGACGTGCTGATCATCGACACCGCCGGGCGGCTGCAGAACAAGACCGAACTAATGGCGGAACTGGAAAAGATCGTCCGGGTGCTGGGCAAGCTCGATCCGGAAGCGCCGCACACCGTGCTGCAGACGGTCGATGCCACCACCGGCCAGAATGCGCTCAACCAGGTCGAGATCTTCCGCAATGTCGCCGGCGTCAACGGCCTGGTGATGACCAAGCTGGACGGCACGGCGCGCGGCGGTATTCTGGTGGCGATCGCGGCAAAGCACAAATTGCCGGTCTATTTCATCGGCGTCGGCGAACAGGTCGACGACCTCGAACCCTTTTCCGCAAGCGAATTCGCCAGGGCGATCGCTGGCGTGGCTTGACGAGCATGATCCCGAAAAGTTGCAGGCCTTTTTGGATTGAATCATGCATAAGAAGGACCCTATGAGCCCACCCATCCTCGAACGCGACCTGTCCGATCCGCGCCGCAAGGCATTGAACCCTGGCCTGAAATTCCTGCTCGAACTCGGGCCTGGCCTGGTGTTCTTTTTCACCACCATCCGCGGCGCGTGGCTTGTCGGGAAGTTTCCGATCCTCGGCCATATCGGCGAGCCTATCCTGATTGCCACAGCGTTCTTTATGGTGGCGACGGCGCTATCGCTCAGCGTTTCGTGGATTTTGACGCGCAGCTGGCCGATCATGCCATTGGTCTCGGCCATCGTGGTGTTTGTGTTTGGCGCGCTGGCGCTGTGGCTGCAGGACAAGACCTTCGCTTTCATGAAGCCGACAATCATCAACAGCCTGTTCGGCATCACGTTGCTTGGCGGGTTGGCGTTTGGCAGATCGCTGTTGGGCTATGTCTTTGATTCCGCCTTCAATCTCGACGCCGAAGGCTGGCGCAAGCTCACTTTCCGATGGGGGCTCTTCTTCCTTTTTCTGGCTGCGCTGAACGAGGTCGTGTGGCGCAACTTTTCTGAGGAAGCCTGGCTTTATTTCAAGGTCTGGGGCACGATTCCCATTACCCTTGTCTTCACGTTAAGCCAAATGCCGTTGATCCTGCGCCATTCGCTCGAGGACAAGACCGGCAAGGAAGAGAAGGCCGGCAAATAGAGCAATTCCAGGAAAGTGTGTAGCGGTTTTCCCGGGAAAAGCGCGTAGCGCTTTCCCTAGGGAATTGCGTCAGAATAAGAGGAGAGGGGCATGGAATTCATCACCACGCGCGACGAGCTGAGGACGATCTACAAGACGCCTCGGCCGACTGACGGCTCGATCCGCAAGGAACTGAAGGCATTGGACGGCCACTGCCGTTCCTTCATCGGCAAGAGCCCTTTCGTGCTGATCGGCTCGTCCGACGGCGCCGGCAATGCCGATGTGACGCCCAAGGGCGACAGGCCGGGCTTCGTAACAGTGCTCGACGAGAAGACCATCGCCATCCCCGACCGGCCCGGTAACAACCGGCTCGACACGCTGGAGAACATCCTTCTCAATCCCTCGATCGGGCTGCTCTTCCTCATTCCCGGCATGAACGAAACGCTGCGTGTCAATGGCGATGCCCGCATCACCGTCGATGCGGCGTTGCGTGAGCGGCTGGCGGTCGACGGCAAGGCACCGCAAAGCGTCGTCGTGGTGACGGTCAAGGCCGCCTACATGCATTGCGCCAAGGCCTTCATGCGCTCCGAATTGTGGAAGCCGGAGAGCTGGTACGACCGCGCGACGCTGCCGACGCTCGGCCAGATCCTGCGCGACCAGTTGGCGCTCGCCGATTCGGCCGAGGCGACCGACCGCTGGCTGGACGAGGAATACAGGGAGACCATGTGGTAGCGTGATCGGCAACGAATCTCCCAAGCCGGTCTCCATTCCTTTGCTGAACATCCTCGCCATCTCCGGCAGCCTGCGCGCCGCCTCGACCAATTCGGCCCTGCTTGCGGCGCTCGCGCGAAACGCGCCGCCGGGTTGCCATGTCGGCGTCTTTGACGGGCTTGGGCGGCTGCCGATCTTCAACCCCGACGACGAAGGCGAGCGAACGCCGCCGCAAGCAGCGGCGCTGATCGATGCGGTCACCGCCGCCGACGGCGTCATCGTCTCCTGCCCGGAATATGCCCACGGTGTGCCAGGCGGCCTGAAGAACGCGCTTGACTGGCTGGTGTCGCGCGATGCCGCCGTTGGCAAGCCAGCCATGCTGGTGCATGCCTCGCAGCGCTCGCTGTTTGCCCGCGCCGCACTGGCCGAGGTCATGCGGACAATGTCTTTCGCGCTCCATGAGGAAGCAGCGCTCGAAATAGCGCTGCTCGGCAAGAAGCTGCCGGAGGATATCTTATCGCAGCCGGAAAACCGGCTGACGATGCGCGATGCCCTATCCGCCTTCGCGGAGTTCATCCGCTCGCGGTGAACGCCGGACCGTGCTTTCGTCATCCTAGGGTCTCCGCGACGGAGCTTCGCTCCTGCTCCGCCCTGGGATGACGACGCTAGGAGCTGCGGCCAATCTGTGCCGGGAACTATCCCTTGCCCCTCCGCGTCTCGACGTCGGTCTCGCCGACGAACCAGTCGCGTGCAGCGATCTCCTCGAAAACCACCCAGACATCGTTGTTGGTCAGGCCGGTGACGCCGGTGATGGCCGCCGTCACCTGGGCGGCGATCGCGGCCTTTTTGCCGGCCGGGTCGTCGGCAATCACCTCCTTGACCAGGCGGATATTCACGAATGGCATGGTTCCCTCCCTTGGATATGCTTGGCGGCCGCTCAGTAGGTTTTGGCGCCGTTGACCATAAGCCGGACCATATAGAGCGATGTGGTGCCGGCGATGTAGAGGCAGTTCAGCTTGTTGCCGCCGAACACGCAATTGGCGACGACTTCCGGTACCTTGACCTTGCCGATCAGCGTCCCGTCCGGATCGTAGCAATGGACCCCGTCGGCGGCACTGGTCCAGATGCGGCCGTCCGCATCCAGCCTGAAACCGTCGAACAGGCCGGCGGTGCAGTCGGCAAAGACCTTTTCGCCTGAGACCGTCTTGCCGCCCTGGTCGACATTGAACACCCGGATGTGCGCCGGGTTTTGCGCACCATGCGTGCGGCCAGTGTCGGCGACATAGAGCTTGCTCTCGTCAACCGAGAAGGCGAGCCCGTTGGGCCTGACCATGTCGGTGATCACCGCCTCGGTCTCGCCGGTGCCGGGATCGACCCGGTAGACATGGCAGGCGCCGATCTCGCTTTCGGCCTTGTCGCCCTCGTAATCGGTATCGATGCCGTAGCTCGGGTCGGTGAACCAGATCGAGCCGTCGGACTTGACCACGGCGTCATTGGGCGAGTTCAGCCGCTTGCCGCGCCATTTGTCGGCGATGGTGACTACCGACCCGTCATGCTCGGTGCGGCTGACGCGGCGGCCGGAATGCTCGCAAGTAACCAGCCGGCCTTGCCGGTCGACCGTGTTGCCGTTGGAATTGCCGGACGGCTGACGGAACCCGCTGACGCTGCCGTCGGTTTCGTCGTAACGCAGCATGCGATTGTTCGGGATGTCGGACCAGACCACATAGCGCCCGGCCGCGAACCAGGCCGGTCCTTCCGCCCATCGGCAGCCGGTAAACAGCCTGTCGACCTGTGCATTGCCGTTGAACAGCCGCGAAAAGCGCGGATCGAGAACTTCGTAGAATTCGCTGGCCATGGTTCCTCCCGGTAGCAGTCGCTTGGCAAGGCGCGATCAAGCCAGCCCACGATCGATATGGCAAGATCGATGATGCGTCAGAGGCATTATGGAAGCGAATGCTGGCCCGGACGACAGGTCACATCCCGTTAACCGGCTATGCGCCCAGCGCAATGGTGCATTGCAACATCTTATTTTTGCAATGCACCATAACTATGTCATGCTCCGTATCGATCAAGGGAGGAACAACTGGCCGCGAAACGCGGCGCAAAAAGGAAACTCGCTATGATCATCGACAGCCTCATGAGCCGCGCTCGCGCCAGCATCGCCAAGCGCCGGCATTACAACCGCCTCGTCGCCGAAATCGACAGCTTCAGCAGCCGTGACCTCGCCGACATGCGCGCCGACCGCAGCGAAATGCTCTACCAGGTCCACAAGCAGATCTACGGCTGAGTCTTCGGTCGACCTATCATGTGGTCGACCTATCACGTTCGTCATCCTTGGGCGTAGCGACGCAAAGCGGAGCAAAGACCCTAGCATGACGAAACGGCGGGCCATCAGTCCGGCATGGCCAGCGCCTTCTCGATTTCGGGTAACAGCAGCGTCCGCGCCGAGTCCGGCGTCAGCGGCCCTACATGCTTATAGGCGATCTTGCCATCCTTGCCGATGACGAAGGTCTCCGGCACGCCGTAGACACCCCAGTCGATCGCCGTGCGTCCGGCCTGATCGACGCCGATCGCCTGGAATGGGTTGCCGAGATCGCCAAGGAACCGACGGGCGTTTTCCGGCTGGTCCTTGTAGTTCAGCGCCGCCATGACGAAGCGTCTGTCCTGCGACAGCGCCAGCAGCACCGGATGCTCTTCGCGGCACGGCGCGCACCAGGACGCGAAGACGTTGACCAGCGTCACCTTGCCGGCGAACTGTTTTGAATCGAAGCCCGGCAAATTGGTGCCTTCGAGCGCCGGCAGGTTGGTCTGCGGCGCCGGCAGGCCGATCAGCGCTGACGGCACTTCCGACACGTCGCGCCCGGACAAAAGCTGCGCCAGGAACAATCCCGCCAGCCCGAGAAAGACCAGCAGCGGCAGCAGCACGATCAGGCGGCGGCGCGCCGGTGTTTGGGTTTCCGTGCTCATGATTTTACTGCCTTATCGGAGCGCCGGCGCAGGCCGGATGCCTCCAGCTCGGCAAGCTCTCGCTTGCGGCCGCGCTGGTCGAGCAGAATCCAGCCGATCAGCCCGCCCAGCACCACGGCCGTGATCGCATAGGCGGCGGTGACATAAAGCGCATGTACGCTCATGCTTTTCGCTCCGCGGCGCTTTCCAACCGGTCCGTCTCACGCCGTTCCAACATGTCTTCTCTTAACGCTGCGCCATCGGCTCCGCAATTGTTCGCCGCGCCGCAGGCATGAGCTGAAGCCAACACATCAATCCGTTCCGTGCCGCAGCGCCAGCGCCGCCGCCACAGGGCCGAGCACGGCAAGAAACAAGGTCAGCGCGGCAAGAATGAGGAAGGGCTGCAGGAATGGATCGGGGTCCGCCACCGCGCCATAGCTTGCCGATACGCCGAAGATCAGCACGGGAATGGTCAGCGGCAGCACGAGCACCGAGATCAGCAGCCCGCCACGCGGCAACGCCACTGCCACCGCTGCACCGGCAGCACCGATGAAGGTGATCGCCGGCGTGCCTACCAGAAGCGTCAACGCCGTAGCGCCGATGCCGGCCGGCTCCATGTTCATGAACAGGCCGAGCAAGGGAGCGGCGATGACCAGCGGCAGCACGCTTCCCGCCCAATGCGCCAGGCATTTCGTCAGAACGGTCAAGGCCAGCATGTGCCGGTCGTTGCCAAGCACCAGAAGATCGAGCGAGCCGTCCTCGCGGTCGGCCTGGAACAGCCGGTCGAGGCCGAGCAGGCAGGCCAGCAAGGCGGCGATCCACAGGATCGCCGGGCCGATGCGGGCCAGCAGCTTCAGCTCGGGACCGACGCCGAAGGGGATGGTCGCGATAACGGCGAGAAAGAAAATCACGCCGGTAAGCGCCCCGCCGCCGGCGCGGATACTCAGGCGGATGTCGCGTAGGAAGAGGGACCACATTATGGTTTGGTCCCGATGCATGCATGAAGGCCAAGCAAAGGATGGAGTTCCATCGCATAGAGCACCAACATCAAGCGGCCTCGCCCATCACCAGCCCCTCCGCCCCCTCGATCCCTAGCGGCAAATGCGTCGCCGCAACCACGATCCCCCCACTCTCGAGGTGCTTCCCCATCAATTCGCCGAACCTCTCCTCCGAAGCCTTGTCCAGTCCTGCCGTCGGCTCATCGAGCAGCCACAATGGCCGGTGGCTTACCAGCAGTTTTGCAATCGCCGCGCGGCGGCGTTGCCCGGTCGAGAGATAGCCGAACGGCAGATGGCCGATGCCGCCCAGCCCGACGGTTTCCAGCGCCTCTTCAACACCCACGGAACCGGCGCCCGAAAAATCGCGCCAGAAGCACAGGTTTTCCGTAACGCTCAGCGCCGTCTTCATCGCGTTGAGGTGGCCGAGATAGTGACAGGCCGAGGCGGCCGACGGAAAGTCCTCGCCACCACCTTCGAACCGCACACGGCCTGCCGCCACTGGCAACAGTCCGGCGACGATCCTGAGCAGCGTCGATTTGCCGGCGCCGTTCGGCCCGGTGACGACCAGCGCCTGGCCATCCCCCAGCGCGAATTCGATGCCGGAAAATACCGTCTCGCCGCCGCGTTCGCCGCCCAGATTTTCGGCGATCAGCCGCATCCGTCCCCCTTCGCCGAAAGTTCAGGTGCGGCTTCGGTGCGCCGCAGCAAAAATGGCGAATCCGTGTCTAGAACTATTCCAGAAAATTCTCTATATCCGCATCATCCGTGCCAGCGGTCGGCACGGGAACCGAATTTGCGCCGAACCAGCGCGCGTGCCGCCTTGAACGGCCCGGACGCTTGGGAACGGATAGCGGAAATGGCCGTACCCGCACCTTTGCGCGTGATTTGCATGCCCACTGGCGTCCGTTCCCTTCCGGCAACCGACAGTTAGGGATCGCACGTGTCCAAATCACTCGACAGCTTCAATTGCCGCCGCACGCTGACCGCCAGCGGCACCGAGTACATCTACTATGACCTTGTCGAGGCCGAAAAGAACGGCCTCACCGGTATTGCCCAATTGCCCTATTCGATGAAGGTGCTGCTGGAGAATCTGCTGCGCAACGAGGACGGCCGTTCCGTTACCAAGGAGAGCATCCAGGCGGTCGCCGGCTGGCTGACCGACCGGGGCACCGCCGGCGTCGAGATCGCCTATCGCCCGGCTCGCGTGCTGATGCAGGATTTCACCGGCGTTCCAGCCGTGGTCGACCTTGCCGCCATGCGCGACGCCATGGCCTCGCTCGGCGGCGACCCGCAAAAGATCAATCCGCTGGTGCCGGTCGATCTAGTCATCGACCACTCGGTCATCGTCGACGAATTCGGCACGCCACTGGCTTTCGCCCGCAATGTCGAGCTTGAATATGAGCGCAACGAGGAACGCTACAAATTCCTGAAATGGGGCCAGCAGGCGTTCCGCAATTTCCGCGTCGTGCCGCCCGGCACTGGCATCTGCCATCAGGTCAATCTCGAATATCTCGGCCAGGTGGTGTGGACCAACAGCGAAGACGGCGAGACCACCGCCTATCCCGACACCTGCGTCGGCACCGATTCGCACACCACGATGATCAACGGCCTCGGCGTGCTCGGCTGGGGCGTCGGCGGTATCGAGGCGGAGGCCGCGATGCTCGGCCAGCCGGTCTCCATGCTGCTGCCGGAAGTCATCGGCTTTCACCTCACCGGCAGGTTGAGGGAAGGCGTGACCGCCACCGACCTGGTGCTCACCGTCACGCAGATGCTGCGCAAGAAGGGCGTAGTCGGCAAGTTCGTCGAATTCTTCGGGCCGGGCCTGTCCAACATGACGCTGGCCGATCGCGCCACCATCGGCAACATGGCGCCGGAATATGGCGCCACCTGCGGCTTCTTCCCGGTCGACAGCGAAACCATCCGCTATCTCACAATGTCTGGTCGCGACGAAAGCCGCATCGCTCTGGTCGAGGCTTATTCGAAGGCGCAAGGCTTGTGGCGCGATGCCGGCTCTGCCGATCCGGTCTTCACCGACCTGCTGGAGCTCGATCTCGGCAGTGTCGTCCCGTCGATGGCCGGCCCGAAGCGGCCGGAAGGCCGGGTCGCACTTGAAGACATTCCGGCCGGCTTCGCCAAGGCCATGGAGTCCGAATACAGGAAGGCCGCCGAAATCGACAAGCGCTATGCCGTCGAGAGCACGAACTACGATCTTGGCCATGGCGATGTCGTCATCGCCGCCATCACCTCCTGCACCAACACCTCGAACCCGAGCGTGCTGATCGGCGCCGGGCTGTTGGCGCGCAATGCCAACCGGCTCGGCCTCAAGCAGAAGCCGTGGGTCAAGACCTCATTGGCGCCGGGCAGCCAGGTCGTCGCCGAATATCTCGAGAAATCCGGCCTGCAGAAGGAGCTCGACCAGATCGGCTTCAACCTGGTCGGCTTCGGCTGCACCACCTGCATCGGCAATTCCGGCCCGTTGCCGGCGCCGATCTCCAAGACCATCAACGATAAGGGCTTGATTGCTGCGGCAGTTTTGTCCGGCAACCGCAATTTCGAAGGCCGCGTCTCGCCCGACGTGCAGGCGAACTATCTCGCCTCGCCGCCGCTGGTCGTCGCCCACGCGCTGGCCGGGACCGTGACCAAAGATCTGACCACCGAGCCGCTCGGCGACGATCGCAACGGCAGTCCGGTCTATCTCAAAGACATCTGGCCAAGTTCGGTCGAGATCCAGGAATTCATCGAGAAGAACGTCACGCGCGAATTGTTCGCCCGCAAATATGCCGACGTCTTCAAGGGCGACGAGTACTGGCAGAACGTCAAGGCGCCGGAAGGCCAGACCTATGCCTGGGACGACAATTCGACATATGTGCAGAACCCGCCCTATTTCGCCGGCATGAAGTCAGGCTTCGGCAAGATCGGCGATATCAAGGGCGCGCGTGTGCTCGGCCTGTTCGGCGACAAGATCACCACCGACCACATTTCGCCGGCCGGTTCGATCAAGGCGGCCTCGCCGGCCGGCAAGTATCTCACCGACCACGGCGTCGGCGTCGCCGATTTCAACCAGTACGGCACACGCCGCGGCAATCATGAGGTAATGATGCGCGGCACCTTCGCCAATATCCGCATCCGCAACCATATGCTGGGCGAGAACGGCCGCGAGGGCGGCTACACCATCCATTACCCCTCGAAAGAAGAGGAATCGATCTACGACGCCGCTATGCGCTACAAGAAGGAAGGCGTGCCGCTGGTCATCTTCGCCGGCGTCGAATATGGCAACGGCTCGTCGCGTGACTGGGCGGCCAAGGGCACCAATTTGCTGGGCGTCCGCGCGGTCATCGCCCAGTCCTTCGAGCGCATCCACCGCTCCAATTTGGTCGGCATGGGCGTGATCCCCTTCGTCTTCGAGGAAGGCACCTCATGGGCCTCGCTCAACCTCAAGGGCGACGAACTGGTCGAGATCGACGGACTGAGCAACATCAAGCCGCGGCAGAAGATGATCGCCAGGATCACCTACGGCGACGACAGCGTCAAAGAGGTTCCGATCATCTGCCGCATCGATACGCTGGACGAACTCGACTACTTCAAGAATGGCGGCATCCTGCAATACGTGCTGCGCGATCTGGCCGCTTAAGGGAGTAGGGCAGTAGGGTGAAGCAAGGAGAAGCGACTTATTCCCCTACTGCCCTACTGCCCTACTGCCCTACTGCCCTACTGCCCTACTGCCCTACTGCCCTACTGCCCTACTGCCCTACTGCCCCCTACTCCCGGCTTTCCAAACCGCGCTGTCGCCGCCAGCAGCACGCCGAGCATCAGCCCGTTGAATATGTGCCACAGGAAATGCGTGCCGAGCGGAAAGCCGCCGCAGACCAGCGGATCGATCATCCTGCAGATGACCGACACGACGAAGATCGCCGAACCCGCCAGATTGTACCAGCCGGCGCGATTGCCGCTGGCCGCCACCCAGGCACCGAAGAAGGCGAGCGCCAGAAACGGAGGCAGATAGCCGGTCGTCCCGTTCGACGCCTGGCGCAGCCAGTCGGGCACGGCAAAGGTCACCAGCCCGGCAACGGCGTAAAAGGCGACGAAGACGGCGATCGCCTTGCCCCATTTCATGCCGAGAAAACGTCGCAGGTTGAACAGCGTGTAGGCCAGCGTGAACCCTGCAATGGGCAGCACGTCGGCCAGGATCATTGCCCTTGTGGCAAAGGTGTGGAACAGCGACGAGCCGACGCCGATCGCCACCACCCACCAGGCCAGCACTTCGGCGAAGGTGCCGGTGCCGCGCTTGCGCACCTGCCAGACACCCCATAGCCCGGCGGCAAAAAAAGCCAGATTGCTCAGCGCATTGAGCGGTTCGGCCCAGAATTCCGGCCCCGTCCGTTCGCAATAGAGGTCGACCGGCGCCAGGAGAGATTGCCACATGCTGATTGCCGCCCGAATCGCTTCCATCGTGAAGTGCAAGTCCACCTATTGCGCCCTTGCCAGCGGTTGCAACGGCAAAATTTCACCGCAACGTGACTTCCCGTTGACTGCCGCTTCTGCCACATATTTCGACAACCAGAACAAAGCCGGCGTCACCGGCGGGATCGGAACGGCCATGCCATCTCGAAGACCATTGCGGCTTGCGGCCCTTGCGCTGGCCCTCTCGGCGTTTGCCGGCAGGGCCCTTGCCGAGCCAACCGACAAGCCATTAGGCGTCGTCGAGCTCTTCACCAGCCAGGGATGCAACTCCTGTCCGCCGGCCGACGAATTCTTCGCCGAGCTTGCCGCCAAGGAGGACATCGTCGCGCTCGCCTATCATGTCGATTATTGGGATTACCTCGGCTGGCAGGACACGCTGAGCCGCAAGGAAAATACCGAGCGGCAATACGAGTATATGCGCGCCTTCGGCAGTCGGTCCGTCTACACTCCGCAAGCCGTCATAAACGGCCGCAGCCATGTCAACGGCGCCAGCCGCAAGGAAGTCGACGGCGCGCTGGCCCGCATGGAGAGGGTCGGCGAAGGCATGCGCGTCGGCATCAAGGTCAGCCGGACCAGCGATCGCGTCATGATCGATGCCGGCGACGCCGTGACCGGCCCCACCGACGCGCATGTCGTCATCGTCTATTTCAACCCGCCACAGACGATAAAAATCGGCAAGGGTGAAAACAGCGGCCGCAGCATGACCTACTGGAACGCCGTCTCCAGCATCCAGACCGCCGGCATGTGGCACGGCAAGGCGCAGCGCTACGAACTGCCGATGAGCGAGATCGCCAAGAAGGGCGGCTGCGCCGTGCTGCTGCAGTCAGTTGGCAAGGACGGCATGCCCGGTCCGATCCTGGGTGCAGCCTTTATCCGCAAGCCTTAAGCGGGGACCTCTCCTTCTCCCCTTGTGAGAGAAGGTGGATCGGCGCGCAGCGCCGACACGGTTGAGGGGTGCTGGAAGAATTGAGGCGGCGGCGATTTCAAGGAAATTGCCAAGCTGGAACACCCCTCATCCGTCGCCTTCGGCGACACCTTCTCCCACAAGGGGAGAAGGGAGAACCGCGCTCAACCTTCTGATGGCAGCCAATCCGGACGGATCGCACCGCCACGGCTCCGGCCAATAAAAAACCGGCGTCAGCTTGCTTCTGACGCCGGTCATTTAGGTTTTGGGATCGTCGCACCCGATCTTTCCAAGGAAAAACCGAGGTTGGTTCGATCCGACGCAGACCCGTGGGCGGGGGGCTTGGGGTTTACGAGCCGGTGCCGGACCGAACCGTCTCAGGCAACACCGGTAAATTCGTCGGACATTGGGGCATGAGCACGGATAAAAAAAGGCAGGATTGTGGCGAAGCATCACCAATTCCAACAGGCGTTTCGCAAACGTGACTGGACGCTGGAGAAACCGCGCGGTGCTGGCCTTGCCCGGCCGGGCCTTGCAATTCGGCAACGAAAGCGCCAACTTTGGTCGGCGTACGATTCATTGCGAGGATCCAGGCATGACTGATCGCAGCAGCGGGACGGAGGATGGGGACGCATCCGCAATATTGATCCCGCTGCATGAGGCAAGACGCGAACGCCTCGACCAGCCGGTGCGGTTCGACCGGCGCGAACTGGACCAGATCCTCAGGCTCTACGGCCGTATGGTTGCCGCCAACGAGTGGCGCGACTATGCCATCGACCATCTCGCCGACCGCGCCGTTTTTTCCGTCTTCCGCCGCACCAGCGAAGTGCCGCTTTTCCAGATCGTCAAGGATCCGAAGCTGGCGCGCCGGCAAGGCGCGTTCGCCGTCATCGCCGCCGGCGGGCGCATCCTCAAGCGCGGCCAGGAACTCGGCCGGGTGCTTGGCGTGTTCGACCGAACACTGAAGCTGGTCGAGGCGTAACTCTTTATTTTTGCTGGCGGAACTTCCGCTCGGGCAGCGATTGCGCATCAGGCGGGATGGACGCCCCGCCATTGATCGGCAGTTGCATGAACACCGTGTCCAGCCAGCGTCCGTGCTTGTAGCCTGAGCCTTCCAGGCGGCCGGAATGGCGAAAGCCGAGCTTTTCGTGCAGCCGTACCGAGGCGCTGTCGTGCCGGCCGTCGCCGATCACCGCGATGATCTGGCGAAAGCCCGCCGCCTTGGCCGCCTCGATCAGCCCTTGCATCAGGAGCAGCCCGACGCCTTGCCCTTTGGCCTCGGGCGCGACATAGACGGAATCCTCAACGACGAAGCGGTAGGCCGGGCGTGGCCGGAACGCCCCGGCATAGGCATAGCCGAGCACGCCGCCGGCCTTTTCCGCCACGAGATAGGGAAAGCCGCCCGCCATCAGGCTGTCGAAGCGCGCGCCCATCTCGGTGCGGCTTGGCGGTTCGAGTTCATAGCTCGCCGTGCCATTCGTCACCGCGTCGGCATAGATTTCCGTGATCCGGTCGAGATCGGCCGACGTCGCGGCCCGCAAGGTGATGCTGCTCATAATTTAGGCACGTCGTTCATCTGCCTATATCACAGCAAAAGCCGGCACAAAAGAAAAGAGCGGCCATTGGGCCGCCCTTTCCAAACTCGCTGGTCCAGGAAAACCGTATTTAGCGACGGTCGCCCATGAACTGCAGCAGAAACATAAATAGGTTGATGAAGTCGAGATAGAGCCTCAATGCGCCCATAATCGCCTTGCGGCCGGCGACATCAGTCTCGTCGCCCTCGAAGTACATCTCCTTGATGTTCTGCGTGTCGTAGGCGGTGAGGCCCGCGAAGATCAGCACGCCGATCGCCGAAACGGCGAAGGAAAGCGCCGACGACTGCAGGAAGATGTTGATCACCATCGCGATGATCAGGCCGACCAGGCCCATGACCAGGAACGACCCGAACGCCGAGAGATCGCGCTTGGTCGTGTAGCCGTAGAGCGACAGCCCGCCAAAGGCGGCGGCGGTGGCGAAGAAGGTCTGCGAGATACTGGCGGTGGTGTAGACCAGGAAGATCGACGACAGCGACAGGCCGACGAGGCCGGCGTAGACCCAGAACGTCGTCTGCGCGGCCGAAACGCTCATCGACTGGACTCGGAACGACAGGAACATCACCGCTGCCAGAGGGGCGAAGATCACCAGCCATTTCAGCGGCGAGCCGAAGATCGCGTAGCCGAACGAGGTCAGCATCTCGCCGCTTGGCAACGTCGCGACGGCCGAGGCGGGATCGCTGGTGGTGGCCAGCATGATTGTGCCGACCGCAGCAAGGCCGGTGATGAGGAGGCCAAGCCCCATCAGATTGTAGACCTTAATCATGTAGGCCCGCAGGCCCTGGTCGATGGCAGCATCGACGCCGGCGCCGGGCACGGCGCGCGTCTGATAATTGCGAACGGGATCAGCCATGGAAATCCTCATATTGCTTCTGCCCCGTCCGGTGTCAGGTCCTTTTGAACCCAGGCGCCGCTGGCGGGGCTCCAGCATGCCTGCGCCGAAATATGATGGTTCTTGGCGTAAAGGACAAGACCGTAACCAAGCGTAATGCTCCGTGAAGTGCCAGAGATACGGTTTTATTGGCCTTCCCGCCCGGAACATTACCGAGATTTAATCAAAACCGGCTCTGGCTCAAAGATTTCGGAGCACCGGCGCCGCCTTGTGGCCCAGCACCCGCCACGTGCCAGCAAGGCCGATGCCGACCGTGACCACCAGCGAAAAGCCGATGGTCGCCACCGCCACTTCGGGCATGAAATGCGATGGCAGCGTCATGATGCGCGCGACGACGAACCATGCCGCCACACCGCCCGCCGCCAGCGCGAAGATCGCAGTGGCAAGGCCGATCAGCATGTATTCCAGCGAAAACGCGGCGATCAGCGTTTTCCTGGTCGCACCCAGGGTCTTCAGCACCACCGCGTCGTGAATGCGAGCCCGGTTGCCGGCGGCGAGCGCCCCGGCCAGCACCAGCACCGAGGCGATCAACGCCACGCCCGCTGCTGCCCTGATTGCTGTGCCGAGCTGCGCCACCAGCCGGTTGACGATTTCGAGCGCGTCCTTGACCCTGACCGTCGTCACCGCGGGAAAGGCACGCGTGACGGCGTTGAGAAGATGCGCATCGTCGGCTGCCGACGCATTCGTCTCGGTCAGCGTCGCCAACCAGCCATGCGGCGCACCGGCGAATGTGTTGGGCGAGAACACCATGACGAAATTGATGCCCATGGTTTCCCATTCGACCTGGCGGAAATTGGCGATCTTGGCCGTGATGTTGCGGCCGAGCACGTTGACGGTGATGGTGTCGCCGAGCTTCAGCCCGATCTCTTTGCCTTCCTCGGCGGAAAACGAGACCAGCGGCTCGCCGGCATAGTTCTCCGGCCACCAGCTGCCCTCGGTCAGCGTCGCATTCTCCGGCAGCTTTGCGTCATAGGTCAGGCCGCGATCGCCGCGCAGTACCCAGGCGCCTTCGGCCGGAACCTTGACCTTGTCGACATCGACGCCGTTGAGCGCCATCACCCGGCCGCGCAGCATCGGCACCTTGATCAGCCTGCCTTGCGGTGCCTCTTTGCCGACCAGCGCGGAGAAGGCATCGACGTCACCGCTCTGGATATCGACGTAGAAGAAGTTCGGTGCCCTTTCCGGCAGGCTGCCCGAGATCTGCCGCCTGAGATTGCCGTCGATCAGCGCCAGCGTCACCAGCAGCGTCAGCCCGAGTCCCAACGACAGCACCACGGACGGCGTCAAGGCGCCAGGCCGATGGATGTTGCCGATGGCGAGCCTGAGCGCGGTCGAGCGCACGCGCGGGCTTTTCTTCGCCGCCCACTGCACCAGAGAGCCGACCACACGCAGCACCAGGAACGAAAAGATCGTGGCGCCAACGAAGATCGAGGCAATACGGCGGTCGCCGGAAAACAGGATCGCCAGTACCGCGAGCAGCAGCGCGATGCCCAATGCCGCGGCGATATAGAGCGGGCGGGGAAAACCGCGGCCCTCGAAACCCATTTCGCGAAACAGCGCCGTTGCCGGCACGTCGCGTGCGCGGCCGAGCGGCAGCAAGGCGAAAGCCAGCGTCACCAGCAGCCCGAACAGCGCTGCCATGCCGAGGGCGCCGGGATAGAACCCACCTTCCGCCGGCACTGGAATGACCGATTGGAGTGCCGCGCTGGCCGCGAACGGCATCAGCGCGCCAAGCACAAGGCCTAGCGTGATGCCGAGGGCGGCGATCATCAGGATCTGCACCAGATAGACGGCAAAGACGAACCCGCCCGAAGCCCCCAGGCTCTTGAAGGTGGCGATGACGCCGCGCTTGCCGTCGAGATAGGCACGCACGGCATTGGCCACGCCGACGCCGCCGACCACCAGCGCCGTCAACCCAACCAGCGTCAGGAATTGCGAAAACCGTTCGATGTTGGAGGACAGCGCCGGCGCTGCGTTGCTGCGGGTGCGGATCGACCAGCCGGCCTGCGGGAACTGGTTTGCCGCCTGCTCCTGGATCGCCTTGATCTGTGCCTCAGTGGTGCCGCCGGGCAGGCGGACCTTATAGGCGTTCTCGACCAGGCTGCCCGGCTGGATCAGGCCGGAAGCGGCAAGCCCGTCGGTCGACACCATCAGCCGCGGCGCAAAACCGAAGCCATCCGACACTGCATCCGGCTCGTTGACCAGCCTGGCGCGCAGCTCGAACGTCGCGCTGCCGAGCTTTAGCCGGTCACCGATGCCAAGGTTCAGCCGCTCGAACAAGAGGTCCGGGGCGGCGGCGCCGAAGACGCCGGATTTTTCGCCGAACAGATCCTCTCGCGACAGCACCGGCTCGGTCTCCAGCGCACCATAGAGCGGATAGGCGCCGTCGACCGCCTTGGCCTCGACCAGCGCCTGGTCGGAGCCGTCCTCGAGCCTCGCCATCGAGCGCATATTGGCGCTGTGCGAAACCGTGCCAAGCCGGTCGAGGAAGCTGCGTTCGGCTCTAGTCGGATCGCGTTGGTTGAGCTGGAAGCGGAGATCACCGCCGAGCAGCGTCTGGCCCTGGTCGGCAACACCGGCGGAAATAGCCTGCGCCACCGAATTGACGCCGCCGATCGCAGCGACGCCGAGCGCGATGCAGGCAAGGAAGATCAGGAAGCCGGACAGCCCGCCACGCATTTCTCGCAGCGAAAACCGAAAGGCGAGCCTCAGCGTGCGCGCCAGCGGCATCATGCGGTCACCTTGCCAGCCCTGGTGGCCGGCTTAGGCGCGTCTTCGATCAGCCCCGACCGCATCGACACCTGGCGCGAGCAGCGCGCCGCGAGTAGTGGGTCATGCGTGACCAGCACCAGCGTCATGCCGCGTTCGGCCGCCTTGGCAAACAGCAGGTCGGCGACGTGCCGCCCCGTTGCCTGGTCGAGATTGCCGGTCGGCTCGTCGGCGATCAGGATGCGCGGCGACGGCGCCAGTGCCCGGGCGATGGCCACGCGCTGTTGCTCGCCGCCAGACAATTCGCCGGGGTAATGGGTGACGCGATCGCTGAGACCGACCGCCGCCAGCTCGCGCGCCGCTACGCCGAACGGATCGACATGGCCGGCAAGCTCCAGCGGGACGGCAACGTTTTCCAGCGCCGTCATATTGGGGATGAGATGGAACGACTGGAACACGATGCCGATGTTTCGCCCTCGAAACGATGCGATCTCGTCTTCGCTTTTGCCGTTGAGCAGCTCGCCGGCAATTCGGACCGTACCCGAATCGACCCTTTCAAGTCCGGCCAAAACCATCAGCAATGTCGACTTTCCCGAACCTGAAGGTCCAACGATGCCTGTCGCTTCGCCGCCCGCCACATCGAGGCTGACGCCCTTCAGCACATGGACCGAGGATGCACCTTCGCCGAGCGTCAGCGATACGTCTTTCAGCGAAATGACGGCTTCTTCCAAAATCAAATCGTCCTATATGGGGGATGAAGGCTAGTGCATCCGATGCTCGACAAAGACGAAAACCTGCCTTCGCCAACAGATGTTCCTGGTCATATGGGGCCTGCCGCATGGCTTTCAAACACACCTTTGCCGCAGCCTTCGCCCTTTTCCTCGCCATTTGCGGCGCCATTTCGTCGGCGCGCGCCGAACCGTTCACCATTGTCGGTTTCGGCGACAGCTTGATGGCGGGTTATGGCCTCGGGCCAGGTCAGGGCTTCACCGAGAAGCTGCAGGCGGCGCTGCGCGCCAAGGGCTACGATGTCACGGTCGCCAACGCCGGCGTCTCCGGCGATACGACAAGCGGCGGCCTGTCGCGGCTCGACTGGTCGGTGCCGGACGGCACGCAACTCGTCATCCTGGAGCTCGGCGCCAACGACATGCTGCGCGGCGTTTCGCCCGCCATAGCGGAAAAGAACCTGGACGCCATGCTGGCAAAACTGAAGCAGCGCAAGATCGCCGTTTTGCTTGCCGGAATGCGCGCGGCGCCCAATCTCGGCGCCGACTACCAGAACGCCTTCGACGCGACCTTTCCGAGACTGGCTGAAAAATATGGCGTGCCGCTCTATCCTTTCTTTCTCGAGGGCATCGCCGGTCAATCCGTCCTGCAACTCGAGGACGGCCTTCATCCAAACGCCCGAGGCGTCGACCGCATCGTCGAGGGTATCCTACCCAGTGTGGAGAAGACCATTGAAGCGGTCCGGGGCAATTCCTGAAGGCGAGGGTTCGCCGTCGCAACACCTTCCGCAGGGGAAGCTTTTAGGCAGGCCTGCGACCAACAAACCCCTTGCCCCGTTCGAATATCGATGATTCGCTAGGGCAAGAGTTCGATTCGAGGACAGGAGGCTTGCCATGCCGCGTCTTTTTACCGCCCTCGAAATACCGCGTGATGCCGCTCTTTCGCTGTCCCTGCTCAGGGGCGGCCTGCCCGGAGCCCGCTGGATCGACGTCGAAAACTATCATCTGACGCTGCGCTTCATCGGCGATGTCGAGGGCCATGTCGCCGACGAAATCGCCAATGCGCTTGACCGTGTTCACCGCCCGTCCTTCCCGCTGACGCTGTCCGGCGTCGGCGCCTTCGGCCAGAAGAAGCCGCATGCGGTGTGGGCCGGGGTCGCCGCTTCGCCCGATCTTTCCGCATTGCAGGCCGAGATCGAGCGCATCTGCCAGCGGCTCGGCATCCCGGCCGACCCGCGCAAGTTCATGCCGCATGTGACGCTGGCCCGCCTGCGCAATTCCAGCCCGCTCGATGTCGCCCAGTATCTGTCGGCGCGCGGCAATTTTTCGACGCTGCCGTTCCGGATCGGCCGCTTCGTGCTGATGTCGTCGCGCGATTCGGTCGGCGGCGGGCCTTACGTCGTCGAGGAGGCCTGGCCGCTTTCAGGTGCTGACAACCGCGTCGCCAGCCGTTTGGTTGGCGCCGCCGACGCTTCGCGGATCATGCGGTAGACGGACATGGCCAGGGAGAAACTAGCAAAAGAGGCGATCCGCGCCGAACTTGCCGGCCTCGACGGCTGGTCGCTGGCCAAGGATGGTGGCTCGATCACCCGCAGCTTCACCTTCAAGAATTTCTCCGAAGCCTTTGCCTTCATGACCCGCGTTGCCCTGGCCGCGGAGAAGATGGACCACCATCCCGACTGGTCGAACGTCTACAAGACGGTAAACGTGACCCTCAACACGCACGACGCCGGCGGCCTGACCGCGCTGGATTTCGATCTGGCCAGGAAAATGAACCGCTATTTCGGCGGCTGAGCCTATCTGCACCTTGCAGCGAGGTTCGGCTTTCACCACATTTTGCCTCGCGGTCACGCGTGAAGTCACGCGACGGCCGCAAGGAGAGGTTGATGGCGCAAAAATCCGGTTTTGATTTCTTCGGCCTCGGCAGCAAGCCGGGCAACGAGAGCGAAGTGCGCGAAAAGTTCTGGCGTACGGCGAAGAAGGCCGCCCGGCAGATCCCGTTCATGGAAGAGGTGGTCGCCGCCTATTACTGTGCCATGGACAAGAAGACGCCGCTTCGCGCCAAGGGCACCTTGCTTGCTGCGCTCGGCTATTTCGTGCTGCCGACGGACGTCATCCCCGATTTCATCCTTGGGCTAGGCTTCACCGACGACATCGCCGTGCTGACCGCCGCGATTACCGCCGTCAGCGCCCACATCACGCCGGCGCACCGGCTCGCCGCCAGGCAGGCCATCGCCGACAAGAGCTGAGCCGGTGCGGCGCAAAAAATCGCGTGAGAACCGACTCTCCGGCCGTCAAACCCACCGCCGCACCCGCGCCTTGTAGGCGCGATAGGCATCTCCGAACTTCCGCTCGAGATAGCGCTCTTCCGGCGCGATAACGCCGGTATTGATCACCCACAGCAGCGGGATGACGAGCGCAATAGCCCAAAGACTTCCTGCCGCGACGCCGAGGCCCAGATAGACGAGGGTCGTTCCCAGATAGAACGGATTCCTGGTCCGCCGATAGATGCCGTCGACGACCAGCGCCGTCGTCGGCAAGGTCGGTGGTATGTTGGTGCCAGCGGCCTGAAAGCGGCCCGCCGCCATAAAGATGAACACGAAGCCGCACACCGCGAGCACAGCGCCAGCCAGATAGCGGGCGAGCGCCTGCCCGGCCATGACCGGGAGCGGCACGAGCACCTCAAGCACGGTTGCCGCCACCAGGAAGCCGAGGAAGATCAAAGGTGGCAGCGCAATGACCCCGGCCACGTCGGGGGCGCCCGATCCGCCCGCCGTCTCCCCGGCATCCGACCGGCGCACCGCGCCACCGGCCGCCCGCCGCATGGCGACACGTACGCCGAACACAATCGCCAGGACGGCTGTGCCGCCCGCGAGGATCAGGACTGTCTCGGAAACGGCCATGGCCAATCTCCCGTAGCCGCCAGGGAGGCACCCTGGCCGAGCGCCGTGGCGGCGAACGCAGACATGGTACCGCCTGCAGGGAAATTCGTCACGTATCTCAGAAAAGCCAGGATGGCTGCAAGACCTAGCTGCTTGAAAAGTCAAACTCTTGCCGTTTTCGTGGCCTCCAAGTCGCGGCAGGGACAGTGCGACAGCCGCTTTTTCGAGCGGCAGCGCGAAGACGGCGGCGGTTTCCTGGCGTGAACATCCTTTTCTCAGGGAAATTCACCGTTTGGTAACCCAGATTAAATCAAAATGAAGCGACGGGCAGGACGCCGAGCCGGCCTGCCGCCGCACCAGTGGAATACGGGAAAAGCGATGCGCGGATTGATTGCTATAGTTTCCAGCCTGGCCCTGGTGGCCTTGACGGCGCCCGCGCTGGCGCAGTCGGCAACCAAGATCGGCCAGCATAATGCCTGGGGCACCTACAGTTATCAGGCGTCGGGCGGCGGCAAGGTCTGCTATGTCCTGACGGTGCCAACCGACAAGCAGCCGCCGACGCTCGATCATGGCGACATGTTCTTCTTCGTCAGCCAGCGGCCGGGGCAGCAAGTGTCCTACGAGCCGCAATTCATCGCCGGCTATACCTTCCAGGAAGGTTCCAAGGCCACCGTCACCATCGACAAGAAGTCTTTTTCGATGTTCACGCGCGGCAAGTCGGCCTGGGTCGAGAACGCCGCCGAGGAGCCGGTGCTGATCGCCGCGATGAAGACCGGCACCGACATGAAGGTGTCGGCCAAGTCCGGCCGCGGCAACACCACCACCTACGTCTTCTCGCTGAAGGGCATCTCGGCGGCGCTGGCCTCGATCGCCAAGTGCAAGTAGGCGGTTAGGCGCGGTCTTCCCTTCTCCCCTTGTGGGAGAAGGTGGATCGGCGCGCAGCGCCGAGACGGAAGAGGGGTGTTGGACGGAACGCCGTCGGCGCCAAGCTGGAACACCCCTCATCCGACCGAGCTTCGCTCGGCCACCTTCTCCCACAAGGGAGAAGGAAGAACCCCGGCATGACTCCGCCGCTAACCTGTGCTATGCGCCGCGCTTCATTTCGGGCACGATGCTGTATTCGGCCGCAAATCGCTTATATTGGCGCAACAATGACCCTTTCATTCGATCTTACCGCCGAAGGCGCGCGTGACGCGTTGCGCACCCGCACGACGCCTGAAAAGCCGTCGCTGATCGGCTTGACGCGCGCCGAACTCGGGGCCACCCTCGTCGCCGCCGGCATCGTGCCGGAGCGCCAGGCGAAAATGCGCGCCCAACAGCTCTGGCATTGGATCTATGTGCGCGGCGTTTCCGATTTTGCCGGCATGTTCAACATCTCCAAGGATCTGCGCGCCGCGCTCGACAGGCATTTCACCGTCGCCAGGCCCGAGATCGTCGAGGAGCAGATTTCCTCCGATGGAACCCGCAAATGGCTGTTCCGCTTTCCGCCGCGCGGCGCTGGCCGGCCGGTCGAGATCGAGACGGTCTACATTCCCGAAGAGGGCCGCGGCACGCTCTGCATCTCCTCGCAGGTCGGCTGCACCCTGACCTGCTCCTTCTGCCACACCGGCACACAAAAGCTGGTGCGCAACCTGACCGCCGAGGAAATCCTCGCCCAGCTTTTGACTGCCCGCGACCGGCTCGGCGATTTCCCCGACCGCGACACGCCCGACGGCGCCATCGTGCCGGCCGAGGGCAGGAAAGTGTCCAACGTCGTGATGATGGGCATGGGTGAGCCGCTCTACAATTTCGAGGCGGTGAAGAAGGCGCTGCTGATTGCATCCGACGGCGACGGGCTTTCCCTGTCGAAGAGGCGCATCACGCTGTCGACCTCCGGCGTCGTGCCGGAGATCTTCCGCACCGGCGAAGAGATCGGCGTCATGCTGGCGATCTCACTGCACGCCACCAATGACGATCTGCGCGACCTTTTGGTGCCGATCAACAAGAAGTATCCGCTGAACGAACTGATCGCTGCCTGCCGCGCCTATCCCGGCCTGTCCAACGCCAAGCGGATCACCTTCGAATATGTGATGCTGAAGGACGTCAACGATTCGATCGAAGACGCCAAGGCGCTGATCAAGCTGCTCAAGGGCATCCCGGCCAAGATCAATCTGATCCCGTTCAATCCGTGGCCGGGCACCAACTACCAGTGCTCGGACTGGGAGACGATCGAGAAATTCGCCGACTACATCAACAATGCCGGCTATGCCTCGCCGATCCGCACGCCGCGCGGCCGCGACATCCTGGCCGCCTGCGGCCAGCTCAAGTCGGAGTCCGAGCGCATGCGCAAGGTCGACCGGCTGGCGCTGGAAGCGATGATGATCGCAGGGCATGGCGAGGCGTGAATCGCGTCGTCGCCTATCTGATCCGCTTCGCCGTCATCCTTGTCGGCTACGGCGTGGCTTCGCTGGCGGCAAGCGCCTTCCTTAACGTCATGTTCCTGGCGTCTCTTGGGCTGATAACGGACGAGACGCAACCGGCGGCGCAGGCGTCGCTGTGGTTTTCAATCCCCTTCGTCGCGCTGTTCGTCGCCTATTTCGCCTTCATGCCGGCCGCCATCGCCATCCTCGTCTCCGAGATCCTTGGCCGGCGTGACTGGCTGTTCTATGCGCTGGCGGGTGCTGTGGTCTCGGCGGTCTTCCTTGGCTTCGTCCACCAGACGGCCGATGCCAATTTCGAGGTTACCAATACCAGCGTCATGCTGGCGGTGATCGGCTGCGGTATGGTCGGCGGTATTTTCTACTGGCTGAGCGCCGGGCGCTCGGCCGGAAGCTGGCGTCAGATCGGACGCCCTATTTCGCCTGGGCCGTCAGGATCTTGAGCGCGAAGGCCGAAAAAACTCCGGCAAACAGATAGTCGACGACGCGGGTGACGCGCGGGCTGGATTTCATCGCGGCCGAGAATTTTTCCGCCGCCAGCACCATCGGCGCCGTCACTGGGATCGCCAGCACGACGAACATCGCGCCGAGGAAGAACAGCTTTCCCGGCGCGTCGGGATCATGCGCGGAGACGAATTGCGGCAGGAAGGTCATGAAGAACAGGATGATCTTCGGGTTGAGCAGATTGACCCCGAGCCCCGCCGCCCAGCTACGGAACAGCGAGATCTGCGGCCCGCTCTTCTTCTCCGGTGAAAACGCCGACCCTTTTGTGATCGCCTGCCATGCCAGGAAGACCAGATAGCCGGCGCCAAAAATCTTCAGCACGAAGAACGCCATCGGCGAGGCGACGATCAGCGCCGAGACGCCGACCACCACCAGCGTGGTGTGAATCAGCGTGCCGCACAAGGCGCCGGCCATCGAGGCAAAGCCGGTGGCACGGCCCTGACTCAGCGTGCGCGAGACGAACAGCGTCATGTCAGGCCCGGGCGTGATCGCCAGGATGAAGGTGGCGATGGAGAACTGGATAAGCGTCGTACTGTCGGGGATGAAGGACATGGCTCGTCTCGTAGGGGCAAAAGACGGCGCAGCCATAGCGCAAGAGCCGTGTCCTCGCCAGCCTCTTGGAGATGAAGCATCTGGTCCAGGCATCGTTCGTCCCTTGCGCTGGCCTAAAACGCCGTGATACCTCGCCCGCGAAGAACCCCTGTCGCGGAACTGCCCACCATGTCGAAAGCAAAAGCCGTCAAGAAAGTCGTGCTCGCCTATTCCGGCGGCCTTGATACCTCGATCATCCTGAAATGGCTGCAGACCGAACTCGGCGCCGAGGTCGTCACCTTCACCGCCGATCTCGGCCAGGGTGGCGAACTGGAGCCGGCCAGGCGCAAGGCCGAGATGATGGGCATCAAGGATATCCGCATCGTCGATGTCCGCGAGGAGTTCGTATCCGATTTCGTCTTCCCGATGTTCCGCGCCAACGCTGTCTATGAAGGCACCTATCTGCTCGGCACCTCGATCGCCCGGCCACTGATCTCGAAACATCTTGTCGAGATCGCCAGGGAGACCGGCGCCGATGCAATCGCGCATGGCGCCACCGGCAAAGGCAACGACCAGGTGCGTTTCGAGCTGTCGGCCTATGCGCTCAACCCCGACATCAAGGTGATCGCACCCTGGCGCGACTGGTCGTTCAAGTCGCGCACCGATCTCATCAACTTCGCCGAGCAGCACCAGATCCCGGTGCCGAAGGACAAGAAGGGCGATGCGCCGTTCTCGGTTGACGCCAACCTGCTGCATTCGTCTTCCGAGGGCAAGGTGCTGGAAGACCCGTGGAGCGAGCCGCCGGAATTCGTCCACCAGCGCACCATCTCGCCGATGGATGCGCCCGATGAGGTCACCGAGATCGAGATCGAATTCCTCAAGGGCGACCCGGTTGCGCTCAACGGGAAGAAACTGTCGCCGGCAACGATGCTGGCGGCGCTGAACGATCTCGGCCGTGACAATGGCATCGGCCGGCTCGACCTGGTCGAGAACCGTTTCGTCGGCATCAAATCGCGCGGCGTCTACGAGACCCCCGGCGGCACCATCCTGATATCGGCCCACCGGGCCATCGAATCGATCACGCTCGACCGCGGAGCCGCCCATCTCAAGGACGAGTTCATGCCGCGCTACGCCGAGCTCATCTACAACGGCTTTTGGTTCGCGCCCGAGCGGCTGATGCTGCAGGCGATGATCGACAAGAGCCAGGAAGACGTCGAAGGCACCGTGCGGCTGAAGCTCTACAAGGGCAACGTGATTGTCACAGGCCGCAAGTCGAGGAAGACGCTCTATTCCGACGCGCTGGTCACCTTCGAGGACGACCGCGGCGCCTACGATCAGAAGGATGCCGAAGGCTTCATCCGCCTCAACGCGCTCAGGCTGAGGACACTGGCGGCGCGTAACCGCCAGCGCTGACATCCGAACAGCGGGCTGGGCGCTCTACCGATCTCGTGAAAGCTGAAAACGATCCGAGAAAACTAGGACGTAGACTCATTACCTGCACCGTGCCGTCATGGGCCTCGGTAGTGGCGTCCATCAGCCGATCCCAGACACCTGCTTTCCGCCATCGAACGAAGCGGTTGTAGCAAGTGGTGCGAGGGCCGTAGCGCTCGGGCAGATCACGCCATGGCGCACCCGATCGCAGCACCCAGAAGATGCCGTTCAGCACGCGACGGTCATCGACACGCGGCACGCCTCGCGGCTTGTTGGGCAAAAGCGGCTCGATGACGCGCCATTCGAAGTCGGTCAGATCGTATCGGCTCATGCCCTTATGAATCAGACTCCGCTCAAATTTGGAACCAGCCAGTCGGCAAACGACCCAATGCGGACAGGACGCCTGCTCACACCTCATTTCCATGTTGGTGAGCTTCGTCCTCAACAAAAAGGTCGAGGCTCCAGCCAACACCGCAATCCGCGAGCACCCTCATCGCAGACGGCTCAAGCCAAATGCCGCACTGTACGTCGTAGGGCTGATAGAACCCGCCGTAGATAGTTATCTGCTTTGGCCGCACTTCCTGCCGCAGCCGTGCGAAGGCCTCCTCCCGACCTCGCATCTGCTCGATCAGGTAGTTGACCGCATTCTCGTGCTCGGCCCCACTCCGGAGCCTTTGCCGCGGACCATCGAGGCTCCATCCATTCTTCTTGCGCGGGGAACCGTTACGCATCGGGTCGCCCTTGCGGACTATGCGTGTCGGTTCGAGGCTTAGGATCGCAGTCACCCCCTCGGGGTCCGCATCGAAATCAACGATCGAGAGCGAGATCATCGCCTGTCCTAGCTAGGTTCCAAAGGGCAAGGCAAGCCCTGCGCTGTTGCGAGACTCTTCATGCTCGCCTCGCGCTTCCAACCGAGCCCAGTCATTTTTGCGTTTATATCCTGTCAGTCGGCATCGATCGCCGTGGCCATGCGGGCGATGGCCTGTTGATAGACGCTCGCCGAATTCCAGCCAGCAATTGCGCCGATATTCGCCTGCGCGCTGGCGCCCGGTCGCCAACCATGACCCTTGAGGAAGTTGGCGGTAGAAGCCAACGCAGTGCTCTTGTCGCGCAGATTTTTGTTTCCGACACCATACGTCAAAACATTTCCGGGCAGGAACTGCGTGTGGCCAATCTCGCCATGCGCGGCACCGACCGACGCGGCGCTCAACGCTCCGCGATCAACCAGCTTCAGGGCCGCAATGGCATGCGGGTAGAAGAACTCCGGACGGCGACAGTCATAGGCCAGCGTTAAAATGGCGGAGACCGTATTCTGGTTGCCCATGGCGGAACCGAAGCCGGTCTCCATACCCCAGATGGCGAGCAACACGCCCGGCGACACGCCGTAATTCCGTTCGATCTTGTCGAACAGCGCAGCATTGGCCTTCTTCAGCGCACGGCCCCTGGCAATGATCGCGGACGCGCCACGGCGCTTCATGAAAGCTTCCACCGAGCCGCTGAAAGCCTTATGGATGGCGCGGTCGACGGAGATCGTCTTTGTCGCGTAGGTTGCGCGAGCCAGAGCGGCCAGACCCTTCGAGCCGACACCGTCGGCCTTCGCCTCCGCGGCGAATTCCGGTTTCCATGCCTCAAAGCCGGCGCCGCTCTTGCCACAGCTGGCCGCCGCCTGCGCGCCCGTCGCCAGCGCAAGCACCGCCACCACCGTGGCCACTACAAACATCTTCCCCTTGGCAAGAAATGCCATGCTGCTCTCCTGGTTGCCTGAATCACGTTCCCAATTGCGAACTTGCCTGCGAAACACCTGCTTGTCACTGCCCCGGCGCTGCGCCGATGCACTCAATACAGCAGGAACCTCAAATCCACCACACTGGCGGACGCCCGGGAATTTGCCTACGATCAAGTAATTATTGTGGCGGGGACAGAATAAGCATGGAAGACGTTGATGTCGTGATCATCGGCGCCGGTTCAGCCGGGCTTTCGGCTTCCAAGACCCTGCGCGCTGCCGGTTTTTCCTTCAAATTGTTGGAAGCGATGAACCGCATTGGCGGCCGCGCCTGGACCAGCGACCAGCATTTCGGCGTGCCGTTCGACATCGGCTGCGCCTGGCTGCATGCCGCGGACCGCAATCCCTACTTTCCCGAGGCGAAGGCCGCTGCCTGGACGCTTCATCACCACGACATGAATGTCGATCATCTCTATTACCGTGAGCGAAAGGCAAGCGAAGCCGAGGAGGCGGCGATGAAGGTGGCCGACGCAAGGCTGTTCGAACTGGTGGCGGCACATCAGGTGAGGGAAGGCGACGACGACCGCCTTTCGGCATTGCTCGCCAAGGGACACGCGCCGCGCGCCGCCGCAACCTTCGCCGGGCCGATGGATTTCGGCGCCGACGAGGACGAGATATCGATCCGCGACTTTCAGGCCGCCGCCGATCTCGATCCGAACTATTTCACCAGGGAAGGCTTCGGTACGCTGGTTGCCCGCTTCGGTGCCGATGTGCCAGTGGAACTGTCGACGCCGGTGCGCAAGATCGTCTGGGATGGGCCGGGCGTAGCCTGCGTCACCGATCGCGGTACCATCTGCGCCAAGGCGGTCATCGTCACTGCCTCCCCGGCAGTGCTCGCCTTCGAGGAGATTGCGTTCTCGCCTGCACTCCCCGATGCGCATTTCGCCGCCTTCTTCGACCTGCCGATGGGCATGCTGACCAAGCTGCCGGTCGAAATATCCGGTACAAGACTCGGCCTGGAGCCGTTCGACGATTTGCTGATCGAGCGGTTGGCCCGGCACGACATCTACTTCCTCTGCTTTCCCTTCGACCTCGATTTGATGGTCGGTTTCGTCGGCGGCGATTTCGCTTGGGAGATGTCGGCGGCGGGCGAGGCGGCTGGCATCGACTTCGTCGTCGACCGGCTCTGCGGCATCTTTGGCGGCGACATACGAAAGCATGTCGGACGCGCAATGATGACCAATTGGGGCGCTGAGCGGTTCGTGCGCGGCGCCTATGCGGCGGCGCGGCCCGGCCGCTCGCAAGCGCGCGCCACGCTGATGCAGCCCGTGGCGGAAAAGATCTTCTTCGCCGGCGAACATTTGGCCGGTCCGCTGATGCAGACCTGCGGCGGCGCTAGATTGTCGGGCGAGGCAGTGGCCAAGGAGGTCGTCGCCCAGCTTGCGGCAAAATAGCATCGGCCGGCAGGAACGTGGGCAGCTGACATGCGTTTGGCGTTCTCCTGCTCGTATCGTCCTCCGCATTTCGAATGATTTGAGACGCCAATGAAGCTTTTCGACTGCCCGCATTGCGGCCACCGTCTCTATTTCGAGAACGCGCAATGCCTGAACTGCGCCAGCCTCGTGCTCTACGATCCCGAGCATGCGCGCTTCGCGCTGTCCGGCGCCGACGTCTTCCATTGCACCAATGCCGACGAATGCGCCTGCAACTGGATGGCGGAGCCCGGCCACGCCTTCTGCCGCGCCTGTGCGCTGAACCAGCTGATCCCGGATCTGTCGGTCGACGGCAACCGCCGCCGCTGGATCCGTGTCGAGGCGGCAAAGAAGCGTGCCGTCTATTCGCTGCTCGCCTTCGGCCTGCCGGTCGCACCCAAGCAGGAAGTTGGCGACGAGATCGGTCTCGCTTTCGATTTTCTTGCCGATCCGATCGGCGGCGGTCCGGGCGGCGAACGTATCCTGACCGGTCATGACAACGGCCGGATCACGCTCAACGTCGCCGAGGCGGATTCGGCAGAGCGCGAACGGCGGCGCGTCGAGATGGGCGAGAACTACCGCACACTGCTCGGCCATTTCCGCCATGAGCTCGGCCATTATTACTGGGACCGCCTGATCCGCGACGATTCGCAAAAGCTTGCCGGTTTTCGCGCTTTGTTCGGCGACGAGCGCGCCGGCTACGAACAGGCGCTGAAGACCTATTATGCCGATGGCGCGCCGCCCGACTGGCAGCAGCGCCATATCTCGGCCTATGCGACGTCGCACCCATGGGAGGACTGGGCCGAGACATGGGCGCATCACATGCACATCACCGACACGCTGGAGATGGTGCATGCCCTGAATTTCCCGCTCGGCCGGCTGGAAACCGTTGAAGCCAACGAGCTGCCGCGCGCCGACACCGGCGGCAAGCTGCAGCCGGCACCATCGGAACCCGCCTCCAGGCCAGAGCCTTTCGAAAGGATTCTCGACCGCTGGCTGGTGCTGTCGGAGGCGTCCAACTCGATCAACCGCTGCATGGGCCTGCCCGATCTCTATCCCTTCGTCATCTCGGACGTGGCGGCGCAAAAACTTGCTTTTGTTCACGAGCTTTTGACCGACCTGCCGAAAACGACTGGAACAAATCGTGAGCCGGCCGAAGCCTTTTAGCCGGAACGCATGCGGCTTTGCTTCGTTTTCCGTGCCAAGGGACTGTGAAACGGAGAGAAGACCATGAAACGCATATTGTTTCCGGCGGTGGCCGGAGCGCTCATAGCGATGTCGGGCTCTGCATTGGCCGACACCGCCGTCTCGGCCATCACTGATCTCAATGTACGCGCCGGCCCCGGCCCGCAATATCCGGTGATCGGCGTGCTCGCGGCCGGCCAGTCGGCGACGCTCGACGGCTGCATCGCCAACAGCAAATGGTGCACTATCGCCGAGGCTAACGGCCAGGGCTGGGTCTATTCCGACTATGTGACGGCCGATTTCGGCGGCAGCCGTGTGGTCCTGACACAGCGTCCGGCCAGCGCCGACATTGCCGTCGTGATGCCGCCCGCCGATAGCGTCGAGTATTCCGACAGCTATACCGGAGCAATCGTCGCCGGCGAGGCGATCGAACCTATCCGGAGACCGCCGGCCGAGATCCGTACCTATGTACGTACGCATCGGCTCGATCCGGTCTATCTCGAGGGCGAGGTGGTGACGGGCGCGACGTTGCCTGACACCGTCGAGCTGCGCGAGATTCCGGACTATGATTACCGCTACGTCTATGTGAACGGTCAGCCGGCGCTGATCGATCCGGACACAAGGCGCATCATGTACGTCGTGCGCTGACGATACAAACAGGGCGGTCGCCCTGTAATGGCGGCCGCTCGCACTCCCGACATTGCCACAAGCCGGTATTGCCGCTGCAATACCGGTTTCCACATTGGGGCCGATGTTCTAGACCTTGCGAGCCGAAGCACCAGCCAGCGAGCCCGCGTGACGATCGACCCAACCGCCTTCCAACAGTACCGGCACACCGCCAACAACAAGACCACTTTGCTGCGGCTTCTGCTTGGAGCGGTGGTCGTCATCCTGTTCTGGCTCGGAACCACTGCCGCCGTGCTGTTCGGCGGCACCTATGCCTTTGCCGTTTGGCAGGCATCGTCTGGCACCGCCCCGCCAGGTGGAGGAGCGGTGCAGGATTTAATGGCCTCTCCTGCGGGCATCCTCGCGGCGCTGGCTTCATTTGCCGGAATCTGGCTCGGCCTTTGGGCTGCCATGCGCTGGATCCATCGCGAGAAGCTGACAGCCCTGATTGGCGTCAGCCGGCGCATTTCTTGGTCGGGGTTCCTGAAAGGACTGACCGCGGTGCTGATCACCTCGCTGCTTTCCGAGATCCTGCTTTATGGTTTGCAGCCCGACATCGCGCGCGGCGCGATCGGCCTGTCCGCGTGGCTTTCGTTCCTGATCCCGATCGCCGCCCTGACCTTTCTGCAGACCTCGTCGGAGGAGATGCTGTTTCGCGGTTATCTGCTCAGGGGCCTGGCGAGCCGGTTCCGGAACCCTTTCATCTGGGCGCTGCTGCCGGGATTGCTGTTCACCTCCCTGCACTGGAGCCCAGGTTCGAGCGCTGCCATCAATGCCTGCGTGCTGGCCTCGATCGCCGCCTTTGCGCTGCTGCTAACGCTTCTGGTCTATGCAACCGGTAATCTCGGTGCCGGCTTTGGTGCCCATCTCGGTAACAATCTGACCGGCTTCCTGCTGATTTCGCACCAGCAAAGCTATAATTCCTTCGCCCTGTTCAACGCCAAGCCGCTCGAAGCCGCCGGCTGGACGACTTCAGACGCCGTCCTCATCGCTTCGATCGGCATCGTCAGCAGCCTGTTGACCGTTCTGCTGCTTTTACATCCGCGCTCACCGCTGAAGGTCGAGCCGGATATGGCGCGCGCCGGCAGCGTGCGCTGATGTGCATTGCCTGGTCGTCCTGAGCTATTTGACGCAAAGCTTGACCAAAGCTTGACTCTGCGGCCGATTTCCTGTCTACACGCCGCGAATTCCGCGACGAGTATTCCTCCGAGCAAACCGACCGGGACGCCGAAACCTCTTTGAGGTGAAGTGCTGTAAATCGATCCCGGAGGCCAACACCCGGCAGCGCTGTGCGCCCCCGGGTGCTTTTTGGCTTTGGGCTTTGCCCGGACCGGCTTTTGCTTGGACAGTTGGCGCGAACGCATTACCTCTCGGGCATCATCCGGGTGCCAGGGAAAAGGAAAAAGAATGTTTGAATCGCTACAGGAACGTCTTGGTTCGATCCTGAACGGCCTCACCGGCCGCGGCGCCTTGTCGGAGGCTGATGTCTCGGCGGCGCTGCGCGAGGTGCGCCGTGCGTTGCTCGAGGCCGACGTGGCGCTGGAAGTGGTGCGTTCCTTCACCGACAAGGTGCGCGAGAAGGCCGTCGGCGCCGCCGTGGTCAAGTCGATCAAGCCCGGCCAGATGGTCGTCAAGATCGTCCATGACGAGCTGGTCGAGATGCTCGGCGCCGAGGGCGTCGCCATCGACCTCAATGCACCGGCTCCGGTCGTCATCATGATGGTCGGCTTGCAGGGTTCCGGCAAGACGACGACCTCGGCCAAGATCGCCAGGCGCCTCGCCGACCGTCAAAACAAGAAAGTCTTGATGGCCTCGCTCGACACGCGGCGTCCCGCCGCGCAAGAGCAGCTCCGCCAGCTCGGCGAGCAGGTCAAGGTCGCCACATTGCCGATCGTCGCCGGCCAGACGCCGGTCGATATCGCCCGCCGCGCCGTGCAGGCGGCCAAGCTCGGCGGCCATGACGTCGTCATCCTCGACACGGCCGGCCGCACCCATATCGACGAGCCGTTGATGGTCGAGATGGCCGACATCAAGAAGATGTCGTCGCCGCACGAGATCCTGCTGGTCGCCGATTCGCTGACCGGCCAGGACGCCGTCAATCTGGCAAAAAGCTTCGACGAGCGCGTCGGCATCACCGGCCTCGTGCTGACCCGCATGGACGGCGACGGCCGCGGTGGTGCGGCGCTCTCGATGCGCGCCGTCACCGGTAAGCCGATCAAGCTGATCGGCACCGGCGAAAAAATGGACGCGCTGGAGGAATTCCACCCCAAGCGCATCGCCGACCGCATCCTCGGCATGGGCGACATCGTCAGCCTCGTCGAAAAGGCGGCCGAGAACATCGACGCCGAACAGGCCGCGGCGATGGCCAGGAAGATGCAGTCGGGCAAGTTCGACCTGAACGACCTCGCCGGCCAGCTTCAGCAAATGTCGAAAATGGGTGGCATGGGTGGCATCATGGGCATGATGCCCGGCATGGGCAAGATGAAGGACCAGATGGCCGCCGCCGGGCTCGACGACAAGATGTTCGGTCGCCAGCTCGCCATCATCTCGTCGATGACCAAGGCCGAGCGCGCCAACCCCGATATTCTGAAGCACTCGCGCAAGAAGCGCATCGCCGCCGGCTCGGGTACCGACGCAGCCGAAATCAACAAACTGTTGAAGATGCATCGCGGCATGGCCGACATGATGAAGGCGATGGGCGGCAAGGGCAAAGGCGGCGGCCTGATGCGCGGCATGATGGGCGGCCTCGCTTCCAAGATGGGGCTCGGCGGCATGATGCCTGGCGGCGCAGGCGGTATGATGGGCGGCGGCATGCCGGACCTCTCCAAGATGGACCCCAAGCAGCTCGAAGCCTTGCAGAAGCAGGCCCAGGCGGCCGGGCTCGGCGGCATGAAGGGCCTGCCCGGTGGTCTTCCCGGTGGCGGTGGCCTGCCTGGGCTGCCCGGCGGCATGAAACTTCCCGGCCTGCCGGGCGGTGGCGGGCTGCCAATGCTTGGCAAGAATGGCCTCGGCAAGAAGAAGTGAGGGCGCCATGAACGAAGAAAAGGACATGGCCGACGCGCGCGCGGCGCTGGTCAATTATCGCGCCTCGATCGACAACATCGACGCGGCGCTGATCCACATGCTGGCCGAGCGCTTCCGCTGCACCAAGGCGGTCGGCGTTCTGAAGGCGGAGCATGGCCTGCCGCCTGCCGATCCGGCACGCGAGCAGGAGCAGATCGCCCGTCTTCGCCAATTGGCGAAGGACGCCCATCTCGACCCGGATTTCGCGGAGAAATTCCTGAACTTCGTCGTCCGCGAAGTGATCCGCCATCACGAGCAGATCGCCGCATCCAACGGCGTAGCGAAAACCGGCTGAGGACCAGCCACCAACCGATCAACCAAATCAGAGCTTTTTAGGAGAAAAGAAATGCCACTGAAAATCCGACTGGCCCGTGCGGGCTCGAAGAAGCGTCCCTATTACCACGTCGTCGTCGCCGACGCCCGTTCGCCGCGCGACGGCCGTTTCATCGAGTCGCTCGGCTCGTGGAACCCGCTGCTGCCCAAGGACGGCGAACGCGTCAAGGTCGACGCCGAGCGTGTCAAGCATTGGCTGTCGCACGGCGCCCAGCCGACCGACCGCGTGCTGCGCTTCCTCGACGAGGCCGGCCTCGCCAAGCGCGAAGCGCGCGCCAACCCGAAAAAGGCCGAGCCCGGCAAGAAGGCGCAGGAGCGCGCAGCGCTGCTGAAGAAGGCGCAGGAAGATGCGGCAGCCGCTGTTGCCGCCGCTGCAGCAGCGCCGGCCGAGGGCGCGACCGCCGAATAAATCATCTCCACAACCACGAAACGGCGGGCCCTGCCCGCCGTTTTGCTATTGCATCCATATGATGCGGCCCGATCAATAGCCTTCCGGGCAACTCGCAACGTAGACACGACCGTTACGATCGCGATAACGGCATTGGCCGCTTTCGCTGGCGCGGCCGATCAGTGCACCGGCCAAAGCGCCGGCCGCACCGCCGATCACCGCGCCCTTGGTCGGGTTGCCGGCCACAGCAGCGCCGACCGCCGCACCGCCCAGGCCACCAACTGCCGCGCCTTGCTCAGTACGGGAGCAGGCACCGAGCGGGACCAGCAAGGCCATCAAGATCATCACCTTTTTCATTGTCGTTCCTCTCCAACAGGGTGCCGTCCTCGCCGCTGCACCCCCTAACTCGCAACCAGGCGATTTGATCCAAAGAAGAAGATCGGCTGCCGCCCGGCGGCGCTCAATTTGATCCAAAGAGTAGAAAGGCGGCGCAGACCGCGCCCGCTCTGGCAGCGTGGCCAGCATCGAACGGCTTTCGATGTCGCCGCTATTGGCTGAACGGGAACAATGCGCGCACCCTTGGATCGCGCAGATACAGGCCACCCCAGAGGACGGCGCCGAGATAGACGCCGAACAGTATGTGCGAGAACAAAGGGCTGCCGATACGCACATGCGTGGCGACGGCGCCGCCGAGATAGGCGGTGAGCAGGATGGCGCCGAGCACCGAGGTGCCTGGCAGCGCGTAAAGCGCTGTCGAGACCAATCCAATGGTGCCGAGCATGCGCGAGACATTGGCATCGGCCGGCCAGCCGAGCTGCACCATGGTCTGGGTGACGATTTCGAGCGGCGGTAGCTTGATGACGCCGACGAAGATCATGAACAGCACGATGACGGCGCTGAGCACGCGGCCGGCCCACAGGGCACGCGGTGAGACGGGTGCTGCCTGAGACATGGTCATTGATGTTCCCTCCGGTCGTTGTGAGCACTGGCTCCTCCGCCAGCTCGAACCAAGGACGCGGCCCATGACGGCGATCCGACATGCCTCCAGTTCTTTTTCAGGTCCGGGGGGACGGCGACCTTGGATGTGCAAGTTCAGTCAGCAACGAACCTGGACAAGTCCACCTTGCAGGGTGAGGTGGAGGGCGTTATTGAAAACCGTAGAGGTGTCTTCCGAGCGCTCGACGGCAACCACCGCCTGATCGCACAACGAAAGCAACCGATGGCCGGAGAGACCGACCTGAAACAGTTGCTGGCGGCAATGACGCCGGAATTGCTTGCCGGCGTTCATGTCTTCACCACGTTGCCACCCGATGCGCCCGTTCCCGACAGGCTCCAGCCGGTGATGCTATTTCGCGAGCGCGAGGGCACGACGCTGATCGTGCTTGAAGAGCATGCCAAGGCCGCTGGACTGAAAACCGTGTTCCGCTGCCGGATGCTGACGCTGAACATCCATTCGTCGCTGGAAGCGGTCGGCTTCCTCGCCGCCATCACCGCGCGGCTGGCCACCGCCGGCATCGGCGTCAATCCGGTCTCGGCCTTCTACCACGATCATCTGTTCGTGCCCGCCGACCGGGCGGAGGAGGCGCTGGAGTTGCTGTTGGACCTAGCGGAGGAGAACCGGCTGTGACACCGGCGCCTTGCTGCCTATTTGAGACGCCTGCGCTGCCCCTCATACGCCTGCCGGAACCTCCTCCCCGCGAACGGCGAGAAGGGCGTGAACGGCCGAAGGCCGAGCCCGCGACTGCGGGCCGCCGGCCTTCCGGCGCCCCCGCGGAGGCCAGCCGCGTAGCGGCGATACGGCCGTGAGCGAAACAACCGCCAAAGGCCGAGCCCGCGACTGCGGGCCGCCGGTCGTCCGGTGCCCCCGCGGAGGGCCAGCCGCAACAGCAGCGATACGGCCGTGAGCGGAAAAGCAAGCTGAGCAAAAACCGCGGCCGAAGGCCGAGCCTGCGACCGCAGGCCGCCGGTCGTCCGGCGCCCCCGCGGAGGCCAGCCGCGCTAGCGGCGATACGGCCGTGAGCGAACTATGCCGCCTTCTTCTTCGGCTGGATCAGCCCGCGCTCGACCAGCAGCTCGGCGATCTGCACCGCATTGAGTGCCGCGCCCTTGCGCAGATTGTCGGAGACGATCCACATCGACAGGCCGTTGTCGATGGTCGAATCCTCGCGGATGCGCGAGATGAAGGTGGCGTCCTCGCCGGCCGATTCCAGCGGCGTGATGTAGCCGCCGTCCTCGCGCTTGTCGATGACCTGGCAGCCCGGCGCCTCGCGCAGGATCTCGCGCGCCTCATCGGCGGTGATCGGCTTCTCGAACTCGATGTTGACCGCTTCCGAATGGCCGATGAACACCGGCACGCGCACGCAGGTCGCCGTCAGCTTGATCTTCGGATCGAGCATCTTCTTGGTCTCGGCCACCATCTTCCACTCTTCCTTGGTGAAGCCGTCGTCGAGGAAGACGTCGATATGCGGGATGACGTTGAAGGCGATACGCTTGGTGAACTTCTTGACGTCGACCTGGTCGGCGACAAACACCGCGCGCGTCTGCGTGAACAATTCGTCCATGCCTTCCTTGCCGGCGCCGGAGACCGACTGGTAGGTGGCGACGACGACGCGCTTGATGGTGGCCGCGTCATGCAGCGGCTTCAGCGCCACGACCAGCTGCGCCGTCGAGCAGTTCGGGTTGGCAATGATGTTCTTGCGCGTGAACAGCGAGATCGCATCCGGGTTCACTTCCGGAACGATCAGCGGCACGTCCTGGTCGTAGCGGAAGGCCGACGAATTATCGATGACGACGCAGCCCTGCTTGCCGATCTTCGGCGACCATTCCTTGGAGACGTTGCCGCCGGCCGACATGATGCAGATGTCGGTATCTGAAAAATCATATTGGTCGAGCGCTCTGACCTTCAGCGTGCGGTCGCCGAACGACACTTCCGTGCCCTGGCTGCGCCGCGAGGCCAGCGCCACCACCTCGCTCACCGGAAAGTCGCGCTCTTCGAGTATGTTGAGCATTTCCCGGCCCACATTGCCCGTGGCGCCGACGATCGCAACCTTGAAACTCATCGAAATCTCCTGTCCCTCTCCGCTCGTTTTCTGGAGAAAACCCGCCGGCCGATGCGGGTTTCAACCCCCGGGCCGGACCCGGGAGAGGGTGGTTAGGCCAAGGGAATCAGACCGTTTTGGTGGTCGTTTTGCCGGTTTTTTTGAGCAAGAACGTGATTTTGCTGGAACGAGGAGACGCAAAGACGCGCCCGGCCCAATGGTTCGCATTGGGGCCGGGGATGTCGAAGGCAGAAAGCGCCATCAAAAGGCCGCGCATCGAAAACTATCCCGTTCGGTGCCGGCTTTTACGCGGTTTACGTCTAGAGTCAATCCAACCAGGCCGACCCGCCCGCCCTGTACAATGACGGCGGCACCAAGTACGAACGAGCATCGTCTGGCTCGTGGCGCCCGTCTGTGGCGCTTGCCGACATTTGACCCGTCGCCGGGTATTCAGAATCCGAATTTCGAAAGAGCAAGATGTCCAATTTCGAAGCTATTGTTCCAGCGCTGGCAAAGGCGCTGGAAAAACGCGGCTATGTCGAGCTGACGCCGGTGCAGAAGGCCGTTCTCGAGCTTGGCCAGGCCGATGCGCTGGTTTCGGCCCAGACCGGCTCCGGCAAGACCGTCGCCTTCGGTCTGGCTTTGGCGCCGACCCTTCTCGATGGCGCGGAGCGCTTTTCCCACGCGGCGGCACCCCTGGCGCTGGCCGTGGCGCCGACGCGGGAGCTGGCCCTGCAGGTAACGCGCGAGCTGGAATGGCTCTACGAACTGACCGGCGCCACGGTGGCGTCCTGCGTCGGCGGCATGGACATGCGCACCGAACGGCGCGCGCTGGAGCGCGGCGCCCATATCGTCGTGGGCACGCCCGGCCGCCTACGCGACCACATCACCCGCAATTCGCTCGACATGTCGGCGCTCAAGGCAGTGGTGCTCGACGAGGCCGACGAGATGCTCGATCTCGGCTTTCGCGAGGATCTGGAATTCATCCTCGATGCCGCACCCGCCGATCGCCGCACGCTGATGTTTTCCGCGACCGTGCCGCGCTCCATCGCCACGCTGGCCAAAGGCTACCAGCGCGATGCGGTACGCATCTCGGCCTCCGGTGAGGAAAAGCAGCATCTCGACATCGAATACCGGGCGCTGAGCGTCGCCCAGGCGGACCGCGAAAACGCCATCATCAACGTGCTTCGCTACTACGAGGCGAAGAATGCATTGGTGTTCTGCAACACCCGCGCCGCCGTCAACCATCTGACAGCGCGCTTCAACAATCGCAACTTTTCCGTGGTGGCGCTGTCCGGCGAGCTTAGCCAGAACGAGCGCAGCCACGCGCTACAGGCGATGCGCGACGGCCGCGCCAAGGTCTGCATCGCCACCGACGTCGCGGCACGCGGCATCGACCTGCCCAATCTCGAGCTCGTGATCCATGCCGACCTGCCGACCAACCCGGAAACGCTCCTGCACCGAAGCGGACGCACGGGTCGTGCGGGACGCAAGGGCGTCAGCGCGCTGATCGTGCCCAATAGTGCCCGCAGGCGCACCGAGCGGCTGCTGCAAAGTGCCGGCCTTGCGGCAACCTGGGCGAGCCCGCCGTCGGCCGACGACGTGATACGGCGCGACGACGAGCGCATTCTCGCTGATCCGGTCTTCAGCGAGCCTATGAAGGATGAGGAGCGCGGCTTCGTCGAGGCGCTTCTCGATCAGCACGGGCCCGAACAGGTTGCCGCCGCCTTCGTGCGGATGTGCCGCTCCAGCCACTCGGCGCCGGAGGATCTTCTCGACGTGGCAGCGTTCACGCCGTCGGGCGAAAAATTTGCGCGGCGGGACGAGACACCGAGCCGCCGCGACGATTTCGGCGACAGCGTCTGGTTCTCGCTGTCGGTCGGACGCCGGCAGAATGCCGAGCCGCGCTGGCTGATCCCGATGCTGTGCCGGACAGGCGGCATTTCCAAGCGCGAGATCGGCGCCATCAAGATGCAGCCGGAGGAAACCTTCGTGCAGATCGCGGCGGACTGGGCCGAGCGTTTCCTCGCTGCGATCGGCCCCGACCGGAAGCTGCAGGGCAACATTGCGGTCAAGCGGCTGGACGGCACGCCGGATTTGTCGCGGGCCGGCTATCAGGAACCACGGCCCGACAAGAAGCCGCACCGCGGCAAGCGCACCTTCGATCAGAACACGCCCAAATTCGAGAAGCGCGCACCGGCCGACCAGCGCCCGGCATTCGAGGCGAAGCCCTGGGCCGGGAAACCGGCCAAGGCGAAGTTCGAAGGCGGACCTGCGAAACACAAGAAATCGAAGAACGGCCGGGGTAAATAGCCAGCACTCTCCATTTCCGCACGCCCCTTGCGGTCTGCCGGAACTTTGCACAGTCTGGGGCGGGGAAATGGGGGTGGGCAGGACATGCGCGGCGAAGTTCTTCATTACGACGAAGACCAGGGTTTCGGCTTCATCACCGGAGCCGACGGCAACCGCTACACTTTGGCGCGCGAAGATTTGCGCCGCGAAGCATCGGTTGCCGGAGGTACGACCGTCGAATTCCAGCCGGCTGGCGGACGGGCACGCGATGTTTTTTCGATCCGCGCCCAACCTGCCAGTGCGCCCGCCGACGCCTCCACTGCAACCGCCGCGCCGTCTCAGGCCGGCAATGCGCCCGCGGCACGTCAGCCGCAACATTTCGGCCGTTCCGCTGAACAAAATCCGGCCGAATCGGCCGGCCTGTGGAACTATTTCTGGCTGGGTCTGACCGAGAATTACTTCAACTTCGCTGGCCGTGCCTGCCGCAAGGAATATTGGGGCTATTGCCTGTTCTGGACGATCGCGCTGATCGTGGTCATAGGACTCGGCGTCTTTATCGACGACGCCATGGGCAATCTCGACAACAGTGAACTGCCGGCAGTAGCGGTCGGCCTTTTCGGCCTCTTTCTGCTGGCGACAGCCCTGCCGTGGTTCGGGCTCAACGTGCGTCGCCTGCACGACATCGGCCTGACCGGCTGGCTCTTCCTGCTTTTCCTGATCCCGACCTTCGGCACCGTGATCATCCTGATCTTTGCGCTGATCCCGACCCAGCCGCGCGAAAACCAGTGGGGTCCGGTGCCGGCGGGCGTCAGGGTTTAGCGATCGCCTTCAGCGCCTCGCTCGAAAGCCTGAGGAAGACCTTCTGGCCCTGGCGCTCCGCGCCGAGTCCGACGTAGAAGCGCAGCGCGCCTTCGTTCCAGTCCTCCGTGGTCAGATCGATACGGCCGATGCCTTCGCGCATGCAATTGCCGGCGAGGAATGCCATCAGCGCTCGACCGACACCGTCATCGCGGGCGGTATCGCGCACGAACAGGTCCTTGAGGAACAGCAGCCGCTCGAGATCGATGCCGGGATGCGCGATCGCAACCGAGGCCAGCCCGCAAACTTCGCCATCGACGAAGGCGAGCGCAAAATGCGGATAGGATGGGCTTTCGTCGCCAAGCCATTTCTGCGCCGCCGACAAAACCTGGCTGGCGTCGAGTGGCGGTTGCCGGTAATGCACCGCCATCTCGCAAAGCACGGGTGGCGAGTGCCGCCGCATCCCCAGTCGTCGCCCAGCGGACGTCGACCGCCACAGGATCAGCCCAGGAACCTGGCGATGATCGCGTCGCCCATCTCAGCGGTGCCGACCTCGGTCATCCCCGGTGAATGAATATCCCTGGTGCGCAAGCCCTGATCGAGCACGGCGGCGATCGCGCCTTCCAGCCGGTCGGCCTCTTCAACCATGCCGAAGGAATAGCGCATGCACATGGCGAAGGAGGCGATCATGGCGATCGGATTGGCGATGCCCTTGCCAGCGATGTCGGGCGCCGAGCCGTGCACCGGCTCGTAGAGCGCCTTGCGCTTTTTTGTCTTCGCATCCGGCGCGCCGAGCGAGGCCGACGGCAGCATGCCGATCGAGCCGGTCAGCATGGCGGCGATGTCGGACAGCATGTCGCCGAACAGATTGTCGGTGACGATGACGTCGAACTGCTTCGGCCAGCGCACCAGCTGCATGCCGCCAGCATCGGCCAACATGTGATCGAGCTTGACGTCGGCATACTTGGCCTTGTGCGTCTGGGTGACGACCTCGTTCCACAGCACGCCCGACTTCATCACATTGCGCTTTTCCATCGAGGTGACGTGATTCTTGCGCGTGCGCGCCAATTCGAAGGCAACGCCCGAAATGCGCTCGATCTCGAACGTATCGTATATTTGGGTGTCGATGCCGCGCTTCTGGCCGTTGCCGAGGTCGATGATCTGCTTAGGCTCGCCGAAATAGACGCCGCCGGTGAGCTCGCGCACGATCAGGATATCGAGCCCCTCGACCACCTCCTGCTTCAGCGAGGAGGACGCCGCCAGCGCCGGATAGCAGATTGCCGGCCTGAGATTGGCAAACAGCTCCATGTCCTTGCGCAGCCGCAGCAGACCCGCCTCCGGGCGCACCTCGTAAGGCACCGCATCCCATTTCGGTCCGCCGACGGCGCCGAACAGCACCGCGTCCGACGCCATTGCCTTGGCCATGTCGGCATCGGAAATCGCCGCGCCATGCGCGTCGTAGGCGCAGCCGCCGACAAGGCCCTCATCGGTGACGAAATCGCTGCCGAGCCTGTCGTTCATGGCGGAAATCAGCTTCTTCACCTCGGCCATTGCCTCGGGGCCGATGCCGTCGCCGGCAAGCAGGAGAAGATTTTTCGAAGCCATGGGGAACCGTCCTGATTGTGTCGTGAGCCGCGGCCTTGCTAAACGCCAAGCGGCCGGCGCGCAAGCCTGCGGTTCAGAGCATCGGACCCAAAAGTGGAAACCGGTTTTGGGAAAATCCGATGCTCAAGACAAAATGCCTAGAGATGCGAAAGGATATTGACCAGCCTGCCGAACGGGTCGCGTACGAAGAAGCGCCGCACGCCCCAGGGTTCGTCCGCCGGACCGTATTCGATGGCAAAGCCGGCCGTCCTCATGCTTTCAAGCGCGGCATCGACGTCGTCGACTTCGATAGAGATGTCCGGCACCGGCGTTCCTGATCCCCCTTCGGCCATGAAACTGACCTGCACGGACATCGTCTCTTGCGAGCCGTAGGTAGCGATCCAGCCCATATCCATCTTGAGATCGAGGCCGAGCACATCCTGATAGAAGGGTTTTGCCGCCGCGATATCCTGCGTGTCTATGTTTGCAACGATGCGCCTGACCTTCACCATGGGCCGATCCTCGTGCTAACCGTGTCGTTGTCGCAACCGTGACAGGCATCAGGCTGTGCGCCGCAGCGCCGTCACCTCGATCTCGATCTTCATCTCCGGCTTGTTGAGCTGGCACACGATCATCGTTGCCGCCGGCCTGATCTCGCCAAAGGCCTCGCCGAGGATCGGGAACACCACATCCACGAAAGCCGCATCGGTGATATAGTAATGCGCCCGCACCACATCGGCCGTCTCGAAGCCGCCGCCCCCGAGCGCCTTGGCGATCGTCGTCAGGCAATTGCGCGTTTGTGCCTCCACGGTCTCCGGCATCGACATGGTCGCATAATCGTAGCCGGTCGTTCCGGACACGAAACACCAGTCGCCCTGCACCACGGCGCGCGAATAGCCGGCGGTCTTCTCGAAGGGCGAACCGGTGGAGATCAGTTTTCGCATGGTGTCCTCCTTTTTTGCAGCGTAGGCGGTTTGGCGAAAGCGGCGGTGACGGCCGATCTCCCCCCAAGTGGGGGAGATGTCCGGCAGGACAGAGGGGCGCGCGAAGGATCGCGGCAGAACGATTTCTAATTCGGCGACCCCAGCGCCTTGTCCAGCGCTTCCTTGACGTCGGCCGGCCATGTACTCACCGCCGGCCACGCGTCCGGCTCGGGCTTGTCGCCGCGGCGGGCGAAATACAGCTTGTGCTTGACCGGGTCGACCGCCATGAAGCCGTCATTGCCACCGCAATCATGCGGCACGCAGCCGCTGGCAAAGAAGGCACCCGACGCGGTTTTTTCCGTGCCGCCGCCGACCAGCAGGCTGGTCGCCATGTCGGGCATGTCCTTGCCGAGCAGCGTCTCGGCTAGCCTGTAGACGGCCTCGTTGTGAAAGGCATCAATGATGTTGTCGTATTTCGACGGATCGATGTCTTTCCAGTCGGTGCCCGGCTCCGGCATGTAGGTCAGATTACCGGACGTCGTCAGTCCGTCCGTCGGCGACCATTGCAGCGCCGGCTTGGAATCGCCCGGCAGCAGATAGGGTACGAAATAGACGGCGCTGTCGGAGATCGCGGCCGGCGGCGCGCCGCATTCATCCTGCTCGACCGTGGTCGTCTGGATCGCACCGCCCTCCGGCTTCCACACGATCACCTTGGCCGGGCCGCACTGGTTGCCGCCGTCGCCGACATCGACCAGCGCCACCTTGACGCCGCCGACCTCGACGATCTTGTCGAAGAAGACGTCGTAATTGCGCGCCAGTTCCTTGCCGTCGAAGGCGAGTACCCGTTCCCCGTATTCTTCCTCCTGGGTGATGGTCAGCTGGCCGCCCTCGAACGGGATCGGCGCCTGCTTGTCATCGTCGGCGGCGGCTGTGTCGCTGGCGCCTTGATCTGCCGCTGGCGCTTCCGTGGCGGGCGTCTGCGTCTGGGCATAGACGCTCGCCGGGGGCAGCAGCATCAGCGGCAGTCCGCAGGCAGCGGCAACAAGCAAGCGTGTCATCACATCCCTCCCCGGACACTTGGCGTAGAGGCTGACCGTCGGCGCGGCTTTAGAGCCTATGCCCAGGGCCGCAGCTCGGCGTTCTTCTTCTCGAACGAAGCGATGGCGCCGGCCTTCTCCATGGTCAGGCCGATATCGTCGAGGCCGTTCAAGAGGCAGTGGCGCTTGAATTCGTCGAGGTCGAACTTGACCACGCCGCCGTCCGGCCCGCGGATTTCCTTGGCTTCGAGATCGACCGACAGCGTCGCGTTGGAACCGCGCGAGGCATCGTCCATCAGCTTCTCCAGGTTTTCCGGGCTGACGGTGATCGGCAAGATGCCGTTCTTGAAGCAGTTATTGTAGAAAATATCGGCGAACGAGGTCGAGATGACGCAGCGGATGCCGAAATCGAGCAGCGCCCACGGCGCATGTTCCCGGCTCGAGCCGCAGCCGAAATTGTCGCCGGCGACCAGGATCTGCGCCTTGCGGTAGGCCGGCTTGTTGAGCACGAAGTCCGGGTTTTCCGAGCCGTCGTCCTTGTAACGCATTTCGGCGAACAGGCCGGTGCCGAGCCCGGTGCGCTTGATCGTCTTGAGATAATCCTTGGGGATGATCATGTCGGTGTCGACATTGACGATCGGCATCGGCGCGGCGACACCGGTGAGCTTGGTGAATTTTTCCATGGTTCTTGCCCGTCTTCTTCTCGTTGCGGGGAATTGCTGGCGCCCGGTTTACACAATGCCGCGGGCAAATAAAAGACGGCTGTTTTTGGACTTCCGTCGTCGATCGAAATACAAAATCGGTACAAAACAGCTTCAAAACCACCAGCCCATGGTGCACTTTTGTCGACATGACAACGCGATCCACGATCCTTTATGCCAGCGAACCGGGCCTCGGCATCGCCGAGTTCCGCCGCGTTCTGGTGGAATCCGGCCTCGGCGAGACACGGCCCGTCGATGATCATGCCCGTTTGAAGGCGATGCTTGCCAGTGCCGACCTGGTGCTCACCGCGCGCATCGATGCACCGGGCAAGCCGCTGGTTGGTGTCGCTCGCGGCATCACCGACTTTTCCTGGGTCTGCTATATCTCCGAGCTCGCTGTTTCTGCATCGGCGCAAGGGCTGGGTATCGGCAAGGGCCTGATGGATGAGGCACGCCGGCAACTCGGACCTTCCGTTGCCATCAGCCTGATCTCCATACCCGACGCCGTCGGCTTCTATGAGCGTATCGGCATGGAGCGCATGCCCAACGCATTCTGGTTCGGCCGCAAGCGCTGAAATCCACTCCCAGCGACCTCAACCCGCGCATTCTTGGCTAGGGTTCTGCCTCTTGACATGCAACCAAATGGTTGCATATTAGAGTCATGAGCATGGATGCCGTCTTTCGCGCCTTGGCCGACCCGACACGCCGGCGATTGCTGGACAGCCTTCATGCCAGGAACGGGCAGACGCTGAACGCGCTGTGCGGTGAGATGGACATGACGCGCCAGGCGGTGACCAAGCATCTGGCGATCCTGGAAGAAGCAAACCTCGTCACCACCATCCGCAAGGGACGCGAGAAGCAACATTATCTGAATCCGGTTCCCATCAACGAGATCGCCGAACGCTGGATCGGCAAATTCGAGCGGGGGCGACTGGGCGCCCTCAGCGATTTGAAGAAACGCCTCGAAAGGGAAGACTGATGAGCAACATTTTCGTTTATGTCACCTACACCCGCACCTCGCCCGAAAAACTCTGGCAAGCTCTGACCGAGCCGGAGTTCCAGCGGCAATATTTCCTCGGCGCCCAGATGCTAAGCGACTGGAAACAAGGTTCGGCGTGGAAGATGGTTTACACCGACGGCCGCGTCACCGACAGCGGCGAGGTCCTCGAGATCGATCCACCCAAGCGCATCGTGCTCAAATGGCGCAACGAGTTCATGCCCGAGGTCAAGGCGGACGGCTACACACGCTGCACCTTCGCCCTCGAGCAGGAGGGCGAGATGATGAAGCTCGCCATCACACACGAAGCCGATGGACCGCACAAGCTGCTTGGCCATGTGGCGAACGGCTGGCCGCTCATCCTGTCCAGCCTGAAGAGCTTGCTCGAAACCGGCAAAGGCCTGTCGCGCCCGGCGTCGAAGGCTTGAGGTCGTTTCGATAGCGAAACGTTTCTGGAGGACAGGTGATGCACGGTTCCGCGGTGCACAGCATAACCAATGGCGAGACCGTCATGGCGAGCGCCGATGTTTGCGCGCCGCCCGAGCGGATATTTGACGCGCTCGTTACACGCGAGGTCGAGCGCTGGTGGGGGTCCGCCAGGACCTACCGGATGACCGGATGGGCGGCCGACCTCCGCGTCGGCGGCCGCTGGAGCGTCACCGTCGAGACGGCGGCCGGCAGACACCTGCCCGCCAGTGGCGAATTCCTGGAGATCGAAGAGCCGCGCCGGATCGTGCAGACGCGCAGATATGACTGGGATCATCCGACGCTTGGCCGCCGCGAAACCAAAGTCGCCTGGCTGCTGGAGCCGATCGCCGGCGGCACGCGCGTCACCATCTGCCATGGCGGCTTTGCCGGCCTCGCTGCTGCCGCAACGGAGCACGCGGAAGGCTGGGGTAGGGTGCTGGGCTGGCTTCAGGCGTATCTTGGTGCAGGCGGCTTGGTGGCGGCCTAACCCAACGGTAGCATCCCTTCGCGCCAGCGTTAAATTACATTCAATTCCCGAAACGGCCGCCCGTCGGCGATCCGGCTGTACCCGAACGCCGAGCAATCCACCGTGCGATAGCCGCCATGCACGATCAGTTCGGCCAGCGCCTTGCCGACCGCCGGAGCCTGCTGCAAGCCGTGGCCGGAAAAACCGTTGGCGAAGAGGAAATTGCCGGCCTCCGGGTGCGGGCCGATCACCGCGTTCTGGTCGAGCGTGTTGTAGTCGTAATGGCCGACCCAGGCGCGCGTCGGCTTGATCGCCTCGAAGGCTGGAATGCGGGTCGCCAGCACCGGCCAGATCACCTCTTCGAACAGCGGCCAGTCGGGGTCGAAATCGGCGGGGTCGGCGGGGCCGTCGCCTTCTTCCGGCTCGGCGCCGCCGGTAATGTAGACCGAACCTTCCGGCCGGACATAGATGCCGCTCGGGTCTACCAGCAGCGGCATGTCGTCATATTTCTCGCGCGCCTCGAAGACGAAGACATTGCGCTTGCGCGGCTCCACCGGCAGCGCCAACCCGGCCATCGTTGCCACCTTCCCGGCGTTCGGCCCGGCGGCATTGACGACGATGCCGGCCTCGAGCCGCTCGCCATTGTCGAGGGTCGCACCGGTGACGCGGCCGCCTTGCCGCTCCATACCGGTCACCGACGCCGTGATGAAATCGATGTTCTTGCTCCGCAGTGCCTTGCGGAACAGCATCAGCATCGCATGCGCGTCGAACCAGCCTTCGCCGCTGCGGCCATAGGCGCCGGCGGAAATGCCCTCGACCGACAGCCACGGAAAGCGGCGGACGAGCGCCTCCGCATCCTCGAGCACGATGTCGGCGCCCTCGGCCATCTGCGCCTCGTGGTTGGCCCGCAGGATCGGCAGCCCGTTCTCGCCGGCAAGGATGAGGTAGCCACCTTCGCGAAAGCCGATATCGGCGTCCGCGCCAAACTCTTCCCTGAGCCGCCGGAACAGTTTCAGCGTGAATTGCGACAGCCGGATGTTTTCCGGGATCGAGAACTGCTGGCGGATGGAGGCGCAGGACAGCGTGGTCGCGGCGCGGGAAAATTGCGGGTCGCGCTCGACAAGCGCGATCGAGCCCGAAAACCCTTCCTCGCGCAGGTAATAGGCAACCGACGAGCCGACGATGGCTCCGCCGATGATGACGATGTCGTAATGCACCTTTTCGCCCTTCCGGTCTGAATCGCCGAGTCACGCCGCCGGCAGGATGATCTCGAAGCGCGTGCCGCTCGCCGAGTCAACCAGCCGGATCGTGCCATCATGCGCTTTCAGGAGGGCCAGCACGATGCCGAGGCCCATGCCGGTGCCGCCGGAATCGCGGCGCGTGGTGAAGAACGGCTCGAAGATGCGGCCTCGGTTGCTGGGCGAAACGCCGGCGCCGTCGTCAGCGACCACGATGGTGGCCTTGCCGTCCGCTTTTGCGGCTGTGACCGATACCAGCGTCGCGCCGTGCCGCGCCGAATTGTCGATGAGATTGGCCAGCACGATCGCAGCGTTTTCGGCCGATATGCGCAGCCCGATCTCGGTGCCCGCCTCGACGCGCACCGCCAGCCTGTCGTCTGCCGGCAGCAGCGCCAATGACGCACCGAGCGACGTGTTTTCGCCGCTCGGCTCGAGATTTTCGGCGCGCGCCAGGTCGAGCAGGCGGCGCACCAGAAGGTTGAGCCGGCCGGCATCGGTGACGATATTGTCCGAAAACCGCCGCCGCTCGGCCTCGTCCATCGCGCTGCCCGAATCGCGCAGCAGTTCGGCAGCCCCCTGGATCGCCGTCAGCGGCGATTTGAGCTCGTGCGAGACGTGGGTGGCAAAGGTCTGGATGCCGTCGGAGCGTGCGTGCAGCTTTTCGGCCATGTCGAGGAAAGCAGCAGAGAGTTCACCCATTTCGCGCGTGCCGTGGTGATCGAGCGGCCTGATCGCCGCGCGGTCGCCGGCGGCGATGCGTTTCGTGCGTTCCATCAGCGCATAGATCGGACGGCTGACGGCGCGCAGGAAGACCAGCCCGATCAGCAGCGCGCCGCCGAGGATGGCGATTGCCGCCAGCGCCACCTTGCCGCGCTCGCCATAGAGATGCTTGACGATGTTGTTCGGCGTCCGCGACAGATAGACGACGCCGGCGACCTTGCCGGAGACCGCAACCGGCATGGCCACGAAGACGCGAACCTTGGTGCCGCGGCTGACCGAATAGAGCGGCGGCGACGGCTGGTCGGGAACCCGCAGCCTGAGCGCGCTGGCGTAGCGGCCGGCAAGCGCTGCGCGAACCTCTTCGACAGCCGCGAGCGACAGGCCGGCTTCCGCGCGGCCGGCGATGACCACACCTCTGGGGTCGAGCAGCCGGAAGCCAGCGAGCGTGGTCTTCTGCGTCTCGGCAAGAATGCCCGTCAGGCGTGCGCCGATTGCAGCGAAGGCGGGATCGGCGCTGGCCGCGGTGGCCGCGGGCCGGGTCGGCAGGATCCCGTCGGACGCAAGATCGAGGCCCGGTTCGATCGGCTGGTAGGGAGAGGCCCGATCGCTGGTGTTGGGTGAAGGCACGGGTGCGCCTAGCTTTTCCGGGGCAATGCCGGCCTCGCGAACCTCTTGCGCATAGATCGCGGCAAGGGCGGCGCCTTGGGCGATCAGCTCGGCCTCGGTCTGCCGGATCAGCTGGTTCTCGTAGAGCCGGAAGAAAAACAGGCCGGCCAGCGGCAGCGCCATTACCATGATCAGGATGGCGATGACGACCGTGGCGAGGCGAGGCCGCCATTTGCTGCCAATCAGTTCTTGGGCGCTCACGCGCCGCATCCGCCCAGCCGAAAACCGACGCCGTGCACGGTCTCGATCGCATCGACGCAGCCGACGGCCGCCAGCTTGGCGCGGATATTGCGGATATGGCTGTCGACGGTGCGGTCTGCGACATGGATATTGGCCGCATAGGCGTTGGCCATCACCATGTCGCGGCCAAGCACATGCGCCGGCCGCGCCAAAAGTCTTTCAGGATCGCGAATTCGATCGACGTCAGCGCCAGCGGCTTGCCGTCGAAGCTGGCTGTATGGCTTGCCGGAACCAGCAACAGTCTGCCATGCGAGAATTGCCGGTCGTCGGCTAGTTCCGGCGTGGGCCGAGCGCGGCGCAGAATGACGTTGACGCGGGCGACCAGCTCGCGCGGGCTGAACGGCTTGGTGACATAATCATCGCCGCCCATCTCCAGCCCGAGGACGCGGTCGATCTCTTCATCCCGCGCGGACAGGAACAGCACCGGCAGGTCGGATGTGTGGCGAAGCCGCCGGCACACTTCCAGCCCGTCCATTTCCGGCATGCCGATATCGAGCACGACAAGATCGGGAGCACGGCGTTCGATCGCCAGCAAGGCAGCCGCGCCGTCCGGCACCGCCAGCGTTTTCATGCCGGCCTTTTCCAGCGCGAAGCAGATGATTTCGCGAATGTGCGGGTCGTCGTCGGCGACCAGTATGTGGTGCGGCATCAAATCAGCGGCCCGGCATGAAGGGTTCGGACATCGGAGGAACCACGAACGGGCCACGCCTGTCGAGGGCGCGGTTGAGCCGCCAGTCACGAAAGCTCCAGCCCCGCCAGTTTTCCTGGCCGGCGCAGAAGCGTGCTTCGTCCTGTGCATACCAGCCGGCGAGTTCGCGGATGGAGGCATCCTCTGCGGAAACCGTCCTGCTCTGGTGCTGGACGAAGCGATCGAGCGCCGGCAAGGCGCCGGGCCCGAGCGAGCGCAGGTACCAGACGTCGAGCTGGGTGCCTTGGCCGGTCATTTCGAAGCAATGGTCGACATTGTAGTTGGCGATCAGCGCGGCAAAGTTGATGAACGAGCAGGCATAGAGCGTCGCCGATAGCGTCAGAAGATTGGCGGCAAGCAGCGCATTCGTTGGACTTTCCGCGCGCGATGCGGGCTATGATCAGGACAAGGCCCGCCGCCACCAGCCCCATCCAGACGAACGCAGCGACACGCCAATAGGTCAGCGCATAGATACCGATATAGAGATCGAGCCGCAGGATCGACGAGATCACCAAGAGGATGTTCTGCGTCACCCAAGCATAAACCAGCCGGCGGATGAGCGGATCGCCGGAGGTCGCGCTTCCCGGCCGCAGCGCCGCCAGCACGAAGCCGGCGGCCAGCAGCGCCGTGACGATCAGCGGGTAGGCGCCGCGATGCGCGTAGGCGGCATAGGTCAGCCCGTCGGGAAGCGCGATGCCGCCCCACAGATAGGTGGCGTCGAGTGCGCTCTGCACCGCGAACAGGATGTTGAAGACGACGAGCGCGCGGAGGATAGCGGCCTTGCCGAAGACGATGTCCTCGATGGTGGTCCTGGTGGCCGGCGTCGCCGGTGCGCTGGCTGGCGACACCCTGCGGCGGCGGAGAAAGCGCGGCAGGCGCGGCCGCAGAAAGGCCCAGACGCAGGCAAGCACGAACAGCCAGAAGGCGAGACGTGGCAGCTGGACGAGGTCGAGCAGTGCCATCAGGTCGATCAGCGAGAACCAGTATTCGATGACCGGATTGGCGGCGCCGAACAGCGCGAGGAACACTGCGCCGAGGCTCAGCGGCATGACCCAGACGGCGATCGCCGCAAGGCGCACGCGCCGCCGGCCAAGCCGCCGCGCCGCCATGCGCCAGCGGAAGAAATCAAGGACGAGCCGAAATGGCGTTGCAAGCAGGAACAGCGAGAGTTGGCCGGCAATGCGGGCAAGGCCGCGCCGCAACCGTCCGGCCAGTGAAAGCGCGAAGATGGCCGTCGCCGCCAGCGCGATCGAGACGGACAGTGCGCTGACATTTTCCACAAGCGGCAGCAGCGCCATAAACAGCGCAACCGGCTTGAACCAGAACCTGCCATCGTTGAAGGCGCCGAGAGGATGGAGAGCCATGCTCGCAGCTGCAATCGCAACGCCGAACAGGAAAAGCGTGATGCCCGCCGGTTGGCCATAGAAGAAAAAATCGGCCAGCGCGACGAGCAGGACGGCAACGCCGAAGCGGCTGCAATAGCTCGGCGCCGCCGAGAGGAATACTATCATGATCGGGCTTTCTCGGCGGCTTTGATGCGGCCGGTGGGCGAGGATTTCCGGACGAAAGGGAGGAGGTTTGCCGAAGTCCGGGGCGGATCGACGAGCCACCAGCTTTCGCTGCGAAGCCGGTACGGCAGGGACCAACGGGAGTTCGTTTGCTCTTGCATGCCGCCCTTGTCGCATCCGGTCGGGTGGCAAGCGGGGCGGAGACGAGGAGATTTTCCGAAATTGCGTGCAGTTTTTATGCACGGCTTGCCTCGGCCGGCTGCAGACGGCATAGATCGGAGATGACCACCGAAAGCTACCGCCCGCGCCGCTCGGTGCTTTACGTCCCGGCTTCGAACGACAAGGCGCTGGCCAAGATCCAATCGCTGGCCTGCGATACCGTCGTCATCGATCTCGAGGACGCCGTCGCCCCGGCCGACAAGCCTTCCGCGCGCGAAAAACTGGCGGCGATTTTCGCCGGCCGTTCCAACCGGCGCTGCGAGATGGTGGTGCGCATCAATGCGCTGTCGAGCGAATGGGGCGGCGCCGACCTGCTGGCCGCGGCAAAATGCACGCCCGACGCCATCCTGCTGCCCAAGGTCGACACGCCGCGCGACATTCTCGAGGCCGGCGACGTGCTCGACGACAATTTTATCGCCGACAAAGTCAAGCTATGGGCGATGATCGAGACGCCCAAGGCGCTGCTCAACATTGGGCCGATTGCCGAGCTCGGCCGCGATCCGGCCTCTAGACTGGCTTGTTTCGCTGCCGGAACGAATGACCTGGTCAAGGACACCGGAATTCTCGCCACGCCCGATCGGCGCTATCTCGTTCCATGGCTGATGCAAATGGTGCTCGCCGCGCGTGCCGGCGGCCTCGACCTGCTCGATGGCGTCTTCAATGATTTTCGCGATATGGACGGGTTTGCGCGCGAGTGCACGGAAGCGGCCGCCATGGGTTTTGACGGCAAGTCGCTGATCCATCCGGCTCAGATCGAAGCCGCGAACCGCGCCTTTGCACCGTCGCCCGAAGCAATAGCCGAGGCGCGCGCGGTCAAGGATGCCTTCGCGCTCGCCGAAAATCCCGGTAGGGCGGTAGTTGCGCTGAACGGCAAGATGGTCGAGCGGCTGCATCTGGCACAGGCCGAAAAACTGCTGGCGAAGGCCGCCGCTGTTCGCGCATGACTAACGTAACTGACGACAGGATTGAAGAATGAAACTCTACCGCTTTCTGTCCGGCCCGGACGATGCCAGCTTCTGCCACAAGGTGACGGCGGCGCTGAACAAGGGCTGGCACCTGTTCGGCTCGCCGACCTATGCCTATGACAAGGAGGCCAAGACCATGCGCTGCGGCCAGGCGGTGGTGAAGGATATCGAGGGCCAGGAATACGGCCCCGACACCAAGCTCAGCGATTGGTAGACGATAAAATGGCGGCGAGACGTTGGCGGGACAGCGCCCCCCTCTGTCCTGCCGGACATCTCCCCCTCAAGGGGGGAGATTGGATGTCACGTCGGCTTTCGCCAATCTCCAATGTTAGAAAAAGGGCGCGGTCGGCGAAGCTGCCAATCTCCCCACTTGAGGGGGAGATGTCCGGCAGGACAGAGGGGGGCGTGAAGGAATGAGACGTCGGACTGTTGCGTAAGCTCAGCCGCTCGTGCCCGATCACTCCGCCGCTTCCTCGATCTTCTCCATATCGTCGTCCGACAGGCCGAAATGGTGGCCGATCTCGTGGATCAGCACATGGGTGACGATGTCGCCCAGCGTTTCCTCGTTCTCGGCCCAATAGTCGAGGATGGCGCGGCGATAGAGCGTGATGCGGTTCGGCCCCTCGCCGGTCTGCGGGTTCCAGCGCTCGGCGATGCCGCGCCCCTCGAACAGGCCGAGCAGGTCGAAGGGCGTTTCCAGCGAAAGGTCGTCCATGATCTCGTCGGTCGGGAATTCGGCGATCTGAATGACGATCTCGCCGGTCAACTTGCGAAACTCCTCCGGCAGATGGGCATAGGCCTCCAGCGCCAGGAGTTCCATTTCCTCCATCGTTGGCGAAAGCTGGTCGTGCCAGATGCGTGTTTGGTAGATGCGAGCCATGCTTTGTCCTTTGATCCCGGCATATAGGCTTTCAGGCCGGACTCGGCAAATGGTCGGGCTGGAGTGCCCGTGCCATGCCCCCACTACAGGAATAAATTCCCCATGACTCCGCTTGACTCTTCGGGCGGCCTCTGGAATCTATAAGAACATAACAGGAACAATTGTGAGTGGAAGCTGACCGTCATGGCGACAAGCGCCGTGGCGCGGGAGACTGTTTTTGCCCTGCGCCGCCAGATCGCGAAGATCGAAGGGACCTTGCCCGAGCGCCTGGAGGCGCCGGCCAGTTCGTCGTTTGACGCGGATGTCCCTCGTCAGAGTCTGACACCCTCTCGGCATCCGACACCCGCTCGGAATCTGACCATTGTCCGGCGCGGCCTCGCCGTGGCGCCGCCCGATGCGTTTTTGCGCACCGGCGCCGAGCGCCTCGATGCTGCGCTGAGCGGCGGCCTGCCGAAGGCGGCGGTGAGCGAGTTTCATGGCGCCGCGACCCGCGATGCCGGGGCCGTTGCCGGTTTTGCCTTGTCGCTCGTCAGCCTGATCCTCAGCCAGGGGCCGCGATTGCCGGTGCTGTGGATCGGCACATCCGAGGTTTTCCGCGAGGCCGGCTTTCCCTATGCCAGGGGGCTTCACGCCTTCTTCGGCATCGAGCCGGAGCAATTGCTGTTTTCCGAGGCGCCAAGGCTGCTCGATGCGCTGTGGATCGCCGAGGAGGCTGCCCGGATGACGGCACTGGCCGCCGTCATCCTCGAAATCCGCGGCAGCCCGCAGCGGCTTGACCTCACCGCGACGCGGCGGCTGCACGCCCGCGCGCAGAGTGCGGGCCGGCCGCTGTTCCTGCTGCGCCAGGCCGGCGAGCCCGAACCGACGGCAGCGCCCGTCCGCCTCATCCTGTCGGCGGCACCGGCGGCAACGCGTAAGACGCTTGCCGGGCCGCTCGCCGGCTCGATCGGCCGGCCCGCCTTCACCGTCGCCATCGGCAAGAGCCGCACGGCCTTGCCCGGAAAATTCACACTGGAGTGGAACCCCGATGAACGCATATTCGAAGAAAGACGGGGCGAGCAAGGAAGGTCTCAGGAATGGGCCCCAGAACGGCCAAAGAGTCCTATCCCTGTGGTTTCCGCATCTCGCCGCCGAGAGGATCCTGCGGCAGCGTCTGGGGCGGTCCTGGCGTTCCCGGCCGTCGGATCACCTGCCGCTGGTGATCAGCCATCGCCAAGGGAACACCCAGCGCATCGCCGCCCTCGACGAACGGGCTGAGGCGCTTAATCTGAAGCGCGGCATGGGCATAGCCGACGCACGCGCCATGCATCCCTCGATCGACATCGTGGAGGCCGATCCGGAGGCCGACCGGCGCCTGCTCGAAGGCCTCGCCGACTGGTGCGACCGCTATACCCCGCTGGTGGCGCTTGACGGGACCGACGGCCTCTATCTCGACGTCACCGGCTGCACCCATCTTTTCGGCGGCGAACGCTCGATGCTGGACGATATCCTGTCGCGTTTTTTCCATCAGGGCTTCGATGTCCGCGCCGGGCTTGCCGCCACGCCTGGTGCTGCCTGGGCGGCGGCGCGGTTTGCTGGCGACCGCATCGTGCCCGATGGTGAGGAGGAAGCGCTTCTCGCGCCCTTGCCGCTGGCGGCGCTGCGCATCGACCCGGAGGTACGCGCCAGCCTCGAAAGCGTCGGCCTGCGCACGGCGGGCGCCGTCATGGCGGCACCGCGCGCGCCGCTGGCCCGCCGCTTCGGCGCATCGCTGCTCTTGCGCCTCGACCAGGCGCTTGGCCGCCTCGAGGAGGCCGTGTCGCCGCGCCTGCCGGTGGCACCGCTTTCGGTCGAGCGTCACCTTGCCGAGCCGATCATGCTGACCGAGGACATCGAGCGGCTGACCGGCATGCTGGCGACCACCTTGAAGAGCGACCTCGAGCGTCGCGGCGAGGGCGCAAGGCGGCTGGCGCTGCTGCTTTTCCGCGTCGATGGCGGCGTCAGCCGCATCGCCGTCGGCACCTCGCGGCCTCTGCGCGAGCCGCGGCTGATCCAGAAATTGTTCCACGAAAGGCTTGCCGCGCTCGAACAGGATATCGACGCCGGCTATGGCTTCGATCTCGTGCGCCTTTCGGTGCTGACCGCCGCCGCCTTCGACATGCAGCAGGCCGACCTTGCCGGCGAGACGAGCGACGACGGTGCCGATATCGCGCTTTTTGCCGACCGTATTCGAGCCCGGCTCGGCGAAGGCGCGGTCTTGAAGCCGGTCGCCGTCGAGAGCCATTTGCCGGAGCGCGCCGTCGCCACCCTTCCCTTCACGGAGGCGCCGCAGAGAAGCTCGCCGCCGAAGCAGCCGGACAAGGCGAAGGACGCTCCTACGACCGTCTTCCAGCCGGAACGGCCGATCCGGCTTTTCCGTTCGCCCGAGCCGATCGAGGTGCCGGCCACCGAAATGCCGGAAGGCCCGCCTTTGAACTTCCGCTGGCGGCGCGCGCTCTATCGGGTCGCGCGCGCCGAAGGGCCGGAGCGCATCGCGCCGGAATGGTGGCGAGGGGCGGCGGGACGAGAAGATGCCCCGACCCGGGATTATTTCCGCATCGAGGATGCCGACGGCCGCCGTTACTGGCTCTATCGCCAGGGCCTTTACGGCGCCTCGCAGCCCTCGCCGCGCTGGTTCATGCATGGGATCTTCGCATGAATGCGCTGACGGCCAACCCCTATGCCGAATTCGGCATCCAGTCGAACTTCTCGTTTCTGCGCGGTGCGTCGAAACCGGAGGAGCTGGTGGTCGCGGCAAAATTCCTGGGGTTTTCGGCGATCGGTCTCGCCGACCGCAACACGGTGGCGGGCGTGGTGCGCGCCTGGCAGCAGGCCAAGGTGGAGGGTGCTTCCTATCATCCCGGCTGCCGCCTGGTTTTTTGCGACGGCACGCCGGACATCCTCGCCTACCCGCAGGATCGCAAGGGTTGGGGTCATCTCTGCCGCATGCTGACGCAGGCCAATCTGCGTGACGAGAACGAAAAAGGGGCGACGCTCCTCAAACAGAGCGATCTTCTCGAATGGGGCGATCTCCTGTCGCTCGCCATACTGCCGGATGTGTCGGCGGACGCGGAAACCAGCCTCGCACTCCTTAGCCGGCTCAAGGATCGTTTCGATGAAAACCTGCGGCTTGCGGTTTCGCCGGATTACCGCGGCAACGACCGCTTCCGTATCGAGCAGGCGGCGGCGATGGCGGAGCTGGCCGGCGTCCCGTTGATGGCGACCAACGATGTTCTCTACCATACGTCGGAACGGCGCCCGCTGCAGGACGTGCTGACGGCGATCCGCCTCAATGTGCCCGTCGCCGAGGTGGGGCTGGAGCTGGCGGCCAATGCCGAGCGTCACTTAAAGCCGCCGCTGGAGATGGCACGGCTTTTCCGCAGGCATCCGCAAGCGCTGGCGGAAACGCTGCGTTTTGCCGGCGAGCTGACCTTCTCGCTCAGTGACCTGCAATACAACTATCCCGACGAGCCGACGGAATCGGGTCTTGGGCCGCAGGCCGAACTGGAAAGGCTGGCCAAGGAGGGAGCCGCCATCCGCTACCCCTCGGGCGTGCCCGCTTTTGTGACGCAGCGCATCGAGGAGGAGCTCGCTCTGATCGAGCGCCTGAACTACGCGCGCTATTTCCTGACTGTCCACGACATCGTCAAATTCGCCCGCAGCCAGAACATTCTCTGCCAGGGGCGCGGCTCTGCCGCCAACTCGATCGTCTGCTTCTGCATTGGCATCACCGAAGTCGGCCCGGACAAGATCGAAACGCTTTTCGAGCGCTTCATTTCCGAGGAAAGAAACGAGCCGCCCGACATCGACGTCGATTTCGAGCATGAAAAGCGCGAGGAGGTCATCCAGTACATCTATTCCAAATACAGCACCAAGCGCACCGCGCTGGCCGCCGCCGTCGTCAGCTACCGGGGCCGCTCGGCGATGCGCGAAGTGGCCAAGGCGATGGGCCTGTCGGACGACGTCCGGGGCGCGCTGTCCAGTTCGATCTGGGGCTGGTCGACCTCGGAGCTCGGCGAAAAGGAGACAAAGGCCGGCGGCCTCGATCAGACCGATCCATCGACAAGGCATGTGATCGAATGCGCCAACGAGATCATGGGCTTTCCTCGTCATTTGTCGCAGCATGTCGGCGGTTTCGTCATCACCCGGGACCGGCTCGACGAGATCGTGCCCATCGTCAAGACGGCGATGGACGAGCGCAAGATGGTCGAGTGGGACAAGGACGATCTCGACGCGGTGAAAATCCTTAAAGTGGACGTGCTGGCGCTCGGCATGCTGACCTGCCTGCAGCGCGCTTTCACCCTGCTCCAGGATCATTATCCGCAGGCGCGGGACGAGTACGGCCTGCCCTATGTGCTGGCCACTCTGCCTGCCGAGGACAAGCATGTCTACGACATGATCTGCCGTGCCGACACGATCGGCGTCTTCCAGATCGAATCGCGCGCGCAGATGTCGATGCTGCCGCGGCTGCGGCCGAAAAGCTTTTACGACCTCGTCATCGAGGTGGCGATCGTGCGGCCCGGCCCGATCCAAGGCGACATGGTCCACCCTTATCTGCGCCGTCGGCAAGGCAAGGAAAAACCCGAATATCCCAAGCCGGAACTGGAAAAAATACTCGGCAGGACGATGGGCGTGCCGCTGTTCCAGGAGCAGGCGATGAAGATCGCCATCGTTGCTGGCGGCTTCAGGCCGGGCGAGGCCGATGAACTGCGCCGCGCCATGGCGACATTCAAGCGCACCGGCACGATCGGCAATTACCGCAAGAGAATGGTCGACGGCATGGTCGCCAAGGGCTACGAAAAAGACTTCGCCGAGCGCTGCTTCAAGCAGATCGAGGGTTTTGGCGAATACGGCTTTCCCGAGAGCCACGCCGCCTCCTTCGCCCTGCTGGTCTATGCCTCCTGCTGGTTCAAGACCTTCTATCCCGACGTGTTCTGCGCCGCGATCCTGAATTCCCAGCCGATGGGGTTTTACCAGCCGGCCCAGCTTGTCCGCGACGCGCATGACCACGGCGTCGAGATCCGCGAGGTCGACGTCAATTTTTCCGGCTGGGATTGCGCCTTGGAGAAATCGCCTTTCGATCCGGATCGTATCCTTGACCGCCATGCCCAGATGCGCGGCGTCATCCGGACCAGCCATGCCGTCCGGCTCGGCTTTCGCCAGGTCAAGGGCCTGTCGAAGGAGCGCATGGAAGCGTTTGTGTCGAGGCGCGGCGCCGGCTATGCATCCGTACGCGACGTCTGGCTGCGCTCGGGCCTCAACGTCGACGAGATCGAAAAACTGGCGCAGGCCGACGCTTTCCGGTCGCTTGGATTGAACCGTCGCGACGCTCTATGGGCGGTCCGCGCGCTCGACGGCAAGAGTGCCGCCGAAAAGCTGCCGCTGTTCGACCAGCCGGCGATCCGCTTGCGCGATCTGGAGCCTGCAACCAGGCTCCCGACAATGCCGCTCGGTGAGCACGTCGTCCACGACTACCGCTCGCTTGGCCTGTCGCTGAAGGCGCACCCGGTCGCCTTCCTGCGTCAAAGGCTGGATCGTTCCGGCGTCACGCCCAATGTGCGGCTCGGCCAGGTGCGGGACGGCCGGCGCGTTTCGGTCGCCGGCCTCGTGCTGGTGCGGCAGCGGCCGGGCAATGGCAAGGCGATTTTCCTGACGCTGGAAGACGAGAATGCGGTCGCCAACATCATTTTCTGGGAAAGGACTTTTGACCGCTTCCGCCCCATCGTCATGGGCGCGCGTCTCATCCGCGTCACCGGCAAGCTGCAATCGGAATCGGACGTCATCCATATCGTCGCCGAGAAGGTCGAGGATCTGACGCCGTGGCTGTCGGTGCTGCTTGAGCAGGCAAGGCCTGCGGACAGACTGTCGAGCAGTGCAGACGAGGCTCAGCCTGGCAGCATCGCGCAAACGGAACTATTGGGAAGGGCAGAGAAGGTCATGCCCAAAGGGCGCAATTTTCAATAGAGGCGCGAAAGATCGCCACGGAGCGGCTCTGAACCGCAGCACTCAGGGCGTTCCACCCAGGCGCGGCGGCGGTGGCATGGCATCATCTATGGTGATGACACGCGCTTCCGATGGCAGCATGATCGGAATGCCGTCCCGCACCGGATAGGCAAGCTTTGCCACCCGCGAGATAAGCTCGCCGCGCTCCGGATCCCAGGCAAGCGGCCCCTTGGTCAGCGGGCAGGCCAAGAGTTCCAGCAGCTTGGGGTCGACAGTCCTGTTCCCGTCACGTCCATCCGCCATTCGATCCATCCTTTTCACAAGGCAATCGGTTAAGGTTTCGAGCGCGGACTTCCCCTTCTCCCCTTGTGGGAGAAGGTGGCCGAGCGAAGCTTGGTCGGATGAGGGGTGTTCCAGCTTGGCACCGACGGCACTCCGTCCAGTACCCCTCAACCGTCTCGGCGCTGCGCGCCGATCCACCTTCTCCCACAAGGGGAGAAGGCAAGAACCTACTGCAAACTCGAACCGAAATCCTCATTGTCGCGCGCCAGCGCCATTTCGGTGATGGCGATCAGGGTCTCGGCGCGTGTCTTCAGATCGGCCGCTTCGAGCAGCGCCTGTTTCTCGGCCGGCCCGTAGGGCGCCATCATCGACAGTGCGTTGACCAGCATGGCGTTTTCGGCGCGGCTGACGCTTTCCCAGTCGGCCTCCAGATCGTTAGCCTGCAGATAGGCGCGAAACGCTTTGAGCAGCGCCGGCCGGTCGATCTCGGCGTCTGCCTGCTCCTCGTCGAGATCGGCGAGAAAGGGTGCCAACCGGCACTGCCGGAACGGTGTTTTGACCGTGAGCTCCTGGACAATACGGAACCGGCACACGCCCTGCAGCGAAATCAGGTAACGGCCGTCGCCGCTCTCGGACAGCGCAATGATGCGCCCGGCGCAGCCGACATTGCAGAGCGCCGGCTCGCCGTCGGGACGCAGCGCACCGTCAAGGCTGGGCTGGATCATGCCGATCAGCCGCGGCCCGGCGATCGCCTCGTCGACCATCTGCAGATAGCGCGGCTCGAAGATGTTGAGCGGCATGCGGCCTCCCGGCAGCAGCAATGCGCCCTCAAGCGGAAAGATCGGCATGGTCGACGGTAAGTCCGCAGCGAGCCGGTAATGCGCGTTTCCCGCCTGCACCTCAATCCTCCGATCGCTTTGTCAGGAAGCGCACCAAATCCGTCTCCTCCCGGCCGGCACAAGGCGCAACACCGGAAACCTGAAATCGAACGCCGTCCGAAAACCTAATCTGGCGCAGCCGCGGCTCACCGCAAGCCCGCGCGACAAAACAGTCTGCGCCGGCTCAGGAAAACAGCAGCGACGACAGTTTGCGCCGTGCCGACAGCGTTGCTTCGTCGGTCATGCCCCATGCCTCGAAGAGCTGCAGCAACTGGGTTCTGGCGCCGTCGTCGTTCCACGAGCGGTCGGCCTTGATGATCGCCAGCAGATTGTCGGCCGCCGCCATGCGATCACCCTTGGCGTTCTGGATCATGGCAAGCTCGAACCGTGCCTGGTGATCCCCGGGATTTTCGGCCAGCCGCCGTTCCAGTTCCGCCGGATTGCCGAGCACTGCTGCTTGCGCGGCGAGCGCCATCTTGGCCCGCAGCGCGGCGAGCTGGGGCGCATCCTTCTTTGCTTCCGGCGCCCGCGCCAGCACCGCCTCGGCACCTTCGGCATCGCCGGCTTCGAACAGCAGATCGCCCAAGCCAGCGATCGCCTCGATCGTCTCCGGCGCCTGTTCCAGGATGGCATCGTAAATGTCGGCCGCCGTCTGCACGTCCCCGGCGTCGCGCGCTTCGGCGGCCGCGGCCAGCGCCTCGGCAACTTGCGGCGCACCGCCGTTCTTGCCGCCGACCTTCTGGATGAATTGCGTGATCTGGCTCTCGGGAATGGCGCCCATGAAGCCGTCGACCGGCTGGCCGTCCTTGAAGGCAATGACCGCCGGTATCGACTGGATGCCAAGCTGGCCGGCGATCGATGGATGGTCGTCGATATTCATCTTGACCAGCTTGACCTTGCCACCGGCGGCTTTCACCGCCTTCTCCAGCAGCGGCGTCAATTGCTTGCAAGGGCCGCACCACGGCGCCCAGAAATCGACCAGCACCGGCTGGTGACGCGATTCCTGGATCACGTCGGCGGCAAATCCAGCGGTCGTTGTGTCCTTGATGACGTCGGCCGGCGCCTCCGCAAGCGCGACCTTCTCACGCGCGGCATCGGTGCCGCCATATTGCACGGTGGTGGCATACCGGCCGCCATTGCTGCCAAATGGGCCGCCAAAGGGGTTGCTATCACTCATCTCGTCGCCTTTCGGTCGCGCCGCCGGCCAAGGGACGGGCGCAACATCCTTCTTTAGAACCCGGTTTCAGTCACCCATGTGGCGATCATGCCGAGACTTTCAAGATAACAGCATCATGTCCGGTTGCCTCGACGAATTTGACCAGGTCCGCGGCAGCGATGGAAGTCGTCGCTTCGTTGGTCAGCGGGTGGGCATTGACCACCGCATGGCTCATCAGCTCCTCGTCCAAAACGACCTTGACCCTTCGCTCGGTGTCGTTGATCAGCCCGAACACCGTGACCGCGCCCGGGACGACGCCGAGAAGCTCCATCAGCATCTCCGGCCGGCCGAAAGACACGCGCCCCGCAGCGCCGATCAGATGGTGGATCTGCTTGAGATCGACCACCGCCTCCTCGTCGAGGCTGACCAGGAAGAAATTGTCCTTCTTGTCCTTGAGGAACAGGTTCTTGGTGTGGCCGCCGGCAATCTCGCCGCGCAGCGCCTGCGAATCGGCGACCGTGAACAGCGGCGGATGCCGCCGCGTCGATACCTCGATCCCGAGTCCGGCAAGAAAGGTGAAAAGTTCGGCTTCGGTCTTCGGCATCGGTCTTTCTTCTGATGGCCCGCTTTCAACGGCTTGTTCGGCTAACGCCGTTTACGGCCAATGATGCGGCCAAGACAAGCCCGTCGCGCAACGCGGGGGTGATTGCCTTGCGACGTCCCGAGGAGCGCTTCTCCGCATTGCCGGCGAAGCAAAAAGCCTGCGAATTCCCTGTTGCAATCGCCGCGCTCTTCAGCCATATAGGCGCGGCTTGCGGCCCAAAAGCCGCGTGAGCGGGTGTAGCTCAGGGGTAGAGCACAACCTTGCCAAGGTTGGGGTCGAGCGTTCGAATCGCTTCACCCGCTCCAAGTAACCTCACCGAAAAGGCCGCGGAGTTCCGCGGCCTTTTCGTGTTTTCAGGTGGTTGAACCGCAACGGTGGTGACGCTGCTCAGAAGGTTCGGGTTACACGCGGGTTACCAGCAGGTTTCCACTGCCGGCGATGTGCGCTCGCAGAAGATCGTGAACCTCCGAGATGGGAGGCGGGGCATTTCGTCCGCTCTGGGCAACGCTAGCTGTGACCTTTCCGGGAGGAGCCCGATCGAGAATACCCCGTCCTGAGTTGCGCCTTTTGAACGCCTGCAGAATCGACAAGAAGGGATGTTTCAGGTCATGCGGCCGGCAGCACTCGCCATAACGCCGATTTGATCCGCAGCTGCAAAGCTCGGCTTCCTTAAACTGGGTCAGCCTATAGTAGGGATCAGATTGGCCTAGTTCATCCAGCATCGCATACTGGCGGCCGGGCCACCGATCCAGCACCGCCAGGTGAAGGTGGCGAAGCGCCCATACGCTATAAATGTCCAGAAGCACGCACAAATCATCACCCGGCGACCAAGCTTTGTCGAGAACAGGGTGATAGGCGCAAACAGAGCCGTCGGGGAAATTGGTATGTCGCGGGCCGATCCATTCGACCAACCCATCTTGCTCCCAGAACGCCCATCCGCGCGGCTCCACCGCCGGTGTCTCCGGCAAGGCAATAAGGAATATGGCTTCCCGCCCTAGCCCCTCTAAGACGCGGCTGCGAGCGAGAAGCCATACTCCATGGTCATCGGGGAGGAGAGTTGCGCCGGGGTACGCCCGTTGCACATTCTCTAGCTGCCCACGGTAGCTGCCGGCGAGGCCGACGAGCCGTGATCCGGCACGGGGCGACCCTGATCGATCGGACGACCCTTGCCGTCGGGCGGACCCTTGCCGTGATCGGGCTGCGGGTCCTCGCGTTCTTTGCTGTTGCTCATTTCTTTGCTCCTGGACAGGCGTGGGCTGTGGGCTGAGAAACACTGTTCCCCGGTCCCCCACCATCACGGGCTGGCGCGCGTCCAAACCGTCGCCAATCCGCTGCAACTCAGCTTTCGCATCGCCGTTCAACACTACTTCCATTTTGCTTGCCGCTGTGCGAATCTGTGTCACCAGCACAACATGCGCGCATTACGGGTGACGTGTCAATGCGTGCTTATCGCACAGTCGGATCAAAATGGAAGAATTTGAAGCAAAGCTCGTCAGCGCGGTGCGCGAAAAGCGAGAGCGCGAAGGCCTTAGTATAAGGGCGCTGTCTGGGATCGTCGGGATCAGTTTCTCCACGCTGGCGCGAATCGAGCGGGGCGAAGGGTCGCCCGACAACAACTCCAAGATTAGGCTGCTCGAGTGGCTTGGCCCGGATGCTGATGAGTACGAGCTTGCCTTTGATCGAGTGGCATTCGTCCACTTCCGTGCCGGGAAGAACGCATCCTCCGGGACGGTTCAAACCCTACTGCGGGCCGCCGTGCGTCTTCGGCAGCACCATGCCGGGGGTGATGCATCTGAGCCGAGCAACGCGCCGACGGATGCTGAGGCTATCTCTATATCCAAGGAGGAACTAGAACATACGGCTGACGGTTTCCGAATGGACTTGGGATTGAAGAAGAACGACCCATTGGATCCGTTCTTTTTGGTGGTTGATTCAGTCACAGTAGAGCGGTTGAGCGGTTCGTCCTGCATCGATGAGAGAACAAAGGATACGCTTGCGGGACCATCGCGCAACGAGTGGTCAGCAATGAGCATCCCTTTGAACGCAGCCCAGGATAGCTGGGTGGTATTCCTGAACGACTACCATACCGTTGAAAGACAACGAGTAACACTGCTTGAAGAGTATTGGCACATCCTTTCAGGGCACAAGCTGACTAAGATCGCAAAGATTGCGGGCTCCTTCGGCCGCACATACGACAGCGCCGAAGAACACGACGCCTATTTTCTAGCATCGGCGACGTTGCTTCCACGGGATGCGGTCAAGTCCATGGTGTTGGACGGGAGGAGTGCCGCCGACATCGCATCCGCTTTCGGGACCTCGCCAGAACTCGTTGAATATCGAATAAAGCGACTCGGACTTTGGCGCGAGCATATCGGAAAAAAGGTAGTTCTCGCCGCTCGCTAACATTGCTAGGTTCGTTCAGCGGCCAGCGCTTCCACAATAATTCTGGCACGCCGAAGGTCCTCACCTTCAAGAACAACCAAGGCAGCCGCTGCTCGTTCACGTTCGAGTTCGTCAGGCACCGTTGCCCGTTGTTGATCCACAAGCAGATCGTTTGGGCTTGAGGCCAAGACGGCTGCGATTTTCACAAGCGTGGCAAGGTCTGGTTCCCGCCGACCGCTCACATAATTTCCATATCGCCGCTCGCTCAAACCCGCTCGGCGAGCCACTTCTGCATTGGAAAGTCCAAGCTCCTCGGCCCGACGCCGGAGATTTGTCGCGAACAGCTCCATACGAACGAAATGTTCATGACATACCCCACGGGTCTATGTACGTTATGGCGTGATCGTTCACGCCATTTCGTGGGAACATAGTGAAGCATCAATACGTCGGGGACATCAGCGACTATCGGAAGTATGCGCTCCTGCGGGCTCTGTCTTGGGGCGGCACCAATTGCATCGGCGTGTGTTGGATGCTGACGCCTTCGGATGGTAGTTCGGACGGCAAAAAGCTCACCTACCTTAACAAGCCCGAACAGCACCGCGACCATGACCCAGTGGTATTTGATGTTCTCGCCCATACTGCAGCGGAGCCAGACCGCCGCCGCCTGCAGGCCATTGAGGATAGCAGTGCTGTCGCGAGTGCCAGATATTTCAACGAGCAACTGCCCGACAACGCCGGTGGCCGCCGGGCATTCATGGACAGGTGCGCGTCTGAATTTCACGACGCTGACGTGGTGTTTTTCGATCCAGACAATGGGTTGGAAACAACGCTCGTTAGGGGGCGGAAGAATTCAAACAAGTACGTCTACCTGGACGAACTGGCCGCATTCTACGCTTCCGACAAGTCGCTGCTAATCTACCAACATTTTCCCAGGATCGAGCGGCGCGCTTTCATCGCGTCATGCGCCGACCGCCTCCGGTCCGTAGCTTCGGGCGCCGCGATCTGGACGTTCACCACGGGGCATGTGGTGTTCTTCCTGCTTGTGCACCCAGACAGCCGAGCACGGTTGGCCATCGCGGCGATTGAGGCCTGTGGCCGGTGGGACGCGAGCTTCATCAAAGGCGAGTATCTCGGATGGAGCCGCATAGCTGTCGGATAATTGACAGCAGATTTCCCGCGTGATTTTTCGAATAACATTGTAATTTCAAACGGATAGATAGCTATGAACGCAATGAACAAAAGTCTCGCGTCCAGTGCATTGTTCCTGTCTGCGCTGGCCCTCGCCGCCTGTACGCCAGTCGAGACGAAAACCTCGTTGCTTACCCCCGCTAACCAAGTACGGTCTGCCGGTCCTGGCGACATCGTGATGAACTTCCAGTCGAGACGCTCGCTGCCGAACATCGTCGGCAAGGCCGACCTGTTTGGTCGCACGACCGATGCCGGGCAAATGACGGTCAGATATCTTGGGACGCGTGGTACACAGGCTGTGTTCGAACGGTCCGACGTAACAGTCGAGAGTAACGCAACGACGATGAGCGAAACGCCGCTCATTTTCCCCAACACCACCAACACTAATGTGAACGGCTCAATCGGTGGAACTCCGGTTTCAGCCACAGCAACGTCGACCTCGTTCCAATACATTCCGCCTCGCGGCTCATCGCAATACGCAACGGCGGCGCGGCCAATTCAGATCGCGCTTAGCGAAGGTCAGAGTGTCAAGGTCGAGGGCAGAACGCTGCGAGTTATCCGCGTGTCGCCGACCTCTGTCGATTATCGGATCGAATGACAGGCCGCGTGATGGGGTACCGCGTATCCGCTCGATGTCGTTTCCAGGGCCAAACGGGTCCCTCTTGGCATACCCCTACCTCTGTCTTGAAGGGGGGAGGGTCGAGGCGCGCGCCTGGAGATGATGTGCATATACGAAAACGCGGCGATCGAGAGACGACCGCCGCATCGGGGAGGCGCAGCTGTGCAGTGATGGCGGAGGCTTATTCCGGCTCGATGGCGATGTGATCGACCGACTCACACTCCCCAAACTCTTCCAGCGCCCATTCGATCTCTGTCGCGTCCAGTTCCATGACTTCCGCAGCGGCTTCGAGCGGCATCCATTCCTCATTACCGGTCCGCTTGTCTCTGATCAGGATGTGCATCGAACTCTCCTACTGTCCAACAGGACAGTAAAACACGATGGGAGCTTAGGCACAATTATATGAGCAATATCAACATCTTAGCGCAAGTCGCCATGTTGCAAGCCTGCACCGCCACCGTGCGCCGCCACTGCCGGTGTGGGCCGGCCGGCCGGCGCTGCCCGCCACAGCAGCAGGCGTATAGCCGGCGACGCCGGGCGTAGCCATGCGTACGGGCTCACCCGCTGTAGGCGCGGTCCAGCGCGGCTATTGCTGCGCTGCCGTCGCGAACAGCCTGGGTATAGTGGCCCAGCGTCACAGTCGGATTGGCGTGACCAGCGATCTGCGCCACAAGGCCGATCTCGATACCTTGAGCCTGAAGCATCGAAATAAACGAATGGCGGGCAGAGTGCGGCGTCACATAGGGCAAGCCGAGCGCCTCGAAGACTGGCGCCCAGTAGCGCTTCCGAAAATTCTGGTAGAGCAGCGGACCACCGCCACCAATGCGTGGCTTCGGCCATTCCTGTAGCCGGCCGGGGCCGGGGAACACGCGGTGCAGCTCCTTGCCCAACCGTGGGCAACGAACCCGCCACGCCAGCAGCATCTCGCGAAGTACGGCGCTCATCGGGATCTCGCGGGTGCCAGCCTCTGTCTTGGTCATCTCGGTAAGCGAGCCGTCGCGCTCCTGGATGCGCCGGATGCGGATGACGTTGCGGTCGAAGTCCACCTCGCTCCACAGTAGGCCCAGCTGCTCGGAGGGCCTGGTGCCGGCGAGGAAGGCGAATGCATAGTAGATGCCTTGCTCTAGATCGTTCTTGGCCGCCGCGACCAGCTTGGCAATATGCTCGGTCGCCAGGATCGTCTTTTTGATTTTGTGCCGCGCCCGCCCCAGCCCGGTCGGCATCGAGGGCGCGCGGATGGAAAAGTCTTCCTCCGCCAGTGCCACGATCGATTTGAGGTGCGATTTGGCCCGATTTGCGGTGTAGCTGCCGCACTGCTCCGTGACAGTCTTGTGCCAGACCCGGATCACAGCAGTTGTCAGGTCCGATAGCTTGATATGCCCGAGTAATTTGATGAAGCGGGCGTTCTTGGGTGGAGTGCCGGTCTGGGTGAAGTCGGCACGCTCCTGCCTGGTGCCGATCAGCAACGGCCCCCGGATTGCACCATACACCACCACCTTGTAGCCCATCAGCGTCGATGACTTGACGTTGCCCTGCTTGGTCTGGAGCCAATGCTCGATGGCCTGCGAAACGGTCGGAGCCTTGCGCTCATCCATGTAGCTGCCTTCGGCGACTTTCAGCAGCAGCGAGTTCCGGAACGCCTCGGCGTCCTTCTTGCGGTTGAAGGCGCGGCGGCGACGCTTTTGCGTCAGGGGCTCGCGGTATTCACAATAGTACTGATCGTAATGAGCGATCTTTCCGTCGCGCAGCTTGCGGCGACGCGTTGCGGTGGTAATGGAAACGTTGAAGTCTGTCATGGCGGTACTCGTCCAAAAGGAAAAAAGCGGGAACGAAAACACGCGTCGGTAACCGGCACAAGTAATCGCCGGAGCGGCCAGCGAGCCCGTGAAACGGCCCAAGCTGTAACCAGCCGCGTAACCTCGGCATGTTGGGAAAGGTTGGAGCCGCGAGACGACGCGGCTCCGGATATTTCGGATTCCTCGGCCACCGAGGTTGAAATCGCAGGCGAGAAACCGTTGGGCAAAGTGACGGTGTGGCGGCGGTGACGGCAGCCAGCAGCGGCCCAGCCGGGGCAGGCAGTGGGGAAGTACCCTCCCCCTGCGTGTGCGGGCAGCGAGCCACCCCGAAGCGCCGTCACGGACGTCACACCGTCACCAGAACTTCGGCAGACTCATATTGTCCGACGAGATCTTGATGCGCCGGCCACGTCTATCCTTGCCCAAGAATTCGACCATGACCCCGGCTTTGGCCATCGCCGGTCGCATGCGGTCCAATTGGTTGGATAGTCGGGAAGGCGACTGCGGCAAACCCCTGTCCGGTGAACGCTCCTGGATCTCAGCAATCCTCACGAACAGGTCACCGACGTAGCCTTCAAACGGCCCGCGTGCCGTTATTGTCCGCAGCGCCATGACCAGCGGATCGTCATTGACGCGATCGATGATGAATTCGTTCTGAGCCAGGGCTATTGCATCGATGATTGCACCCGATTGTTCGCCAAGACCTTCCTCGGCCGCCCTGATCCACCTCGCCGCGTCCGCCATGCGGAGGTGGCGAGGGGGTTCAACTTCATCGGAGGTCAGTAAGGCATAGGCGACGCCGTCATAAAGCTCCGCGAGGATCAACGGCAACATGGCCTGAAACTCTTTCATGAGCTCGGCTTCCGTCTTCCTTTCCCCTTCGCCTATCGGCGGCAGTTTGATGGGAATTGCCCGCTCCATGAGATCCGGCCGCGTCGCGTAGCCTGAGATGCCGTTAATCATGAATGGCCGCATGTAGGTCAGCACATGCAGCTCGTCGTCTGTGTAGAGTCGGCGCACGGCGATGCCGCCGCCGGTGGCGAGGGAACATAGGATGTCGGACATCTCGGCCTTCATGCCCGACGCATTGTCGAAGCTGAGTAGCCAATATTCTTTTGCTTGGATCATTAGGTCTTGCGGCTTGTCCGGAAGGCGCAGCCTGAGAGCCTGATTTGGATCGATAATCCGCTTGATGATCTCGCAGAAGAAACTCTTGCCGGAACCCTGCTCCCCCTCCACTAACAGGATGAAATACGGCCCCTGGGGTTTAAGCGCATTGATGAGGAAGGCGAGGAGGAGACGATAATTCTGATCGTCCAAACCAAGGAAGGACTGCAGGCGGCGCAGACCACCTCCACTGGCTTCCGGCAATGGCAAGCTTTCAAAGCCGGCGCCCCGCACAAACTTGTGCGCAATATTGCTTTCGATTGTTTGCCCGTCCGGGCTAATTTTGATCATCCGGCCGTCCTGTCGGCCTAAGTCGATGGATATCGACTTGGTATCTCCTGCGACGCGGGCGTAGACGGGGAACGATGGGCCATCGAATAGTCCTATCGCTTCCAACGTCGCTATAGCTTCGGACAGCGGATTCGCCCCCATGGGTTTCCCCCAAGCCTTGTGAGCCAAATGCCGAAGCCACAATTTAACGGCGGACGAGTTTACCCGGTACGCAATTGCAGGGCCGGTATGGGGTAACGTCGTCAAGGCTATGTCTTTGTGTGCTTCGTCCCTGAAAGGGGCCATGCCTTCGCTAAGCGCCAAAGCCACGAGTTTGGCAGACAGCGTCCCGCCGTCATCCTTGGTTTCGTCGAAGCCTTTTTCGCGGGCCGATTTGATCCATCCGGACAGTTCCTTCAGGGAATCGCCGTCGTAATTATTAGGCAGAAGTCCGATGAAGATATCGGCGATTTCCTCGTCGGTCGCCCCGGAGTGAACCAAGACGCCGGTTAGTGCCACGCCGGCATCGTGCGTCGCGTTTCCCTCAATGAGAACGATGGCGTATTCCGAGCCGATAGTTGCCTTCAGCAGCTTGATGTGGTGTTCGGTGATTTCCGGGAGATCAGCGAAATCGACGTCCAGAAGGGATTTCCCAGAGACCTCATAAGGCTTGCCCGTTTCCGGGTGAACTGATGGCGGCATGACCGTCATCTTGCCGGCGGCGAGAAAGTCGATGTTGCCGAGACCGGCAGTACCTTTGATAACCGTGGACTTCAGAGATTTCGGGGCACGCACAAAAATGGTCGCGCCCTTTTTGCCCTTTTTACCGGCAAGGACTGTACGGCGCTCGGCGCGGTTCAGGCCGAGAAGCTGAAGAGACACGGCCAGTAACCGGTCATCATCAACGTCCAGTGCGACGAGAGTTTTGTCACCGTCAACCGGTAAGCCAAGAAGTGCGCCGATATTGTTGCCAGGGTGCGTGGCAATCAATTCACGTTGTCTTTCCTCATTGGGAATGCTGCCCAGATTTCCCTGCCAACCTTGGTGAATGGGAATTTTGCCATTGACTGGAATGACGGGCAGGTTCCGCTCCCAATATTTAGGCGCTTCGCTTCCAAAGATAGTTTCAGACATTTTCGCCTCCGATTCTTGAGGCGTTGATTGCTGCAATCACCTCAGAGAGGCGGACAAGTTTCCGACTATTGAGAAGCGTGTAAGCCGGGATCGTGCCCGCCTTCGCCGCGCGACGCAGGGCCCATGGATGAACGCCAAGGGTCTTCGCTGCCTGCAGGATGGTAAGATACGGCTCGACAGAGATAGGGATAGTTGATTCAGGCATAGGTGCCTCCTCGCTGGTAAGAAGGCTGCCTAATATTCATACCGGCGCGGCCTGCGCACCGGAGAAAAATCCAGGATTTATCTCCTTCGCCGGGCTCCCATGGGGATCACATGATTATCAATGGCAATCCCCGCTCGTCGAAGGCCGTCAAAGACATCGGCTATCGGGTTGTAAAATTCGCCGAAATCTTCGCGGCCATCGAACGAGTGAGCAGCGAGCAACTGATCGCGGTGGGCATTGAACTTGCGCACCAAGTCTTTGGCAACAGCACCTTCAGGATCTTTTCCAGCCCCGCCCGGCATATCGATAACCGTATTGGCCAGCTTCTCTACCGCGACCGGGCGTTTCGAGTAGGCGGCCACAGAATACATGAAGGCCATCATTTCCAGCATGTCGTCGCGCCATAGCCCCGGCGCACCGCGTCGTGACTTCCGGCCGAGCAGGATAGCTACAGCTTGAGCGACACGCGCCTCGTCCGTGCGGTGCTGTTCATCGGGGTGACCCCGAACTATCGCACGTAAGATGATGCGAAGCGTCCGTTCGCTGCGTTCCAAAAGGAGTTCGGGCTTAGGCTCTTCCAAATTGTCCTTGACCACGCTTTGTCGCCCACTCCTCCCCCTCCCTGTGGAGGGCCTGCACCAGCAGCCTAGCCGCCGTCATGCACGTCACCGTCATCACCAACGTGACGCTGTGGCGGCAGTGACGCTACACTGCTGGCATGGTTGCGGCCATTGTGGGGAGGGGTCGCGCGCCCGTGTAGCTGCGCCGCTGCTGAAAAGCGCGTTATACGCGTAGCGCTGGCACGGCATGGTACTGGGTATGGAACATATGCATCGTCGCCGCGCAGCTTTCGAATATAAAATCACTAGATCGATACCCACTTAGTCGGAGTGAGGCTCGCGACCACCAAATGCCTACCGAGCATCCGCGGGATTGATCGGCCCTGCCATTTCAATAATATGGTCAGCTCAGGAAATCCGGTAGTATTGCTTCCGGCACAACCGCGAACTCTCCACCTCGCCAATAACGGTCTAGTCTCAGGCGCTCCAACCTCTCTCCCTCAAATCGCCAGGCCTGGCTCCCATCCGCAAAGTGGCGAACGGACACTCGGCTCCATTTCACCTTTGAGCCGGGAGGAAACCCAGCATTCAGCTCCGTAAGCCTTCTCTCGGGATTGTTCGACATACCGACCTTAATGAGCACGTGTCCTGCCGGCAAGTCGAACAGGGCATCCACCCTGCCGGTCGCGCGAAAAAGATAGACATCAGTGGGGCCGTCGACTCTTTCGATCCAAACGCCTCCATCTGTCGGTGGCGGCCCTCGGTGCCACTTCGGCTCATTTTGCAGTTCGATGTCGACTCGCGAACCAGACGTGAAGCCGTCAAAGGACCAGACGATCTGGATCGGCGTTTCGCTGTTTGCTTCAACGGCTGTTGCGTCGCCAGCATACGTGAAAGGCGAACGATCCTGCGCTCGCCAGAAAAGATGGACAGGTCTCGTGTTGGATATCATCCGGTCAATTTGAGGCTGGCCGCGATGTGAATTTGTCTTGCCGTACCAGATTAGGTTCTTGCCGACCCATCGGTTGGCGTAATCATGCCCAGTCCGGCCAGGCACTCCAACGTTTGTGAAGACGTAGGTCGCTCCGTTCCAATCGGTGTAGCCGGTCATCCAGGAACCGCCGGAACGATCGCGCTCCGACAGCCCCGCAATCTGACCGACTTGCTCTCGTGTATAGTGCTCACCAACGATGAAATCCGGCACATTCAATCCCTAATGGCTGCGCCACATCCGATAACATCGCCCTTGCTGACCATAGGAGATGGCTGTGTCTAAAGCAGATGACGTAGAGACTACAGTTACCACTGGCGCCCCGGTGCTGTTGCCCTCTTCCAGCGGTGACAGGCCATCGTGTACTTCATGCGGCTTGTTTCAGTCTTGGTTTCCGGTAGCCTTTGGTCGTCCAGTGTCGGACATGCGCCAGCACAGCTGTGGCGATCGCTTGGGCTACCGGTGGAGGGACAGCATTCCCGACTTGGCTATATTGCTTGCTCAGATGCTCTCCCGCGAACCTAAACGAATCAGGGAATCCTTGGAGCCTGGCGGCCTCCCTCACAGAAATGGTTCGATCTTGCGCCGGATGAACGTAGGCGCCCCAATGAGGGTCACATTTCGTAAGGATGGTGGAGGCAAATCCGCCCCACGCCAGCCGCCCGTAGCGCTTAGTATGGTCTTGAAGTCTGGCCCTTTGCATGCCCGCAGGCAGAAGCGCCCGAGGCACGTCGCGCCAATTGCCGCCCTCCGGCACGTGAGCAATCCGGCTTAGATTCACCTCGGTGAGCTTGTGGCAGATGTGATTATAGAGCTCGGGCGAGCATCGACGCGCTTCGCGCTGAAACTTCGTTTTCGCTTGGGCGGTGCTGGATCGACGCGCGACGTGACTGCCGCCGCCATTCTTAATTTCCGGGAGGTCGCTGATCGCCTGCCAGACTGTAATCGGCGCCTTTGTGGCACCAACCGGTCTTGTTTTCGGTCCACCCCACTGCACCAATATTGGCGACCAATGAGTGGGATTGGGAATCAGCTCGGACGCAGGTCCTAGGCGGCTAGCGACTATAAACACCCTTCTGCGGAGCTGCGGTGTCCCAAATTCTTCGGCCGAAAGACGTGCCACCACAGCATCATATCCCAAACTGCCGAGCCGTCCGAGTATCTCCTCGACTACCCTCCCGTTGTCGATGGAGAGTATCCCGGGCACATTCTCCATCACGAGCGTTCTGGGATTCAAACGTCCCACCAGCTGCAAGTAATATTCGAACAAACGAGCCCGTTCGTCGGCCGCGGACCGGTGGTGATTGTTGTGGCTGAACGACTGGCAGGGCGGCCCTCCCACTAGACAATCCAGTTGGCCCGGGATCAGCCCACCATCGTCGAGAAGATTGCTCGCAGACAGATTTGATACAGGTCCCTCGAAAAACGAGGCCTCAGGAAAATTGAGCCGGAAGGTTTGGGCGGCGGCTGGGTCGATGTCATTACCGGCTAACACGCCCCAACCAGCCGACCTAAAACCTACCGCCAGGCCGCCGGCTCCCGCGAACAGGTCAATGCAATAGGCCTCTGATTCGGCTCGCTGCTGCTGCCGCGTGTATTTGATTTCATTCAAGCTTCTTGCTTTCCAATAGGGGCAACCGCCGGAGAATCCTTGCTTTTTCATCATACACCATACGCGACAAACGGTGAACATATGGTTTTCGACGGCCCGTTCGGAATACCACCTTGACATCTTCCCTCTCTTGCCTGATGTTGATTGGACTTGCCTGAGCAAGATAGGAAAGACCGCCATGACTGAGAATGTCGCCAAACTTGAAATCCCGCTGCATCAGGTTGAGCGGGTTCTGTACGAGAAGATCGGGAACACTGAATGGGAGCTGAGGGAGGTCCGGCTGGACGTTCATGAAGACACGGCCCTTTGGGCAGACAACCCGCGACTGCAGACCTCCATGATGGAGGGTTTTTCGTCCGAGGCGGACCTCGAGGAGGCGCTTCGGCTTTCGCCTGGGTACGATGGTCTGCGTCGTTCGATCCAGGAGATCGGCCAGATGCAGTCGATCTATGTTCAACGCACCGCCACAGGAAAGTACCTGGTGCTGGAGGGAGCTACTCGGGTCACCATTCTTCGGGAGTTGGACCGCAAATTCACCACCGGCAAGAACCAGGGGGTTTTCCGCCATGTGCAGGCGAAGGTTCTCCCGCAGAACTTTGGCGAACGTGACGTTGCAATCCTGCTCGCCGGCATTCATGTCCGCGGCTCTGGGGTACGGGATTGGGGTCGCTACATCGAGGCCAAGTTCATCTATGAAACCGTCGTGGGACGCCCAGGACATCCTCCGCTGATGAACCAGGCGGCTCTCGCTGAGAACATGGGCAAATCTGAGTCCTGGGTCGCGCGGCTGAAGAGCGCATACGAATTCGCGCTCAAGTTCGTAGAGCACGTGGACGACGACTCAAATCCGAAGAAGCTCGCCGCGGAGAAGTTCAGCGTACTCGAAGAGATCAGCAAGGCGCGCCTAATCGGCTCGCAGCTCCGGGACTTCGATAACAGGGTGTACGACGAACTCCGCGAGGATGTCTTCGATATGGTCCGGAACGACGTGTTCAAGGAATACCGCGACGCGCGATTCCTGAAGGAGTTTTACGACGACGCAGACGCCTGGGCTCAGCTGAAGTCGGGAGAGAAGCATGTCGCCAATAAGCTTGCCCAGCAAACCCAGGATAAGAGCAGTAGCCCCAAGGCGAAGATCGCCGCTATGCCGCAGCTTGTCCGCCGGGCCATTGACCGGGGCGAAGATGGGTTTGACGATGATGACATCGCAATCCTCCAGCAGACCATCGACGTGATCGAGGACAAGGTCCACGACGGCGTTCACCCCTATCGGCTTGCGCTCAAGAAGGCGACTAGGACGCTCAACAAGGCCAGCCGGGCCGACGTGGTGGACCTCCAGCCGTCCGATATCGCCGAGTTCCGCGACGCCTACCAATACTTCGACGGGCTAATAGGCCAGCACCACCAGACCAGAGGGGAATAGAGTGACGTTCGAACTGCTCCAGCATCAGCACGAAGGCGTCGACTTCCTGATGGGACGAGGCGCCGGACTGCTCGCATTCGAGCAGGGGCTCGGCAAGACCCTTGTCGCGATCGAGTCTTTCCGGCGTCTCCTGGACGGCGGCCGCGCCGACAGGATGCTCGTGATCTGCCCGAACTCGCTCAAGCGGAACTGGGTCGCCGAGTATGAAAAATTTGCGCCGACTGTGTCCGTCGAAGTCGCGGAAGGCACTCCGAAGAAGCGGCGTACCGTATTCCGCGAGTCTCGTGCACGAGTCCTTATTGCCAGCTATGAGACGGCGCGCGCAGAGACGACGGCACTCCTCGCCTTCGCGCAGCGCCAGCGGACCGTGCTGACCTTGGACGAGTCCCATGCTGCCAAGAACTGGCGCTCTCTAACATCAACCGCCGCCAGGACCGTCGCGCCGCACTGCGCGTTCAGATGGCTGCTTTCGGGCACCCCTGTCACGAACACGGCGACCGATCTCTTCACCCAGGTTGAGATTATTGAACCAGGGCGCGGCTCGCTCGGCTCGCTGGAGTCCTTCACGGCACGATTGGAGGAAGACCCCCAGGCCTCCTTCGCCAAGGACGTGATCGACAGGTTGGTCCTGCGCCGCACCAAGGACCAGTGCCTCGATCTTCCGGACAAGTCGTTCGCCGACATCCGCGTCGAGCTGCAGCCGTGGCAAAGACGGCTGTACGATGAGATGCGCGACAAGATGGTCTGCGAAATAGAAGCGATGAGCGGCGATCAATACCGGTCATTTGCTCCGAGTGCGCTTGCGAGACTCACCCGGCTCGTCCAACTGGCCTGTAATCCCACCTTGATCTTCCCTGAGCTGGAACAGGTGCCTGCGAAGTTTGAGGTGCTCGACGGCATCATCAACGACATCCTCTCGGTGCCGGGCAGGAAGGTCATTCTTTGGTCGAACTATGTCCGCTCGATAGAGACACTTCTCCGGCGAATCGAGGGGTCGGTCGCAATCTATGGCGGAACACCTACGTCGGAACGCCAGGGAATCGCCGCGAGCTTCCAGAACGACCCGAACGTACGGGTGCTCATCGCGAATCCGGCAGCGGCAGGTACGGGCTTCACGCTCACCGCTGCGAGCTACACGATCTATGAGTCCCTCTCTTGGCGGTATGACCATTATGCCCAGAGCCAGGACAGGAACCATCGAATCGGACAAACGGAGCCAGTCACTTATGTACGGCTGCTGGCGGTCGATACAATCGAGGAAGCTATCGTCTCGGCACTCGAGAGGAAATCGGCATTAGCACGCAGTCTCCTGGGGGACGAGGGGTCGGGTGACATCGTTTCGCAGCTCAGCAAAGAGGAAATGTGCGAGCTGCTGAAGACAAACCGTCTCCCTCCCGAATAGCGCAGGGGGCGAAATATGGTTGACAGGATCACGACTGAGCAGAGGTCGCGGAACATGTCCCGGATCAAGGGCCGCGACACGCAGCCCGAGGTCCGACTGCGCTCCGCGCTACACCGAGCTGGCCTTCGGTTCCGCGTCTGCCGCACCGACCTGCCCGGGCGTCCGGACGTAGTGTTTGTGCGCCAGAGGCTCGCGGTACAGGTCCGCGGATGCTTCTGGCACCAGCATCGGAGCTGCACGGGAGGGCGGATTCCACGGTCCAATGTGGAATACTGGAAGCCTAAGCTGGCGCGAAACGTAAAGCGTGATGCCGAAAAGGACGCCGCACTGCGCAGTCTCGGCTGGCGTGTGCTGATCGTCTGGGCGTGTGAAATCGATACATCCGCTGGCGTAGCGTGCATCGTCGAAAGGGTGATTAGAGAGTTTAGCGGTGAGCGATGAGAACTTTGTCCAATATGAACCCCACTTCGGTCAGTTCGCGCAACAAGCCTGCGCGAACAAATCACTATTTGTTAGAGGGGGCATTGGCCGCTGATGGACTCGCTTTTGTTGACGCATCCAACTGTCGCTTGATGTCTGCAACTTGATCCTTGAGGTTTTGAACTTCTTGAGCGAGTTGGTAGCGCGAACCTCTCAGTTCTGTCTGTGCATCTGCCGCAAATTGTTGCGCACCAGCAAAAAGTTGCCAACAGGTGATCACGAGTCCCGCCACGCCAATGACGCCGGCGATACTGGCGATATTCAAAAGGTTTCGTGTGCGGTCTGCCTGCGTTTGGATTTCAGCTACGGTGGGCCCGATTGCATGCTGCGGCGGTCCACCTCCTGTGGCCAAAGCCAGGTAGTCATCCAGAGTCTTTCGTTTGTTCTTTGAAGAAGGGAAAGGCGGCTGGTCATCCAACGGAGCTGGGAGCCAGCCAATTTCGGCCGGTGCTTCGGTAGGATTCGTCCAAGTCAGTTTGGTGAACTCGAAATAGACGAGACCCTCGCCGGCCTGGATATCATATGGCTGCGCCGTGAAATTGTGGATTGGAATCGATAGCCTGCCATTGAACCCAGGATCCACGAGAGGACCCGTCCCCACGAGCAGGCCGCGATAGACATCTCGGATCAGCAGATTAAACCTCGCCGCGATATACGACGGCATCCGAAACGTCGGCTCGAGAGTAAGAAAACAAACCGAATTCGGTGCGAGCCGAACAGTATCTCGGACACAAGATTCGGTATCGCGCTTCTTCGGGTCAGCCGACAGATAGAACCGCTCTACATGGCCTTTTTCGTTCCTATATCTGACTTGCCCTTCGGCAGCGACCAAATAGGTGGCGGGCTTCTCCAGGTCCGATGGATGGAAAGGCTCGATCATGCCTGTCACCATCGCATAGGTTGCCAAGTGGCCGGCATTCAGTAGCGCGGGTTCGATTTTCCCAGCATACGGGTCGAACTCGTCGAAGATGGCGTGACGCGCTTCGGCCGACAGTTGTGACGCGTCGACCGCGTGCGCAAGCTTTGCAACTTTCCTCCGAAAGTCTTCCAGGGAAACCTTCATCCCGCGTGCCTGAGATTTGCGGCTGAACGGGGCTCTAAGGACGCTGGCCCGAAACCTAGCAGGTCGATCCGTCGCCCTATCTCCTGCTCGACCTGTGCCAAGAACTTTTGGCTGCGCCAGGTTGGGCCCTCCCTGGCGCCCTTCGGATCAATATAGTCCATGTGATTCATTACCACCCGGTGTGGTCTATTGCTGTTTATCGCTCGCTTCACAATGTCCGGATCAAATCTACCAACCCGACGCACACGATGGGTTGCGGAGGTCAACTCGACGAAGTCTGTCGCCAGCTGAGCCTCCTTCGCCAACTCCGGCCAAGCGATTTCGTTGGGCAACGGGCCTGAATTCCCACCAACACGGATTGGAAACGTTCTAAGCACCAATACGACGTCATCTACGTCATGGGGGGCCAGGCCAGCTTCGGATACAAACCCAGATGCGGTGGTATCGCGGCTAGTCGCATAAGGGAAATCGTGCGAATGCCAGATGCTAAGGCCAAAGCCCTGTGTGCCTTCTATGACAACGCGCGCATTGCGATCTAGCAGGCTCCTCAAATAGGCGGCCGAATCCTCTTCGATGAAGCTCTGCAGTTCTATGACATCTCGTGCCAAGCGATGTTTCGAAGTGCGCGATAAGCGTTCGATCAAAGCTGCGCCGGTGCCCGATGCAGTCGAGCCGATTGACCTCATAAGTGCCAGATCGGCTTCCTTATCAATGTGCTCACGCCCGATGATGGAAGCGTTGCCATCGATTCGCAGTCGGTCTGGACGCACCTTTAGCCTGGCAATTTCGCTTTGCAATATTTGCAGGTCGATCAAACTACCGGCAGGTAGCACCATTAGCGCATCCGAGCTTACTGCGCCCGCAGGCAGCTGGCGCAACGTGATCAGTTCGCCTTGGTCACTAACCGCACTATGGCCGGAGTTTGGGCCACCGACGCGCACCACTGCAGCCGCGCCAGTCGACTTGGCAACGTAAGCAGAAACCTTGCCCTTGCCTTCCGAGCCGTACTGCCCGCCGACCACTACTGTAACTGGCATACGATTCTCCGCTCACTCTCGCCGGGTTCTAACCTAATTGCCCGCCACCGGAAAGGTTGGCCGGATCTTAGGATCTTAGAAGACATAGGAGGTTACTAGCGATCGGCTCTTCGCTATACACTCGCAGCATGGCGATAAAGGGCAACAGCATCCGCACCGCAATCGGACCCACCATCTTGTTGGGTTCAGGCAATTTCTTCGACTATGAGAACCCGGAGAACAGTCGCGTCACCCTCGCCGATTTAGCGTACAGTTTGGCCTTCACCGGAAGATTTTCTGGGCAGTGCGTAAGTCGACGGACGGGCAAGCGTGTCTTTTACTCCGTTGCTCAACACTGCGAGATTATGAGCAGGCTCGTACCAGAACCGCACGCCTATGCCGCGCTTATGCATGAAAGCGGTGAGACCGTTTGCGGCGATTTGAATACTCCGCTCAAGTCCAAGTTGCCTGAATACCGGCATATCGAAAAGCGCTGCTCCAGCGCGATAATGGCAGCATTCGGAGTCGAGAATTTCGACCACGCACTCATCAAGACCTACGACGTGAAATTATGGGCGACCGAGCGCCGCGACCTGATGAATTGGGACGGCATGCGCTGGGCAGACGACGATGATGCCGAACCCTTTGAATTCGAAATAGTCCCGCTGGGCCCATACGAGGCAGCGGAAGCTTTCTTAGCGCGGTTCAATGAGGTCGCTCCCCGAATTATCCGCGAGCGGGAGAGCGCACAGACCGAAGCATAAACGGTGCGTCTGAAGCTAGCTGACCTCACATGGGCGCGTGCTGGCTTAGACCGATTCAAAATCTTGCTTACGCGTCGGCGAGAATCCTCGTTCAATGCGAAGTTTCGCAGGCGATCGAGTGTCTGGTGGCTGCAGATGACCTCTGGCCTGATGGTCTCAAAATCGAGTGTGTGGTTAATCGCAGGCGTTTTGACGTTGATCGACAGGGCTGGTCGACGGAATCAATGCTACCCACGCTTAGTTATCTCAGCTTCTATCACCAGAAAATTCCTACCCGAATATTCACTTTTTTCTACTACCGTCAGAGAGCTGGGAAGCAGCAACTCCCATTCAGCCGAACCTCCAACATGCCCCCATAGAGCCGGAAGACCGAGGCCAACTGTGAGGACATATAAAATCGGATAACCCAGTTGGTTGTCTACGCCGGCTCGCCGAAATGCGCTGTTCCTTGCCACGACTGGATGCAGGGTCGCTGAAATAAAAGAAGGATAGGGGGTCATAGATGTGAGATCGCGACTTGCCTTACCGTGAAATAGGACTTGGCCTGAGGGTATGATGATGCTCGATCCGCAAATTTCCTTTTCAAGGCCTTGGAAAAGAAGCACTTCTTTCGACGCCGGCTGCCCATTTGCAACGCTGCGAGCGGCTTGATGATAGCTCTCGTACTCGTTGGCCCGATACCGCTTAAACTGGGGTAAGGAGGATAACTTCGTGCGCTTTCTTCTCCAAACGGCTACGTCTGTATTGGCGTCCAACTTATCGTCAATAAAGGAATGAAACCGGATGGCGTCGTCATTCGTGTCGTCAGCAAGGAATTTTGCCAGATCGACCGCCTTTGAAAACTTGAATACCTCTGGCTCTCGGTCTCGTCCAAGCGCTATGTCCTGCGGCGAGTCGTGCCGGAATTCAATGTGCCATTGGTCAAGGTCCATTCCTATCATAGACCCAATATAACCCAGGAGAAACGGTGGCGGCTAGATCGGCGTTAAAGTGAATTATTCGAACCGACCACCGGATAGGTAACGTCCGCACGCAGCACGTTGATCCGGTTAAGGGTTCGCTCGGGTCACCGCGCGGTTACGGTTTCTGGCGTGCATGAAACTTCACCGGGGTCCATCGGAGTTATCTCCAGTTGAGAAGGACAACAGGTAGAGGTTGCGTTCCGGAGCACATTCGGACGGTATCCAATCTATTGTTGTGAATTGGAGCGACGGCGTAATTTATGCCTTGCCAAACTGGGGCGACACCGCGATTGCATGTTGAACAGTGTTGAGCTCTACCCCAGCTCGCCCTTGCGACGAAACGACGAAAGGCCCAAATGCTCGAGGAAGCTGTGGCGAAAGTGTCGCCTTTCGTCGGCGGAATGGATTGACGATCAGCTTCTTGTGCCCGACACCCGCTCTTATCATTCCGAATGGTAAGCTCAGTTCAGGCGAGGAACGACCGGCATGTTTCAGATTGACAAAGCCAAGAACGAGATTGTCCCACTGGATGTTCGCACTTTTTCAGAGCTGGGCTTTAGGGAACGCGCAAATCTGCAGGAGTGGATCGCAAAGTACCCCGAAGCGCTTGGCGAAGAACTGCTGATTATCCAAAAGGAGTTTGCTGGTTTTTCTGATACCAATGAAAGGCTCGACCTTCTAGCTCTCGACAAGCAGGGCTCGTTGGTGATCATTGAAAACAAGCTGGACGACGCCGGGCGCGACGTAACGTGGCAGGCGCTGAAATACGCCTCTTACTGCGCAAGCCTGTCGCGCGAGAACATTCGAAGCATTTATCAGGAATACCTGTCGCGGAACTCAAGCGCCGGAACAGCGGAAGATAAGCTTTGCGAGTTTTTTGATGTCGATGAATTTCAGGAACTCAGCCTCAACAAGGGCGTCACGCAGCGGATTATCTTGGTCGCAGCACATTTCAGGAAAGAGGTGACTTCAACTGTCTTGTGGCTGATGAACTTCAACGTACGTTTGCAGTGTTTCAAGACGACGCCCTACGTTCTGAACGATCAAATTTTCCTTGCTATTGAACAGATCATTCCAACTCGAGACGCTGAAGAGTTTATGGTTGGACTTGCAGCTAAGGCGCAGGACGAGGTCGTTGGGGCCGAAGCTCAAATTGCAAGACACACGTTCCGACGCGCATTCTGGGCCCAGTTACTCCCGGAGGTCAATCAGAGAACTGAACTCTTCCGGAACATCACCACATCTCAAACAAATTGGATTTCGGCAGGGAGTGGCATTCGCGGCGTTGGCCTGAATTTCGTGGTAACTGGGGACGCTTGCCGCGCGGAGCTATACATTGATCGCGGCAAAAAGACCGACAATGAAAGGGTGTTTGACCTATTGCTGGAGAAGAAGGAGCAGTTCGAAGCTGACTTCGGCTCGGAATTAGTTTGGGAGCGCCTTGATAATCGTCGCGCGTGCAGAATCAAGGCTGAGATGCCGGGCGACATTTTCGATAAAGCTCGCTGGCCTGCAATGATAGATGCAATGGCCGATGCCATGGTGCGATTGGAATCGGCCTTTCGCAAACAGATAAGTTTGGTGAAGACTGCGCTTGGATAGTTTGCAGGGACTGAGTTGAAGGGTCACCACGCGGTTACCCTTTCTAGCGTGCACGAAATTTCGCCGGAGTCCATCGGGATTGGTCCGAGTTGAAAACGGCAATGACCGGAAATCGCGTTCTGGCGCGCATTGGGAGGGTATAGAGCGTACTACAGTGAACGCCCTGGACGGCACAATTTGTCGCTTGCCAAACTGGGGCGACACCGCGATTGCATGTTGCCTTTGGCTGACCTCTACTCGCCAAGCCAGGCTCGGGATATTGGTTCTGAAACGCCCCTCGCCCGGTCCCGCGCGCCGCGCGGGCGCACAATTGAAACTACTTTCTGGCTGACAAAGGACAGCTCGAGCGCCTCGGTGACGCAAAAGAGCTGGATCGACAGCACGTCATCCGGGAAACCGTCGGGGAGATTAAGCGTGGCGCGATGGGTGCACGTGTCGGCCGGCTCCAGCTCAAAATCCACGCGGCAGTCGCTGCCGCCGACATTGGTGCTTCGCCACGCATTGATTTGGACGGCCAGGCTGAGTCGGATCCTCACACCCCCGCGATTTCGGACACGGATAGCAAGATCTTGACGGTTTCGCCGGAACGTTCCGACCGTGTCAAAGGCGATCTCGATCAGACTGCCGGCCGGCGCGTCCGAGATGATACCGCAACGGTCGCAGATCAGCACATGGCGGGTGGCGAGGCGGGTCAGCGAGTCCTCGTAAAGCCAGGTCGTGACGTGGTTTGAACAATGGGGGCAGTAGCCGTCCCAAGGCGCGCCGGCGCGCACTACACGGGCGAAAAGGTCGCAATATTTCTGGCTAATCCAGAGGCGCTGCTCGGCCAGCGCCTCGAGCAATGCGTCGGCCAAGGCCGTCTGCATCGCCATCATGTGCGAGCGGATCAGGGATGGGAGGTGTAGAACGCGGCTCTGGCCGAGCAGGTTTTCAATCGGCCGCGGGAAGGCGGCGGCTGCGCGCAGCAGCTTGCGGAGCGAATGCGAGGCGACTGTCGTCGGCCCCGTGCTGTCCAGGACGGCGTCGAACAGGCGGCAGCCGTCCAACTGCCGCACCGTCTCGGCGATGACCGACGGATCGGCCTTCGCCGCCTCGACCAGCGCGAATTCGAGACGACCCTCCGGAAGCGGGTCCTCGTCGAACAGGACTAGATCGACCCGCTCGCTGCCGGGGCGCATGCCGATCGCGAAAAGTCGGTCTGCGGCCCTCAACGCATCATCGACGGGCAGCACCGCCAGCGGGCTTTTCGCAGGCCAAACTGGCAGGCTCAGCCTCAAAGCGCGTTGCGCTGGTCCGCAGCGTGCGCGGATGAGCAGGCCTTGGGGTGTTTCGACGATCTCCGGCGGATGACGTTCGGACGGCGGCCCCGGGATCACCGAAATTTCCGGATCTCCGAGGACGAGAAAGGCGGGATCGGCAAGCATTTGGCGATTGCTTCGCGCGTTTACCGCGTCGGCGATCTCGCCGAGCGAATAGCCGGAGCGTGCCATCGCCTCCACCATCACGATCAGACTCTCATTCGCCTGGATATGCTTGTAGGGCGCAAGAATGGACGCCGCCGGCCCGTCGAGCAGGCGGAAGAGCAAGCTGAAATCGCTGGGGGCGAGGCCACCGCTCGGCGTAAAGCCGTCGCAGCTGACCAGGAGCACGATGCGGGCGCCGATGCGGTCGGCCTCGAGCCGGTTGGCGTGCGGGCAATCGATGCCGCAATTGAACCGCGCGTCGGCCTCGCCGTGATCGACCCGGGCGCGGCCACAAAGAACCCCGTCGAGATAGTCGAGGTGGATCTCGTTTCCGTGCGCACCGATTAAGGCATAGCTGGCGACAGGGGCCACGCCATCCGTCACAGTCGGCGCCAAGCGAGCGAGAAGCGATTTAGCGACGAGGTCACAAACCTGGACGATATCGCGGCCGCTGAGGATGCCAAGCTGCCGCGGAGCTTTCGGATTCCGATGAGCCCAGTCGAGCAGCCGCTTCAGGAATGCCTTGGAGAAAAGCTCGGCGCGGCCGCCGAGGATTGCGGACTTGGCACCGGCCAGCTCAATGTCGAAGCCGTCCAGATCGTCGACGAGCTTCACTCGACGGCCTGTCGCGAGCGCATAGAGGACTGCCGGCACGCTCTGCGGGCAGCAGGCCTGGACCAGCAGCAAGCGTCCTGCATCGCAGTCGCCCTGCCGCGCGGCAAGCAGCTGCTCGGCGAGGGCACCGGACTCAGCGCCCGGCGCTTCCAGCGCCGGTCCGGTCTGCACGATCTCCGCGCCCGGGAACAACGCCTCTAGGTGCGCCCGGCTCCGGCCTCCGGCCAGCATCGGCACCGCGCGCGCGTTGCCGCCGACTTGGAGCCAATCGACGGCGTGACGAGTATAGTCGACGAGTCCGTCGCAGGGTTGGACACGCGGCGCGGAGCTCATCTCAAAAGCGGACCGTGTCGCGCGCCCATTGATAGGCTGCACGGACACCGTCCGGGTCCGGGGACTCGAGCATGGCGAGGCCTAATACGTCGCGAAACGTTTCCAGCCGATTGACCACGTCCCCGGCCCTTACCGCACAAATCACCGAATAGCATTCCGGCCGGTTGCGCAGCGCGTCCAGCGTGTCAACGCTGCGCACGATGCACGGCCGGTCGGAATAGATCGCCATAATCGCATTCCAGCTGCGCGGGCTCTGGCGATGGACGGCGATCGGATTGCCGCAGGCCAGATCGATCGAGATGTCCATGAGGTCGAAGCCGTAGACACGTTCGAGCACGCTGACAGAAAATTGCCCCGGCGGGCGCGACGCGCATTCGATCAGCCAGGCTCGGTCATCGGCGACATGGATCTCGGCGTGGAATACAGAGTTGCGGACACCAAGAGCCGTGACACTTTGGCTGGCCACATCGGACAGCAGCCGCTCCTCCCGCGCGCTGGTCTGCGCTGGTATATAATGGCCGACCACCATGAAGTTGGGATGGGAAAGCTTTTCGCAGAAATTGAGGATTTCGACGCGATCGCCGCTGACATAGCCTTCGACCGAGAACTCGCGGCCGGTGACGTGCTGTTCGACTAGAACCGCCTCCTCATGCGGCAGCGCATGATCGAGTGATCCCCGCCCCTTGCGGATCTGCTCCCAGGCGGCATCGAGCTCGTCGCGCGTCTTAACACGGAAGACGCCGAAACTCATCGCATAGTCAACCATCTTCAGCATCGCATCGCCGCCGAAGCGCTGCCACTGATGGGCCGCCTCATCCACAGTCGATACGATCGCGAAGGGCGGGGTCGAGACGCTACGCTCGGCCAACCGCAGCTTCATGGCAGACTTGATCTGCTGGCATCGCGCGTCTTCTGCGGAGGCGTAAGGAAATCCGAGCGCGCGGCCGATGCGTGCGGTGCTCGCGACGGTCACCTCGTCACCTGCGACTAGGCCGCGAATGCGGTCTCGATAGGGCTCCAGCACGGCAAGCGCGGACGCGTCCTCGGCGCCGTCCCACGCGAGCATGCGCTCGATGCCGTCGGTGGGATAGTCGTCGGCCGCCCGCGCATAGGCAGCCTCCTCCTCGCGGCATAGCTCAGCATTGGCAGCGAGGACAAGAACCTTCAGCCCCTTGGTCCGGGCGGAGGTCACATAACGGAAGAAATGCGCCACCGGGTCGACGATAACTAGATAGCCGTCGTGCATTCCGCCCATGGCCCTGAGATCCGATGGATCGATGCGGCGCGCGGTGCGGCAAAAGAGGGGCGCGCCGCTTCGATGATGATAAGGCGGTCGCCGCAGCTATCACCAGCAGGCGGCGGCCAGTTGGCTGACCGCATCCTTCGAGATGCCCGCCTTGCCGAGCGCGTCGACAGCCATGGCGTGCAGGATCGCGCGCTCGCCCCGCAATTTCTCCATCTCTACCGCAACGCGGCCGATCTCCTCATGGATCGGTCCCATCTGCTGCTGCAACTTATCATGCGTAGATCCAGCCAATTTCTGAGACATCTGTAGCTCCATCCTTAAGTACCGGAAGCCAATGTAATTACTGTACTGCTTCTGGCCGCGCGGCACAACAAAAAAATGTACCAAGGTACCAAAAACTTTGGCACGAGACTGGCCGATTGGTCGTTCAGGTTTCGCTGGGCGCTGGGAACGGCGCCGTGGCGCAACCGAGTACCGCACAATCTCGATTTCCTCGCGAGCAAGAAACTGCACTGCACTTCTTGCGCGCTGGTAGCAGCCATGGTACCTTAGTCACTAAGGTATCTTAATTAGAAGATGCTAAAATAGGTGTCTCAGTAAGGAACGTGTATCAAGCGCGTTCCTACGCGTGGAGATTAGTTCCGCGATGCGCCCTAGTGACTTTCATATATTCGAAACGACCGCGGGGCGTTGGCTTCTTCACACCGAGTCGCATAATATTTTCAAAGTACTTGGTCTGGCAGATGCAACGTCTGCTCCGGATTCTACAAATTTGTCCGAAGTCATCATTCGCGACGACCTTGAGGCGATGGCTGAGTCCGGTCTCCTCTCCGACTACAATCGTAGGAGGCTGACCGCCGCCCGCCCTACGGACGGTGCGATGCTCGCGCTCAACATCAACCTGACGGCGATCTGCAACCTTGGGTGCACCTACTGCTTCGCCAAGGGTGGCGACTACGGGCGCATCACGGGCAAACTGAACGAGGGCGCCGACGTCGAGTCGATCCTCCAATTTGTCAAGCAGAATGCCGCGCGAGGCGAGACAGTCCGGTTCGAGTTCTTCGGCGGTGAGCCGATGATAAACTTCTCGACGATCGAAGCGCTGTGCTGGCGCTCGGAGGCGCTCGGCGCTGAACAGGGCATTCGGTTCCTCTACCGAATCTCGACCAATCTGACGATGCGCCTGACCGAGCGCGAGTTGGAGCTGTTCGCGCGCTTCCGCTTCACCGTCTCCGTATCCATCGATGGGTCGGAGGCGACGCACGACCGAAACCGTCCCAACAAGGCAGGCCGCGGTTCCTTCCGGGCGATCCTTGACAATTGCTACAAGGTCCGCGAACGCTCCGACGACATCACGCTGGTTGCGCGCATGACCTACGTCCCCCACCCGGACTCGTCGCTAGTCGCGGATGTCGAGGCGCTCTACGCGTTCAATATCTTCGACTGGTTCCAGATCCTACCGGCAACGGTATCGCGAGAACTCGTCCGCACGGTCTTCGCCGATGCGTTCGGCGACCTTGCCTATAGCGAAATCTGCCGTCTCTGCGCCGACAAGGTCGACAGCGAATACAAATTGCTCGGCGAGATCTACATGTTGCTCTTCCGGCCGGGCAACCGCTTCCGCGGCGTGCTGGAGATCGAGACGGTGATCCGAATGCTGCTCGAAGGAGAGGTCGCCAACGGCCATTGCTCGGGCGGGCGCAATTATTTCACCTTTTCGCCCGACCATTCGATCATGCCGTGTCATCGCCTTGTCGGCGAAGCCGAGTTTCGGGTCGGCGCGTTCGGCGGCACCATCGACGGTGAGGCGGTGGCGCCGTGGCGGCTCGGGATCAACGATACGCCCGTTTGCCGCGACTGCGCGATTCGCTACATCTGCGGGGGCGGCTGCAAGCAGGAGAATTTTGTCGCGACCGCGGACATCAATCGTCCCGATCCGGAGAAGTGTCGCTTCCAGTTCCGGCTCGTCCACTGCGCTATCCAAGCGATTGCAGAGTCTGACGCGGCGTTCCGCGCGCGGCGACGCGGCGTGCTGCGCGACCTTTTCGTGTCCTGCGGCCGGCCGACTTTGAGCAGCGGCCGCAGCGAGGAGGTACCAGCGCCCGATCGCCTAACACATCTCATACCGCTACTGCACGCGTTCGACTGAGGAATTTCATCGACGGAGGGACAGGAAGATGGACGGGAGCCCGGAACAATATATCCGTCGCAATATTCACACTTATCCGTTCAAGTACACTTACACGAACTATACGGAATTTTTCAGGCGGCCTTCGGCGGCGATCTACATACACATCCCGTTCTGCTCGACCAAGTGCCACTTTTGCGACTACACGGTATACGTGAACACGAAGGAGGACCTGCGGGAGCGCTATGTGACGGCGCTGTGCGAGGAGATTCGGCGTTTTCCCGACAATCCAGTGTTCCCCCGCTTCGAGATCGCTGCGATCTATTTCGGCGGAGGCACGCCGGGACTGCTTTCCGCCGAGCAGTTGATCCGCATTCTTGACACGTGCCGGCGCACCTTCTCCATTGCCCCCGATGTCGAGGTCGCGGTCGAGTTTGATCCGCGCTCGATTGAGCAGGACAAGGTCGACCGGCTCCACGATGCGGGGTTCACCCGCCTGTCGATGGGGATCCAAAGCTTCGACGAAACGATCCTCAGGGACACCAACAGACCGCACAATCTTGACGACATAGACCGCGCCGTGATGGCGATCCGCCGTTCGGGCTTTACCCATGTCAATGTCGACCTGATCTATCCGCTGCTCGGCCTTACCCAAGACGTCTGGAAGGATTCGCTCCTGCGGGCGATCGACCTCGGCTTCTCCTGCATCACCGCGTATCCGCTCGAGGTGTGGGAGAACACCGCCTACCACAATTGGATCATGAAGAAGGGGCACGCACTTCCCGCCATAGGTGAGGAGAAGGCGATGGCAGAGACCGCATTCAATTTGCTTGAGGCTGCCGGCTACGTCCCAGGCAGCACCAGCGGCTATTACCGCGCGGATTTGTGCGAGCGTTACTGCCTGTTCCTCGACTATTACTGGCGGACCTGGCCGATGATCGGCTTCGGCGTGTCGTCCAAGTCGGCGATCCGCGAATTCATGTACACGAACATTCGCAACATCCGAGACTACATCGACAACATCGACGCGAACCGCCCGGTGCTCGACTTCTCGACTTACCTTACCAAGGAGCAGGAAATCCGCCGCGTGATGATCCGCGGGCTGAAAGTCGGCACAGTCGGCAAGAGCGACTTCAAGGCGCGTTTCGGCGTGCACATGAGAGACGTGTATGGCGACACCATCGATGCTCTGATCGGAGAGGGCTATCTCGCCGATAAGGGTGACGAGATATCTCTCACCCGCAAGGGACAGCTCTATTCCAATGCCGTCTGGGAGCGGTTCTACGTCGAGGACGATCTCTCTCCACCGAAGGGAGACGAAGTGAAATTCGGCATTTCAGAGCTTGTGATGAGTTAATTCTCCTAAAACGGCAGAAGGAGTTTGACGTCATGAAGATGAACACTGAGCGTAGCTGGATGAAGGATAAACATCCGGCGAGCCACTGGGAAGCCCACCACGATGGCACCAAGACGGTCACCTGCAAGCTCAGTCCGCGCAACTGCGTCATACCCGAAGGAAGTGTGGGACGTTGCGGGGTGCGCGGAAACGTCGACGGCGCCCTCTACACGTTCAACTTCGGCAAGTCGGTTGAAGCAACGATGGAGTTCATCGAGACCGAGGCGTGCTACCACTATCGGCCGGGCGCGAAAATCCTCAGCCTCGGCAACATCGGCTGCATGATGTCGTGCGACTTCTGCCAGAACTGGCGGACCTCGCAGGTGCGGCACCTCGACGATCGGATAGTGCGCTACTACACGCCCGAACAGATCGTCGACGCCTGCAAGACGACCGGCGTCAACGTGATCTCCTGGACCTACAACGATCCGGTCGTGTGGCACGAATTCGTCGTCGCCACCTCGCGCCTCGCGCAGGCCGAGGGCATCGTCACGTTGTTCAAGTCAGCCTTCTACATTGAGCCGGCGGCCGTAGACGAGTTGATCGGCTGCATCGATATTTTCAGCATCTCGCTCAAGTCCATGGACGAGCAGTTCTATCGCAAGTTCACCGGGGGCACCCGTCTGCAGCCGGTCCTGGACATGATCGAACGCGTGCACCACTCCGACCGCCATCTTGAGGTCAGCCAGCTCATCATCACCGACCGCAACGACAAGGTCGAGGACATCGACAAGACCAATCGCTGGGTGATCGAGCATCTTGGCGACCGGGTGCCGCTCCATTACGTCGCATTCCACCCAGCCTATCTCTACATGAACACCGTACGCACCAATCCTGAAATCCTGCTGGTCGCGCGCGACATGGCACGGCGGGTCGGCATCAAATACTGCTATATCGGCAATCAGTTCCGCGCCGGTGTAGCAGATACGCATTGCCCGGAATGCGGCCATCTCCAGGTCACCCGCTTCGGGCTTAGGGCCGAGACAGTTGGCATCGACGCGGACGGCCGCTGCGGCGGCTGCGGCATGCCGAGCGACATCCACGATCCGCACGACCGTGCCCGGCGCGACGTCGATCCGCTGATTGAGGGTCCTGACGCTGCCGTGTCCCACTTCGAATGGAACGCCGAGGCGAAGTCCGCCCATATTGAAGTCGATGATCCGCGAGGCGGCAATATCGCCTGCCCCGTGCTGGTAGAGAGGCTCGGCCCGACCGCAGTGCCGCTCGAGCACTACGTACTCGGCGGCGTGCTGAAACGCATCATCGTCTCCAAGGGCAGTGATGGCGAAACCGGGATCAGGGCGGCCGCGGCCCCCGGCTCGAAAATCACGATCTTCCCGGTGCTCGACCGAGCCCATTTCCCGACCTCAACCGAGCTTGGCGTCGAGCTGACCGGCTTCAAGCGGGAACCCAGGACCCAGTCTGCGTTCGCTGCGGCGAAGGCCGGCTGACGCCGGAAATACCTTGAAGCGCGTCGCGTTTGGAGCGAGCCGATGCTGATGTACAGCTGGATGGTGTGGGTCGAACATGCCCCGGAGCGCTACGACGTATCGGTCCGCCTGCTTACCGGAGGGCGGATTGACAAGGTCAAGGACGAGATCGCATCCGGTATCCTTCCCGGCGATAAGGTGCTCGACATCGGCTGCGGCACCGGCTCGCTGGCGATCAAATGCGTCGCGCGCGGCGCCCAGGTCACCGGGCTCGACATTTCCGAGAGCATGCTCGCCGAGTGTCGCAAGAACCTGAAGCGCAGCGGCACCGAAGGCCAGGTCGCGATCCTCAAGGACAGCGTCACTAATCTCAGGGCTCATTTCGAGCCGGAAAGCCTTGATGTGGTCGTCTCGACAATGGTCGTCGGCGAGCTCTCCAAGCCCTATCTCGACTATATCTTCCGCGAATGCCGGACGGTACTGAAGCCCGGGGGCCGGATCATGATCGCCGATGAGGTATGGCCAGAAGGCCCGGTCACCCGAATCTTGTTCAGGATCGTGATGGCGATCATGTGGATGCCGCAATTCGCGATCCTGCGCCGTGCCTTCTTCCCGATCCGCGAGCTCAGATCAATCATCGCCGGCGCCGGGTTCGAGATCGTATCAAAGAGAACCTACCCGTTTTCGACCATACAGCTGATCGAGGGGAGGAAGCTTGATGCTTGAGCGCCTCAAGGTTCTCTTGCTCGACATCTTCCATATCTTCTTCCGCCACTTCAATTTCCCGTGCGAGCTCGGCCTGCGCACCGTTGGCCGGCCGGACGAGCTCAGTCCGGTCTTTCTCAGCGGCAATTACACACTGACCGTCCACCGCCTGCTGAAACGGCTGGCGCGGTTCGACTGCTATCTGATCGTCGCCAATTCGAAGGGCTCCAACGTCTGGTGCGCAGCCGGGATGAATGAATTCAACGAATTCGACATCATCGACGCTATCAATGTCTCCGGTATCAAGGACAAGGTGCTCGGGCGCCGGATCATCGCACCGCCTTATGCCGCACCCGGCGTAGACGTCCGCGAGGTCCACCGACAGACCGGTTTCAAGCTCGCCTGGGGGCCGACCCATTTCGACGATCTCCCGGCCTATATCGAAGCCAACTACCGGCGCAACCAAAGGATGACCGAGGCTCAGTTCGGTCTTTCCGATCGGCTGGAGCAGGCGCTGTCGACGGCGCTTGTCTACTGCGTGACGATCGCGCCACTGGCGTTCTTCTTCCCGCGTCCGGTCCTTATTTTCATGGCGCTGGTCTCGATCTTCCATCTCACTTGGTTTGGGCTGTCGGACTTCCTCCCTGAGGAAAGACGCTGGGCCAAGACGCTCACCCACCTTGGTATCGCCCTCGCCGGACTTGCCGTGGTCGCCTTGTGGTCGGCGATGCCGGCTGCGAGCTTTGCGATGTGGGCGGGGGTGATCGCGGGTCTGATCCTGCTCATCTCGCTCGACGGCTGCGGCAGCTCGACCCTTTACAAGACAACCCCGGGGCATTGGCTGAGAAAGGGCGACTATCGCAGCCATTTTGAGCCAATCATCGATCCGAAAAAGTGCACGAGCTGCTACGACTGCGTCTATGTCTGTCCGAAAGGCGTGCTTGCTCGCGTGCCCAAGGGGCCTGCCGTTTCAGTCCGGCCCGATGCCTGCATCGAATGCCTCGCCTGTGTGAAGGTCTGTTACGACGACGCCTTCTACAACCGTTCGCGAGTGTCGAAGGGTGACGTCAAGAGCATCAACAATCTCGAGGAGATCATGACCCGCGAGTGGCGCCACCTTGAGGACGAGCTCAAATGGGTCGACGCGCCCGTACGGTTTGACAAGCATATGCTGGTCGTTGACATCGCCGCGATGGCCGAGCAGCAGCAGGCACTCACGCCTGTGCCCGCCGCCGTGCCGGTCGAGCAGCTGGACTCAGCGGAGTTGCTTGCCGGCTACGATTCCAGCTTCGAGTCGGCACGGGCGCGTTTCGTCGCGCTGTGCAAGGAGTTTGGCCTGGCGTTGACCGAGCACAGGATCGTCGGCGACGCTACGCTATGCATTGGCCATCTCGGCCCGCGCGACAGTCCACGCAAGCTGGTTATATTGAGCGGCGTGCACGGCGTCGAAGGTTTTGCCGGCAGCGCGGCGCAGATCGCCTTCCTGCAGCGCTATCGCGACACGCCGCTTGCCGTCCACGTGCTGCTTGTCCATATCGTAAATCCGGAGGGGATGCGCCACTTCCGACGCAACGCGCCGGGCAATATCGACCTCAATCGCAACCTCGTCGACGACCACTCCGCCCGCGCGCAGGTCGACGATTCCAGCCGCGCGATTGCTGAGCTGATGAGCGGTCCCCGTTTCGCGCGACTGCCCACACCGCTCTGGCTGCTCTGGCTGGCTGTGCGGTTGCGCACGCTTGGTGGGATTGCCAAGCTGAGACAGGTCTTCGCCGCCGGGCAATATTTCGACTCTAGCAGCCTGTTCTACGGCGGTACCGCTCACACCGCCGAGGTCCGTGCGCTGCTTGAGGCGCTGCGCGAGCAGCTGTCGGGCTGCAAACCGGCGGACGTCGTCTTCTTCGATCTCCACTCCGGCATTGGCGGCTTCGGCCGCTCAGCTCTTCTCGCCAATGACGCAGACAGCACCGCGGCCGAGAAAGTGTTCGGCGTTGGGATGCGCAGGGGCCATCATGGCAAGGAAGCGGTCTACCCGGTCACAGGCGACCTCGTCCGCGGCATCAAGGCCGAGCTCGGCCTTAATGGGGCCTGCGCCGTCACCTTCGAGTGCGGCACCGGCCCGGCGCTGGCGACCCTGCTGCGGCTGCGCTACGAGAATTGCACCCACCAGCATTTCGCGGGCCACGGCGAACGCTCGCGCCGCGCCCGAGAGAGAATGTTGCGCGCCTTCTGCCCGCGCTCAATGCGCTGGCGGACGACCTATGTGCGCTCGGCAAACAATTATCTCGACCGGGCACTGTCGCATCTTTCCGGCGCGGAGGCCAGGCATGTTTAACGGCGCCCGGCGGCTGCGCTTCCAGGGACTGGACTTGGTTGTGCTGCCTCGCGCGGGCGAGCATCGCAGCCAGCTCGACGCGCAGCGCGACGCGCTGCTCAAGCTCGCCACCCTCGCCCGCGGCTGGGGCTCCGAGGAGGTGCCGCGGATGCGCGAGGTCTTTAAGCTCGAGCCCTTCCATCGCGCCACCTCGCTGGTCCTGGTCTTCGATCAAGGGCGGCTGTGCGGCACGGGCGGCGTCGACGCCAACTTCGCAGAGTGCCCGCCGGACGTGACTATCTTGCATTTGTGCAGCCTCAACCTGCTCGATGAGCAGAAGCGGACCGGGCTCGCCGCCTTGTTCATGCTGCTGCTCGGCGAAGAGTTGCTCGCCCCGTTACCCGCTCACCGCCCGGTTTATTTCACCTCGATCTCGCAGAGCCCGCTCGTCTACCGACTGCTCACCCGGCTGGCAAAAGTCTATCCGGACGGCCGCAGCACCCCGCCGGATGATGTGCGTGAGGTAGCGCGCGTCGTCGCCGCCCGCTACGATCCGCACATCCCGCTCGACGCGGACCGGCTTGTGCTGCGCAACGAATGCGACTTCTTCTATCGACAGGTCCCCTATGTCGCCGACTCGCGGGTCAACGCGCTGTTCGATTCCGAGCTCGACATAGCCGCCGGCGATGTCTTCGTGAATGTCGGCAAGACCGATGCAGGATCGGCGCGTGCCGCTGTCGAGCGCTACCGCGGCAGGTTCCCGAAGATGCCGGAGGCGCATAGTGATGGATAAGACTGAGCTTCATCCCGGACCGACGCAGATTTATGCCCACTCCTTCTCCCGCAACCTCGGCATTCTCACCCAGGACGAGCAGCAGCGGCTCGCTGACGCGACGGTGCTTATAGTCGGCACCGGCGGCATCGGCAGCAACAGTGCGGCGTTGCTCGCGCGGATGGGCGTCGGTGGCTTCCATCTGGTCGACGCCGACACCTTTGAGCTCGCCAACATCAATCGCCAGTTCGGTGCCAAGCTAAGCACTATCGGACAGCGCAAGGTCGACGTCGTGCGAGACGAAATTCTCGACATCAATCCGTCGGCGAGGGTGAATATCTGGGCGGAGAAGTTCACGCCAGCCATCGCGGAGGCGGTGTTCGATGGCGCCGACATCTGCATCGACGCGATCGACTTCTACTGCATCGCCGACCACCTCCAGCTGCACGAGGCGGCTCGGCGCCTCGGCCGCTATGTCGTGATGGGATCGCCCGTGGGCTTCAGCGGCTGCCTGCAAGTCTTCGCGCCGGAGGGCATGAGCTTGCAAGACTATTGCGGGATCAAGAACGGGATGGAGCCGGTGGAGATGCAGCTGCGCTATGCCTGCGGCCTTGTTCCCCATCTGGCCCATCTCAGCTACTACGACGTCTCCAAGGCGGGATCGAACACCGATTTCCTGAAGGGCGAAGGTCCCTCGCTCGCTTCCGCCTGCGGCCTCGCTTCGGCGCTGGTCGTCGGGGAGATCGCGATGATCCTGCTCGACCGCCGCAAACCGCGCGCTATCCCTTACACGCTTCAGTACGACCCGTGCACATTCCGCCACGAGGCAGTCTATCTCGAAGGTGGCATGCCCAACTACGATCCTACCGAGATACTCGAGACGATCGAGGACAAGAGCTCTCTGGTCGTCAACGTCTTCGACACCCTCTACCGCAAAGCCAAGGCCGAGACGGTCGCGCTGCCCGATGGCGGCTATCTCTGCTACCGCATGGCCGGAGAAGGGCCGCCGCTCGTCTTTCTCTCGCCGGTCGGGGGCGACACCAGCTTCTGGGCGCGCCAGACGCCGGTGCTCGCAGCGGATTTCCGAGCAATAACGATCGACAACCGCGGCATTGGTCGGAGTTCGAACGTGCCGCACGATGCGGAAAGCGCCGACATGGCGCGCGACGTGATCTTCCTGATCGAGCATCTCGGCCTCGCGCGTGTGGCGCTGGCCGGCTGCGCGCTCGGAGGGCTGATCGCCATCCAGGTCGCGGTGCTCAGGCCGGATCTCGTCTCGGCGCTTAGCCTCGCCTCATGCTACGAGACTGCGGACGAAACCATTCTTTCCACAACCGCGGACTGGAGGGCAACGGCGCGCGAGGCGGGGATGGACGACGTGTTCGACCAGAGTCTTCCCTGGCTCTTCTCCGAGACCTATCGGCGCGACCACGAGGATGAGCTCTACAAGCTTCGCACCTTCTACCGGGTCAACCGCCAGCTTCCAGAGGAATTCTGCAAGCAAATCCTGATCGCCAACCGGTTCGAGGCGGCGGGACCGCTGTCCGGCATCACCTGTCCCGTCCAACTGGTCCACGGCGCCCACGACCGGCTGGTCGACCCACGTCACGCCCGCGCCCTGAACGGCTCCATTGCCGGCTCCGAGCTCGAGATCCTGCCCGAAGCCGGCCATTTCGCGAACTGGGAAGAGAGCGCGGCCTATAACAGTCTCCTGGCCGGCTTTCTCGCCAGGACCGCCTAATGACCGCGGGAGTGAGCGCCGTTGCGGCCGCTGCCGCAGCGCAGGACCCAGGATCGCCGCGACGGCTTAGCGCAACCGCCTTCACCGATCGTCTCTATCCCCTTTCCGCCGAGATCAAGATACCCGGCGCAACGATCCGCTATTCCGAAGCCGGCGGCGGCGAGGCGGTGCTGCTCTGCCACGGCATCCCGCTCTCGATGACGACGTGGCAAGACCTCTTCTTCCTGCTCGCCGAGGATCATCGGGTGATTGCGGTCGACATGCCCGGCTATGGCCGGTCATCGAAAGGGCCAGGCGACTACAGCCTCGCAAGAATCGCCGGCGACATGGTCGAGCTCTGCTCGGCGCTGAACATCTCCAGGATGCACGTCGTCGGCAGCTCGTTCGGCGCCGCGGTCGCGATCACGATCGCGCTTGGATACCCGAGCCGGGTCAACCGGCTAGTGCTGATCAACAGCGTCGGTATCGCCGGCGGCACCCACAAGGTCGAGCGTATCGTCCGCAGCGCCCTGGTCCGCCATTTCGCTGCCGGCGTCCTGCTCCAGAAGCGCCTCGGCCGCTCGATATTCCGCTCCAAACTCAGCGCCTCCTACGCGACGCTGGAGCCCGACCCAGCGCTTGTCGACCATTACTACGCCTTGCTACGACGTGACCATGGCGAGCTAAGTTTCCTGAGGACGCTGGAACAGTTCGACGAGGCGGCGCTACAGCGCAGGCTTCAGCACCTTGCCAACCCGGTCTTGTCGATCTGGGGCGGCAAGGACAGGGTCCTGCCCCTGTCCAAGTCACTGGGCGTACAGCGACTCCTGCCCAATTGCTGGTCGACCGTCATCGCCGAGGCCGGGCACCTTCCCCACGAGGAGATGCCCGAAGCGTGTGCCAGCCGGATCCGCTCCTTTCTCGCGATGCCGGCCCTATGACTAGGTCTGCGTGATCGCATGCCCATTTGTCCTCACCTGAAGCGCGTCGCGTTTGAACGGATTCATGCGACGCGCTTTAAGTTCTTGCTTTTATGCATGTCGTTATCGCAAAACCGCTGCGCGCTTTTGCGCGACATGCATTATGGTTTTGGACGGGGTGAGCGTGACGAATTTGGCGAAGGCTAGCGGGAAGAAGGTTGTGCGCGTCCAGACCGGGGTTCGGATCGAGCCGCGGATTCTCAAGATGCTGAAGTCGATCGCGACTTTCAATGGGATCAGCCTCAGCAGCCTGCTCGAGGGAATGTTCCTTCATGCATTCGAGGGCAAGCAACCCTTTGGCGAAGAGACGATGGCACTAATCCGCACACTGCGCGGAGCATATGGCCTGGATCTCACTGCAGATGACAGCCACAAGCTGCTTGAGGACAATCAGGTCCCCGATGAGAAGGACGCCACCGACGCTTAGGATAGAGTTCGTATGCCAGCTTGTGGGCGGCCGAAGGGGCGGCTCCTCTCTCCCCATGGAAGAGCCCCGTCCCGGTCACCACGCGGTCACGGTTCGGGCATTTCACTTTAATGCACTGCCGCCAATCCAAGAGCGGTTGGATGCGAAGATCGCTCTCCGATCGAGTCCCGAAGAAAAAGGTTCTCTCACGAACTCTTGCGCACCAAAGACCACTCAAGCGCACTGCTGAGACGGCGCAATTTTACGCTTGCCAAGGTTGGGGTCGAGCGTTCGAATCGCTTCACCCGCTCCAGTTTCCTTGAGGGGAATCAAGCGATTAAGAGGCGCCTTTCGGGGCGCCTTTTGCTTACGTGGCGAAAAGAGTGTCCCTGCCATGGGCGATGCGCGGAAAGCCGCGCTGTGACCAGCAGGTGTCGCAGCTTTTCTATTCCGTTGTGCTAGCTTTTTTTCTGCGCCGAATAGTGTGCGACTGCGCGACGGCCATTTTCAACTCGGGCGTGATCTCCAACGGTGCATTCTCTGCCCCATGTTGGTTCTGTAGCCCCTGGACCTGGACGGTCGGAAATGGGAGTTCGATGCCCTGCTCCTTGAAGACCTGGCGGAGGCGTACATAGAATTTGCGTTTCATACCGAAGGCGCCTCCCGGCTTGGTTGTGGCCTTGACCCTCAATACGATGCCGTATTCGCCGAACTCCTGTACGCCCTGCATCTTGATCGGGTCGAGCACCCAGTGTTTGAACTCGGGATCTTCCGCCAGTTCGAGGCCGATCCGCTTGATCAGCTTGCGAGCGAAGTCGATATCGGTGTCATAACCAACGGTGATGTTGAATTTGTCGATAACCCAGTCACGGCTCTGGTTCTGGACTGCCCCGAGTTCACCGAAAGGTATCGTGAACAGCGGACCACGATGGTGGCGCAGCTTCACCGAGCGCAGCGAAAAGCTTTCCACAGTACCCTTGTAATTGCCCGATGAAATGTATTCGCCAACACGGAACGCATCATCGAGCAGAAAAAACACGCCTGAAATGACGTCCTTGACAATGGTTTGTGCCCCAAAGCCCACGGCGACGCCGACGACGCCAGCGCCGGCGATCAATGGGCCGATCTGGATACCCAGCGAGGCGAGCATCATAAGCACCGCCATCACGATGATCGATGCGAGCAGAATATTCTGGAGGATCGGTAAGAGCGTGTGCAGCCGCGCCTGCTGCGGATCGAGGATCGGGACGTCCTCGTCGCTGATCACAGGGTGCGGTGTTTCGATGCCCAGCTTTCGTTCGATCAAAGCTTTGATGATCGACCAGCCGAAGTCGGCGGCGAGGGCAATGACCACGACATTGATCAAGCCGCGCAATATGAACGTCGTCGTCGTATCGCTGTCCCGCATGGATTGCATGTCCAGACCCCAGACACGTGCGAGAAGGTAAGCCGCCGCCAGGATGAAAATCATTCGGATTCCGCGATCGATGACAGCGATCGTCACCGCCGGGATCGTGGGCCGGCCGACATCTTCCGAACCTGGCCGCAGAACGAAATTAACCCCGCGCTGCGTCACCACGATTGCCAAAGGCAGGAAGAATGCGGCGAAGGTGAACCAGAAGTATGTGTAAAGGCCGGCGATACGCTGCAGGAACAGGACGACGAAATAAGCAGTCAATAGCCATGTCGCTTCCGTGTGACCGATGTGGCGCGCACCGTCTCGCTGCGTTCTTGGCCGACGCCAAATGGCGAGCAGCAGGAGCAACAGCAGCACGAAATCGGCGCCCAGTGACAGGACCATCATTCCGTCCTGATCGATGCCGAGACCTGGCAAGAGGATAAACGCGGCGCAGAAGAAGGCGAAGACGCCGACGATCCGGGGTAGCCAATAGGACCAATGGTCAGCCGCTTCGTTGGTGATCGGCAAAGCACGAACCTCGACGGCGTTCTCGACGTTCATGAAGGAAGGGACGAGCATGGCCATGACGTACATGCGCACACCCCATGTAACGACTGCCGCCATCAGAAATGTCAGTACAATCTCGCGGATAAGCATCGGCCAGTCGAACAACATGAACGCGCCGGCGCTGCCCAGTGCGAAAGAGACTATCAGCATGCTGGAATAAAGCAGGCGGCCACCAATCTTCTTGGCTCGCCCAACGGGCGTATCCTTCGGTTGCGCGATAATCCAAAGACGAAATGGACGGGTGAGCTTGAACGTTGCCCAAGTGAGTGCCAGGCCGGCAGCGATGAACATTGCAATCAGCACAAATACGCCGGCAGGCCCCTTGCTGGACATATCCTCCATCGTCTCTGCCCGAACGCGCGCGAACTGGCCTGGCAGCAAGGGCAAAGTTCGCACGATTCTTTCGATATGATGCCTGATCCCATCGAGCGTCGAGGATGCCATCGTATTCATCTGGCCTGGTGCGGCCACGGCGCCGGACGATGCGTCGGTCGGCGAAGCCCCTCTCTCGGCGGGCGCTCCCGTTGACCCGGCGTCCTGATTTCGCTGTTCGGCCACCCAGGCCTTCACTGACGGATCGTCGAGAACCTCGAACAGCTGTTTGACCCTTTCAGGCGGGACGGTCGCCGGCGCCTGCGCCTGCGCCTGACCAGCCAACAAAAGGGCGATCCCAAAGACGAGCGGCCTGGCAATCAGGGCAAACATCGCAGTCAGGTCTCCGAGACGCCGTGCCGGGCGCGCCAGGTTCCTGGCTCCCAATCGTCGAGTCATGAGTGGCATCGTGCTGTTAACCTTCCGGTCAGATCGGCGAGCAACGACATCTATGTCCGTTGTTGCCCTACCTTGAAGAAACCGATGTTGCGGTGCAAGACGTCATCGTTCCGAGCCAGACCGTTGCGCCGGGTACTTGGCGGTGTTTATTTAGCCGCGGGGGCAGGGCATTCCGACCTCGGCCCAGGCCTCCGGCCGTTCTATGAACTGGGCATCGACGTTAAATCTCAGGAACTGATTTCGTGAGTTGACCAGGACAGACCTTTGGCGGTCGCTCGGTGGTCAACTGCTTCGCGCACCGCTGCGGACATTCGAAACCATGATGTTGCTTGAGATGCAATGCGCTTCCGGGTCGGCACTGCCATGCGGCAAATCAGGCCGGGAGCCGCCACATTCGCACACGACCTGTACCACGCAATTCCGTTTCCTCGAGTGGGTCGCAAGCAAAATTTGGTCCAAGCAGTTGATGAGTTGCATCCGAAATACGGATTTCATCGGGCTCCGCGGACGTTTGGATACGTGCGGCGAGATTAACGGTGTCGCCCCATAGGTCATAGGCAAACCGCCTTTTGCCTATGACGCCCGCCACGATTGGTCCTGAGTGAATTCCAATTCTGAGTCTTATCGGTTCTCCTGCGAAGCGTTCGCGCTTAACCGCCTTCCGCAGTTCAAGCGCATAGTGCGCAAGGGCTTCCGCATGATCGGATCGCGCGGCGGGCAGGCCAGCGACCACCATCACACAATCGCCGATTGTCTTGATCTTTTCGCAGCCGTATCGCTCCGAGAGCAGATCCGCCGCTTTGAAGAAGTAATTTAAAATAGCGAGCGTCGTCACGGCTCCGACGTTCCGCGCTCGTTCCGTAAAACCGACGATGTCGGCAAAAAGCACACTCACCTCTGCGTAGTTGTCTGCAATTTCTTCGTGCGCTTTTAGCCGCTCCGCGATAGACGCCGGAAGAATGTTGAGGAGCAGGGCTTCGGCGCGCTGGTATTCACGCGACAATCCCTCTTGGCTCGCCCTCAACGCCTCGTTCATCGATTGTAATTTCTCGTTGAGTTGACGCTCCCTCTCTTGCAGGAGCGTCATTTCATAAGCCTTCTGTTGAAGTCGCTGCCTATTGTCGCGTTCGGCAGTGGCGTCAAGAAAGAGCAGCCACACGCAGGCATTGTCAGCAAAAAGATGGAGGTCCGCGACACGCCCGCTGGGCAGTTCGACCATGGCCATATCATATGGAAGCTCCGGGCAGGGCAGCAAACCTTCCATGAATTCAAGCTGCTCGGCAACAGGCTTACCTATGCGAACTGATGAGAGTCCGTAATGTTTAACGTTACCGCCCTTCGCAGCTATGCAAAGCTGGGCGTCGATTTTCAGATATGCGACCGAGCGCTCGTTGTAGAAGAAATCGTAAATCCAGCTTCTAACTTCTCTTGGCACGACATGCATGGTTTATTTGCTGACCATCGAAGCAAGTTGACGAAACGCATCATCAACATGTTCACCCGAAAGCGCACTTGTTAGATAGATTTGCCATCCAAGTTGCCTCAGTTCGTCAATTTCACTATCCGATATTGCCCACCGATCGGCCAGATCGGATTTGTTGAACAGCAATACAAACGGCATAGCGCCGAATTCAGCCTCGGCCCGCTCGCGCAACGTGAGCGCCACGGCAAGAGTAGCAGCGCGTGTTCCATCGACGACAAGCACGAGCCCACTCGCACCTCGCACATAGCTGACGCGGAATGAGCCGATATCGTCTTCGCCGGCCAAATCCCACAAAATCAGATCCACGGTTTTGTCCGGGAATGCGACACTCTTCTTGTCGATTTTCACTCCCACCGTGGTCAAGTAGGTTTCTGAAAAGATGCTTTGCACAAACCTGCGAACCAGACTGGTCTTTCCGACAGCGAACCCGCCCAACATGCAGATCTTCTTTTGCAATATCCTGGGCTCCGCCTAGTGGAAGTTTACCGTAACCGAAACTCTGCGGTTGGCGGAGTTCCCGGTTCGGCTATTTTCAATCTCCGCTGGCTCAAAGGTGCCCGCGCCGCGAACCAAGAGCAACTCCGGATCGACGCCGCGCTTCTTGAGAAGCGCACGAACTGTTTCCGCGCGCGCGGCGCTGATCGACAACTTGGCCGTTTCACGGCCCGTCTCGTCCGAATGGCCGGTCAACATGAACTGTGCTGTTACGCCTGCCTTGCGGGCGGCCTTGGCCAATTCCTTCAACTGATTCGCCAATTTGTCGAGAACCGGCAGTTGCTCTGGTCCCGGTACAGCCTTGCCAGAATCGAACAAAATGTCGACCGCTTGAATAGCCTCCCTCAAATGAGTGAGTTGCGGAGGGGTCAACTCACGCAGCTCGGAGATTTCTAGAGAGAGTCCGTCCGCGGACAGCTGTTGGGCGGCGACCCGCGCCCGATCTATCCAGGCGGCAGGAGCTTCACCCTGGGCAACGATGCGATCCTTGATGATCGAAAGCCGTACTGAATCCGGCGGAGTCAGCGACGCCATCAGCCGCTTCACCACGAACTTCGGATCAAGGCTTTGATAGAATTGCCACTGTGAATGAACGCGAGCAGGATCGACCCCTGTTCCGGACAGCAGAGCCTTCGGGTCGGCGGCCTGCGGGTCTCTCAGGCCGGAAATATAGAAATGTCCGCCCCGCGCCGTTTGTTGGGCGACGATGATTCCCGCTTGGGCCTCCAGTCGCGACACATAAGTCTGCCAGTGCTCCGCCGCGCGTGCTTCGGGGCTCACATCACGAACCTTGGAGATGTCGAATTCCGGTCCGCCTGCCGAAAGCTGTCGGGCCGCTGCGCGTGCGCGATCTATCCAGGTGTCGGGAGCCTCACCCTCGGCAACGATGCGATCATTGACGATCGAAAGTCGTACTGAATCCGGCGGAACCAGCGACACCATCAGCCGCTTCAGGACGAACTTCGGATCAAGGCTCTGATAGAATTGCCACTGCGAATGAACGCGGGCGGGATCGACCTGCGTTCCGGACAGCAGAGCCTGCGGGTCGGCGGCAAGCGGGTCTCTCAGGCCGGAAATATAGAAATGTCCGCCCCTCACCGTTTGTTGGGCGACGATGATTCCCGCTTGGGCCTCCAGTCGCGACACATAAGTCTGCCAGTGCTCCGCCGCGCGTGCTTCGGGGCTCACATCACGAACCTTGGAGATGTCGAATTCCGGTCCGCCTGCCGAAAGTTGTTGGGCCGCTGCGCGTGCGCGATCTATCCAGGTGTCGGGAGCCTCACCCTCGGCAACGATGCGATCATTGACGATCGAAAGTCGTACTGAATCCGGCGGAACCAGCGACACCGTTAGCCGCTTCAACACGAACTCCGGATCAAGACTCTGATAGAATTGCCACTGCGAATGAACGCGAGCGGGATCGACCTGCGTTCCGGCCAACAGAGCCTGCGGGTCGGCGGCAAGCGGGTCTCTCAGCCCGGCAATATAGAATTGGCCATCGCGCACCTTTTGTTCGGCAACGATGATGCCCGGCTGGGTCCCCAGTCGCGACACATAGGCCTGCCAGCGCTGCCCGGATTGCCAGGAAAGAAAGAACCAACCGCCTGCCGGAATCAAAACCAGCAGGACTGCAGCCACGACCAGCCACGGAAATCCCTGGTTTGATTCCTCCTGCTTCAGTTCAACACAGGTCTGCAACTGCGTCTCTACGCCGGCCAACTGCGAACTGTCGCCGTCAAACTGCTCTAGAGCCTGTGAGCATTCATCATGGATGCGAAGCAATACATCGCGAATTATTTCATGTAATTCCTCCGGCGGATTTCCCCGGATCACCGCAACCAAGGTCGCAAACGGTCCAACTTCCGACCAGAGACGAAGCTCCCCGAAACGAATGGTGTCCAGGCCGCTCTGTTCTTTCTCGTTAAATGAGTCTTTTACAAAATCTTGAATTGCACTAAGCATAGAAGAAATGAGTTGAGGATCTTCGCTAGTTGCATTATCGGCAGTTACATGCGCTATCAAAAGCCCGGAATTGCGATTGATTAGAAAGACGTGTTCTACACGATAGACAAGAGAATGCTTAAGAACAACTTCTGAGAAGCTTGCTCCTGTTCTCCAGGCTTCAAGTCTCCACTTGAGCCCATGCCAGGTAAATATATGTCTTAAAGTTTCATTCAGCGATTGAAAGGTCTGGTCGATCTTTTCGCCGATCGACTTGCGAATAGCCGGCAGAAACACCGGGTACAATATATCCGTCAGCGTACGCGGGCTCTTCTGGATGGACCGTTGCACGGCCCTCTCGACAGCTGGCGCAAGGGCCTCTCCGAGTTGCGCATGAGGCGCACGTGCGGCTGCACTGGGGAGAACGCTCCCCACTGCAGCCGCAAGCTGCTCGGGTTCGTCGAGCAGGTGCGTAACTCGTGAAAGCTCCGAAATTTCGCCGCCGACCAGCAGCTGGCGCAGCGTTTCCATGCGAGGATCGGCGGCTGGAACGCCTTCGAGACGCGCACGATAGTCCGGATCAACGTTCCGGGCAATTTCGATCAAAAGGCGAGCCAGAGCCTCGCGATCAATCTCTGTATCGTTCGAAGCTGCTCTTTGAGGGAGGCTGATTGGGTCGACAGTCGACGTCAAGTTCCGATCAACTCACTTTCCAGGTACGCTCCGCGTTGTTCTTGCTGCCGACGGGATCCTGATTTAGACATTTTGCAACCTCGACAAACAGGCCAGCCAAAAGATTTCTGTCGGTCTTGACATTGCCAAGATCGGAAAACATTTTCTCCATCAGCATCTGAATGCTTTCATTCTTTTGCTTGATTTCCTCACGCAGCAAATGATCGTTTCGATTTATCCGGTCCGCAACTTCCCGCTCAAGCTCGCTCAACTGATCCGACAACGCGCGCACCTGCTTTTCGAGCGCCTGATTTTGCTCGCGAAGATTCCGATCAATCTCCTTGTCGGCGTCGGCTCGCGCGTCTTTTTCGTTCCGCAATTGCGCCGCAAGCGAGTCGACCTGCTTCTTTGCATTTGACTCGTACATTTCAAGATTGCGCTTGGCCTCGGATTCGACATCCTTGAAGCGCTGCAAGACCCGTTCTTCAAGCTTGGAAAAGCGGCGGTCATAGTCCTGCATCTGGTTGCCGAACAGCAGATCACGTATCTTGTCGACACCTACAGCGTCGCCGGGGGCCCCGCTCTCGCGAGCCTGGCCCGCCATGAAGGTCAGCCCGCTTCCGTCTGCATTACTTATCAGATTTGCGTCCGCTTTATTTGCTGAAGAAGCGGTATTCGAAGATTCCTTGGCCATCTTTATGCCCCCTTCTTTGAACAATTGCCACAGTGCACCACTCAGAAACCAGCAAGCATGCCAGCAAAATACCCGGCTCGCAAGCCGGAATCTTCTTGGCTTAAGCCAATTCGTGCCTCCCTTTTACATCTCTTGGACTAGCAGCAAATGCACGAGTTCGGATTGATGTCGCTCTCGCATCTCTTTGTGATAGCAGCCATAACCGGCTAATCTAATCGATCATTGGACGCAATCTACTATCGAAATGAGTAATACAATGTCAGGCTATAGCTACTGGAGCGCAATTAAGTAGCGCAGATTCATTAGAAGTGTCTAAAGTAGCTGGTCTGGCGGTGCACGTACCGTCTCGCACCCGACTGTATACTGCGACGATCAGCTTCCGATGCGGGCCCAACGGTAGAAGGAAGGTCTTCTTTCGCACGGAGAATGGCTGTTCGAGAATGCACCTCGGAATCGAGGCGTTTCGGTCGATAGGAGGGGAGCGACAGTCCCAATAACTGCAGTCATTCACACCAAAGCTTCAGTGGGCGGCATTTGTTGCGCCCCCAATTGCAAAAGACGTCAGGTTGCCATAGCTATTGCACTCATACGGTGCCCGGGACCGCCGCCTGTGGTCATGGCGCCGACTCCGGGGATCGACATGAGTATGCGGCATGCTTGGCTTTGACGTGCATCTGCGACAGCTGGCGCCCAAGCTCGGCGGCACGGATGCGAATGCTGTGCCAGGCTTGCAACTTCGGTAGCACGACAGGAGCAAGCTCGCTCTGCAGCCAAATGGCGGCGTCGCGGCGGCTCGGAAGAGTTCGCAGGAGACTGTTTGGACGCAGCGTCCCTGAGGACCGTTTCCTTTGGCAGGAAATCGCCGGCTATGTTTCGGGACTCTTGTTCTACCTTCGAACCAACGCGCGGGTTACACGGCGTGGCGCATAATCCCTTGGTTTCAATCGTGGTTCCTGCGCACAACGCGGAGGTAACGCTGGCGCGCGGACTCGATTGCCTTCTCGATCAGGAAATAGTGGATTGGGAGGCGATCATCGTCGACGACGCCTCCACGGACCGCACCCCCGCGATCATCGCCGGTTATGTGGAGCACGATGCCCGGTTTCGGACGTTGAGCTCTTGCGCGTATAGCGCCGCCGGCGCGCGCAATATCGGGATGTCGACAGCGCGCGGCCACTGGCTCATGTTTCTGGATGCGGACGATTGGGTGGATGCCAGCTTCCTTGCGAAAATGCTGGCCGCACTTGAAGCCGCGCCCGATGCGGTCGCCGCCTATTGCGGTTCCCGGCGCGTGATGCCCGATGGCGAACTCACCCAGTCGAGCATCGCGACGGAGGTTGCGATCCAGCCCTTCGAAACATTCGCGCGCCGGTGCGCGATCCGCACTCACGCGCTGCTCGTCGACCGGAAGACAATTGCCGAGTTGGGCGGCTTCGATGTGTCGCTGCGCACCTGCGAGGACTGGGATCTGTGGCAGCGCCTCGCACGTCTAGGCAAAAATTGGGTGATGGTCGACGAGCCGCTCGCTTTTTATCGGGTCAGCCCCAACGCGCTCAGCCGCAATTCGACGCAGATGCTGGCAGATGCGGAAATCGTGATCGCCCGCGGCTTTTCCGCCGATCCCAGGGTCAAAAACCCGGCATCGGCTCACGCCAATGGAGCGATCGAGGCGAACGGCCGCACCGCTTCAGAAGCACTCGCGTGGTTCGCGTTGTGGAACGCCGCATCGGATTGCGGCTGCGGCTCGCGCTCGATCAACCCGCAGTCCCTGCGCACGCTCCCGGCAGGACGTAAGTGGGCGCGTGAGATCGCCAAGGTGGCCGTCGATGGCCTTATGGTAGGAAGCCTGTCGGTGCCAGCGCAATTGGCTGCCAGGTGGGACAGGTTCGGCGGCTCCCTCACCGAGTTGATCATCGAACTCGGCAAGCTCTGGAATAATCCCGACGCGGCTCGCCGCGTGCAGTATCACTTTGAGCAAATGCTGCTCGATGTCGACGATCTTGCCGCGCCGCGCAGGCTGGCGCGGACACTTGGAATTCGTGTCGACGCGCGAAATCCGGCCTCAATCGAAGTGCCGGAAGGAATCGATCAAATCTATGCCCATCTGATGATGGATGGCCAGATCGAGGCTCTCGTGCAGTTCGGCGTACTCGGGAGAGTGACAAGGCGTCATTGGATTGAATTGATCCTGAATTTCGTGCCCCCTGAGCGGCCTATGCACAGTGCCGCGCGACTTGCGAGGCGATCGCCTGTAGATGCACCGCAAAAGGGCGCCGGTGCCGACAAGTCAAACATGTTTGCAGCCGAGGCATTGTTGTCCATGGCGGGACGCCGGTCTGATCGGGACAGCCATTTCGGCAAACTCGCGCGATTGGCCGCGGAAGCGCAGGCGCTGGTTCGGTCGAGCGCCGAAACTAAAGAGCCTTTTACAGCGCCGCGCCGTGCACGGGCCGCGGATGGGCGCGACAATGATCGCACATCTTTCTGGAATCGCCATTTCGCGACCGAGGATCCCTGGAACTACGGTTCGCCCTATGAGCAGGAAAAATATGAGCGGCAGCTCGAAATTCTGCCTGCCGGTCCCATCGGGCGGGCGCTTGAGCTGGCCTGCGCGGAGGGCCACTTCACGCGGCAGCTGGCGCCGCGCGTGGGCCATTTGACCGCAACTGACATCTCCGCCGTAGCCGTCGGGCGGGCGCGCGCGCGATGCAGCGATCAGCCGAATGTTGAGTTCGGCGTACTGGATTTCTCTGCGGACACGCTGCCGGGCGAAATGGATCTGATCGTGTGTTCGGAAGTGCTCTACTACCTGGATGATCTCGCCGATGTGCGGCGCATCGCCAAAAAACTCATTGAGGCGTTGGCGCCTGGCGGCAGTTTCATCAGCGCACACGCATTCGTGCTACGAGACAATGTTGGAAGGACGGGCTTCGACTGGAACACATTCGGTGCACAAGCGATCTCAGAGACGCTGGCAGCGACCGACGGCCTCGTCCTCGAGCAATCGATCCAGACCGAGCTCTACCGCATAGACCGCTTCCGCCGCCTGTCACCAGGCGACGTTGCGACGGAACCGATGGTAGATCATGTGCCAATCCGCGCACCCGTTGAAATCGGGGTCGCGCGAAATATCGTCTGGGGCGGGGCGCGGGCCTTGCGCCGCGACGTGGCACGTAGCGAGCGGCGGCAGCGTATCCCTGTCCTCATGTATCACAGCGTCGCCGATGATGGTCCGGCCGCGCTCGCCCGTTTTCGGCTCGCGCCCGCCGCATTCGCCAGCCAAATGGCATGGCTGCGCGCCAATGGCTTTCACGCGATTAGGTCCGAGCAGCTGGAATGGTTCATCGTCAACCGTCAGCCTTTCGTTGGCCGCCCAGTGCTCATCACGTTCGATGACGGCTTCCAGAACTTTGCCGACCATGCCTGGCCGGCCTTGCGCACGAACGATCTGACCGCGGAAGTGTTCCTGGTGACGGACCTGGTGGGTGAAAGTGCACAATGGGACGCCTACAGCGGCCCGCCGACGCAGCTTATGGACGCCGGGACGGTGCGACGCCTCGCCGGCGAAGGTGCGTTCTTCGGAAGCCATCTGGCGACGCATCGCGCGATCGATGGTCTGTCGAGCTCTGACTTGGCCGCCGAGCTCCTGCGCTCTCGTATGTTCATCGAACGATGGACCGGTCGGCCAACCACGGCGTTCGCGGCACCCTTCTCTGTCACCGACCGACGGCTTGGCAGGCTGGCCAAGGAGTGCGGCTATCGAATCGGCTTCGGCGGCAGACACGGGCCGGCGGACCTCGATTGCGATCCCATCGACCTTCCGCGCATCGAGATTCGTGGGGATCGTTCGTTCGATGACTTTGTTGCCGTTGTCGAGGCCGTGCTCGCGTGAGCCGTGAACTTGTCAGTGTCTAGATTCGTAACAAATTGGTTCCGCGTTTTGTTCAGCGTCCCGCTCCGCTTACCTCGTTCGCAAGTCTATTGGGCGACCTGGGATACGGCTGACATCAGCTCCTGCGGGCTTGGCGCCCCAAACATGTATCGCCCACCCTCTGGAACCTCCGTGAAGCTCCAGCGGACGATCCCCTGCCGGTCCAGCAGGAACTGACCGACCAATTGTCCGTGTCCCGTTGCTAGCATCTGCTCGTCGGCTTCGGTCAGCTCGTAATGGTCCCTCTTGTTGAGGATTTCACTGGCCGCAAGAGGATCCATAGGACCGGGCAGCTCGCCTGGTATGTCGACCCGCATATCCTTTGCCGCTGCCATCGAGACCTTGTACGGCCAGTTCGTCTCGTTTTGGGTGAATTCGAGATTGGGCAGTCCAAAAGCACGATGTGAAGCGCGTTCAGGATCGGAGGCCGCAAGCAGATTCGGCATCGGATGGTAGCGGAAATAGAGACGCGCCCGTTCGATCGGCGTGTTGACCACCGTCAGGCTCTCCACGCCCTTTTCGCGCAGCTCCGGATCAAGCCGCGCCTGGGCGGCGATATGGCGTCGGCAAAACGCGCAATGCAGACCTCGAAACAGGCCGACCAGCACCGGTTTTTGGCCGCGAAAATCGTCAAGCGCGATCTTGCCTTCCTGGGTAATGGCGTCGAGTACCACGTTTGGCGCACGGTCGCCCGGTTGAAGCGGCACCAAGTCACTACGCGCGGACATTTCCAACCTCCAACCCCGGCTAGTCGAGAAAAGGCAGCACCACAAGCGCTTCCGGGTCGAGCCCGTGCTGGGCGCATATACCCTGCGCCAGGGAAAAGTAGCGTTCGGCCTCGGCCAGATTGTCGAGGTCGAGATTAAGCGTTGCGAGACCATCATAACACGGAAACAGCAGTTGGGGTTCGCCCGTTTCGCGAGCTACGTCCAGTGCTTCGTGGAACAACCCAACCGCCAGGTCCGGACGGCCGTTGCACTGGTGGATCTGCCCAAGCACGATCAACGGCACCGGCAGGTGCTCGCGCTGGTCGAGCGCCCGGTCGAGCTCGATGGCCTTCTCGGCAGCAGGCACGCCCTCCGTTGGACAGCGATCCGTGAAAGTACAACAAGCGACCGCCAGATTGGCGAGGAGGCGCGCCTGGAAACCCAAATCACCAATACGGCGCGCCACTTCAAGACCGCGTCGACAGACCTCCATCGCCTTTGCGGGATCGATGGTCGTGTAGAGCACGCCGAGATTGGTGTAGCCGCGGCAGGCCGCGCCCAGCAGACCGGCGGCTTCGGCCAATTCAATGCTACGCTCAACCTGACGCACGGCCTCACGGTTTCGCCCAAGGCGAGCCAGCGCGACAGCCTTGGTATTGAGTGCCTCGGCGGTCACAAGAGTGGCATCACACCTTACCTCGGAGACATGCTCCGTTGTCAGTGTGCCTACGCAATCCAGCGCCGCGTCTGCCCATTTTGCCGCGAGAGCGTGATCTCCGCTACGGAACGCCTGTCGGCCACGTTCTTGCCACAGATGCGCCTGCTCGATCGGGGCATCCGCTCCATCGAGGAGCGCTGCCGCCTCAGCATAGCGGGGTTCTGCCTTGTCCCGCTTGCCGACATCCCAGAGTAGCCGACCGATCTTACGCAAAACTCGCGCCGAGGCGACGCGATTGGCCGACTCGCGGTATGCCTGCAACACCGTCTCGTAGTGGTGGTGCGCGATCTCGCGGCGGCCTGCCGGGCCGCTCAAATCGGCAATGCGCTCTGCAATTGCCAGTTTGAGCGGTGTTTGCCCGATCGCGCCCAACGCAGTCAGTGCTCGCTCGTAGAAACGAAGGGCGTCGTCATTGGCATATATCATGCGAGCGCGATCGCCTGCCGCCTGCAGGTAATGCGCGCCCTTCTCCCGCTCGGCGCTCTGTGCGAAATGATGACCGAGCACGGTCAAATCCTCGAGCCGTTCCGGCTCGTCGCCGCACAGTTGCTCCAAGGCAGCACCGATCCGCCCGTGGATTTCGGTCCGGCGTTGCAGGAGCAGATTCTGGTAGATCACGTCCTGCAGCAATGTTTGCGTAAATCGGTAGCTTTGAGACGAGACCGAGCCTGATCCGGCAACTTCCTCGATGATTTCCGCATCGCAAAGCAGTTCGCAGCCGGCTTCGAGCCGGCCGGGGTCGGCTGTCACGGTTTTCAGAAGTGTGGCATCGAAGCGCGGGCCGATTACCGCGGCCTCCTGGGCCAACCGGCGCACCTCTTGGGGCAGCCGGTCGACGCGGGCAAGCAACATTGCCTGGATAGTGGCGGGGATGCCGGTTGCGACTTCGCCTGCCACAGTCCGCCATCGCTGGCCGTCTCGCATCAGTACACCGCAATCGATAAGGCCGCGAACGATTTCCTCTACAAAAAGGGGGTTGCCGCCCGCGCGCTCGAGGATCTGGTCGAGAAGCCCTCCCGCGGAGCTTACCCAGCTCTCGCCGAAAAGCGCTGCCAGCAGGCTGCGTCCGTCATCATTGTTGAGTGGCGGAAGCCTGAGCGCTGTGTGACTGACCCGACTTGAGTCGAGCTGGTCGTTGTCCGGCGCCGGACGATGCGTGACCAGCAACATCAACCGCGTGCGTTCCAACCTGTCCATCACGAAACGTAGTGCCTCGAGCGACACGGCGTCGGCCCAGTGCAGGTCTTCGACGACAATCAATAACGGCGACAACGCAAGCCGCCGTTCGATGATTGTGCGGACTGCGTAGAGAATTTGCCGCCGCAGCTGCTCGGGCTCGACATGCTGCAAGGTGGCATCGGGGTCGCCAAGGCCAAGCACATGGTAGAGCAAAGGCATCAGCCGCTTCGCCTCCTCGCCCTGCAGGCCGAGATCGGCAAGCAAGCCTGCGAGCTTCCCCCGCATTTCGTCCCCATTGTCGTTTTGCATCATCCCGGCAGCGCTGCGCACCACTGCGCCCAAGGCGCCAAAAGATTGTTCACCCAGCGGTGAGCACGTGGCCTGCCGCACGGCGACGTTGCGAAAACGCTCCTCGTCGCCGACGCGGGCGACGAACTCCTTCACCAGCCGCGATTTCCCGATGCCGGCTTCTCCGACGAGGCGGACAAGTTGGGCCGAGCCGCCGCACGCCTGGTCAAGGCTCGCCATCATTCTATTGAGCTCCGCACCACGACCTATTAGCGGCGCACTGAGGCCGAGCGCCTCGAGCCCGCGCGCTGCACGCGGCACCGCTAGCGGTGCGTCCAGTCGATGAACGAGCACGCTGCCAGCCTTGCCGCGAAACACGACATCACCCAGCGACTCGTAAGAAAAGGCATGCCGGGTCAGCCTGTGAGTGAGCTCGCCTACCAGCACCTCACCCGGTGCGGCCAGCGATTGCAGGCGTTGCGCCGTATTCACTGTGTCGCCGGTCACGGAATAGGATCTGGCGGTGCCGATGCCCAATCCGCCAGTAACGACCGGACCAGTGTTTATGCCGATGTGGAGTAATAGAGGCGAGCCGGAGTGGGGGGTGCTTTCGCCGAGCCGCGCCGTCCGGGCGATCATGTCGAGAGCGGCGCGAAGCGCACGTTCCGGATCGTCCTCATGCGCGACCGGCGCACCGAACAAAGCGAGCAGTGCATCGCCGATGAATTTGTCGACGAAACCACCAAAGTTTCGTACGGCCGCCGTCAATTCCTTGAATAGTTTGTTCTGCAGCGCTTGCATGACCTCGGGGTCGAGCTGCTCGCTGAGTGTCGTAAAGCCGCAAAGGTCGGCGAACAGGACCGTTACCGTCCGGCGATCGGCGTCAGAGACGGGATGCAGCCCTTCTTCGCTTTCCATGTTCGAAAGCAGCGACGGAGTTCGAGAAGGCGGCACAATGGTCCGGCTTGGTGCCGGAGCAGGCCGTTCGACGGCTTTTGCGGGCGCACCGACGCTTGCCCCACATTTCGGACAGAACTCGAAATCAGGTGCGCAGGTGTAGCCGCAACTGGCGCATGGCACGGGCTGGCGCCTGCCACACCTCGGACAGAAGGCGTAACCGCCCTCAATCTCGAAACCGCAGCCCAAGCAGTCCATCGAACAAGACCTCACTAGTGGCCGTGACGGCGTGATCTCGCCCGCACTTCACGGCCAGGCTATTCACAAGGATGCACCGATAGTCGTCGACGGGCAAGCGGCAGCGAGCGATCCGTGTGGGTCCGGTGGCAGAGCGCTGCCCATTCGGGCGGCTGCGTGGCCGTCGTCTGCGAAAGTTCCCTCTTACCCTCCGTCTTCCTGCTATCATGAAGATGAGGAGGCCGTTGACCTCTTGATGCAACGGGCTGACTCGCAACGCTGTCACCGACGTCTCGCGTGCTTCCGGCCCGCAGCTACGGCCATCTGGGCCGTTTCGCCGAAGCCCGCGCGGCATGGCAGGAGGCGCTTCGCGTCAATCCCGACTATTCGTTGGAATACCGTCGCAAAGTCTTGCCCTACAAGAACCGGTCGATTTCGAACACGTGGTGGATGGGCTCCGCAAGGGGCGGTGCGGTGCAATGACAGGTGAGGCCTATGCGGCCGGATCAGACGCCAGAGGCTCCCCGATAGATCGCCGTGGCTTGCGGTTGCGAATTAGGCTCAGGTCGGCTTGATCTCTGCCTGGCCGATCTTGCGCCATCTGGCGTTTTCGCGAACCAGTTTCAGGTCGTCGGTCGTCTCGGCAAATGTCCGCAATCGGTATTGCCGGAGCAGGTCCGGGAAGAGCGCTCCTTCCGGCAGGCCGGCAAGCTGCTCGCGGACTGAGATCTTTTCATCGATGACCCGCATGCCCCAGGCATTTTCCCGAACCTGCAGCTCCGCAGCCAGATCGCGCTCTTCCGGCGCGTTTTCGTCTAGCACGGCCAGAAGGATCGAGTGGAAAAGCGCTACATAGCCAATCTGTCTCAGGCCCCCCACGACCCGCACGCGCGGCAATATGGCAAGGACGAGGAACGTCAGGAACAAGTTCGGCAGCAGCACGCCGTCCAGCAGCGCCTGCCTGAGATACGGCCGCTCGAACGGGATGGAAAGACCTTGCGGCCTGTCGGGCTCGATCAGGTGCCCGCTCTCGAGAACGAGCTTGCGCACGCGCTCCTCGCGGATGCCCCAGAAATAGTCCGTGGCATTGGGCAGGAATCTGCCAAATGGGCTCGATGCGGCCTCTTGCCAGGCATGTTCGAGACGCTGGCGTCTTGCGGGTTCAATGAGCAGCCTGGAAAGAAGGCTGCCGTCATATTCCAGATGCCGCGCCATGGCAGCCGCGGCGGCCCGATCATCGATGAAAACCGGCAGGGCCATGCCGGCACGATCCCAATTGGCGACCAGATCCTGGTTCAGGGCAGTCAGCGCATCGGCGGCGGTTTCAAACACCTTGTCCTGGCTGGCAAGCAGTGTGCCCAGCCAGCGGCTGGCATCCGTTTCATCGCCCACCGCTTCGAGCGCGCGCTTGTTGAGGGAGACGGGACCGGCCACGCAGGCGCTTTTGCGGCACAGTTTGTGGCGCCCCATGCCAAACAGGTTGACCTTGTCGTCGCCGACATCGAGCCATCCCGGCCCCTCCCGGCCAACTGTCTCCATGGTCATCGTCGTTCCCATGAAGCCGACGAAGGCCGACAGCCCGTTTTCGACTGCGCCGAGCCAGGCAAGCAGGAGGGCATCGAAGGTGATCCGGTCCATCAGAAGCAGGCAGTGCAGGCCGGACTGAATCACCGGTCTGTGCTCGAACTCGTCGAGGGCTTTGCCGATCTCGTCAGGCTGCATGATCATACCGAGGCGCTGATGCAGGACTTCGCGCAGGATCGAGCGGGCAGCGATCGCCGGGCCCGATGCAGGCCTTGCCACCGGCCGCCAAAGATGGCGGGCGTAGTCGGAAACCGGTGCATTCCAGTTCTGCTCGATGTCGCGCACGACCTCCGGGCAGAGCAGCGACAGCACAGTCAGAATTTCCACCGGAGGCGTAGGGGTAGGGGAAGGGGTAGGATCAAAGACGGCGGTCATTGGTCCCGTCTAGCCGCTTGCGGTGCAAACGCCAAGCGAGACCAGACTTGCTGGATGCGGCCGGCCCACACATAGATCGTCAACTCGATTAAGATGGCGTGAGACGAAATGGCCGTATCCTACGCAGCTCTCCATGAGAATCACCTGTTCGCTCGGCACGAATTGTCAGACTGGCTAAACAGCTAACGCCAAACAGCGGATCTTAGAACCGCAGCCGGGCCATGCTCAGGAGGTCGTGGTACTGCCCGTCGGTAAAGCCGGCCTTCACATGCCGGCCTTCGACCTCAAAGCCGTGGCTTTTGTAGAGACGGAGAGCCGCTTCGTTGTCGGCATAGACGGTCAATTCGACCCGCTTCAGGGCGCGCCAGTTGTCGGCCACGTCAAGCAGCGCGCCAAGTATGGCAGAGCCGATACCTTTGCCGACAAAGGCATCGTCAAGGCCAATATTGATCTCGCCGATATGCGAACGGCGCGGTGAACCCTGCACGACCAGGCTGCCATGGCCGACGACCTTGCCGTCCAGCTCGGCAACGATCCAGGTGGTTTCCTGGCCGGACTTGGCAATGCGCCGCGCCACCTGCTCCACCATCTCGAAAGGCATCCTGAGCGTGCCCCAGCGGAAGCCCGGCATGTTGAAGATAGCGCAAAGCGCCTCCGCATCGCTTGGCCGGACGGACCGCAGCAGCGGCTCGATTTTCTCGGAGGGTGGCGAGGTCGTGCTGGTCATGGCGTTCCCGGCGAAGGCAATCGGCCCGGTACGATGCACCGGACGCCACCTGAAAATCCAGCCGTCTCTGACCTATGATGCCGATTGCGAGCTAAAAATACCGGGAGGCAGCGTAGAGTTTGAAGACGCCGCTGATGCCTATCCAGCCGAAAAGGGCGAGCCAGCACAATGTCACGGTCGCCGTCCAGTCGATCCGGTGCACCGCAGCGTTGGTGATGACGACGCCGAGGATGGCAAGCAGGCCAACCAGAAACTGCGCCAACCCGAGCACCAGCAGTTCCTCGCGCGGCGCGCTTCTCCAGACGAGATATATACCGCCCGCACCGGCGAGGAAGATGGCGCTGTAGACCTGAGCGTGGAAGGCATCGATCGGCCATGGCCAGATGCCACTGAATGTCAGGGGAAACAGCAACAGGCCGACGCCATAGAGCCCAAGGATCGCGGATTCCGCCGGCATGTAGCCGCGCCATGCGGGATTTAAGGTCACGCCTTTTGCAGAAGGACGGGCCCTGGCCCGCCACAGGGACAGCCCGGATACCGCGACCGAAGCAAGATAGACCAAAAACCACAGCCAGGGCGCTTTGCGCTCGAAGTTGAAATAGCCGAGATTGATGAACGAAGCCACCGACACGATGACGGTGAAGATGAAGGCCATGACGAGCACGAGCCTGCCGGGCGACCAGCGATTCCAGACCAGCAGTGCCGCCATCACGACCATTTCGGCGGTGTAGAAGCCACCGAGGAAGCGCGCATTGAACGGCGTGACGGCCCAAGGCCAGCCCGGTTTCACCAGCGCAGGCATGAAAAACAGGCCGGCGCCTACGATCAGGACGATGATGACCACCGCAGAAAAAAGGCGCAGGGCCGCGGGAAATGGCGGATTGTCGGATGTCGGCATGGGAGAAAATCCCAAAGATGAATGCGCCATGGACCATCATAGTGCTGCTTGCGGCCGGTTAAAATCCGCCGAATGGAAATTGAACGGTCACCAGGCTTATCCATTCGAATGGCCGTACGGTCCGTTTCGAAGTAAGATGGAGCACTCGGACCAAAGACCGGTCCGGTCAAAACGCCTCGGGGTGCATTTTCCGGAGCCTGCACGATGAACGAAGCTCAGGATCTGTTCTCACTTCTGCGACAATCGGCCGATGTCGATCCGCAGGCGATCGACGCGATCAAGCGAACCATCGCGGAGGGCGAGGACCGCGAACTTTGCCGCATCAATGCGCCAGCCTTCGCCAGCAAGCATGGCCTCGACGAGGAGCGCGCAATAAGCGCCTTTCTCCATGCGGCGCGGGTGGGCATCTTCGACATTTCCTGGAATGTTCTGTGCCCCGGCTGCGGCGGCGTGCTCGACACCAACGCCACGCTGAAAACCCTGCAAAAGGACGAATACACCTGCGCGCTGTGCTCCGAGGGCTATTCACCGACCCTCGACGAGATGGTCGAGGTGACATTCACCGTCAGTCCCCGCGTGCGCAGGATTGCCGCCCACAATCCACACGAACTGCCGGTGGCGGAATATTTCCGCCAAATCTACTGGGCGTCCGGCGTCGATCTGCCGGAAGAGGATTTCGCGAAAAAGCTGGAAGCGTTCTCGCTGGAGGATATCGAGCTTGCGCCCGGTGAAAAGGCGGTTCTGCCCATACAGCTTCCGTCCGAATTCATCATCGTCTTCGAGCCGGTCACCCATTCAGCGCAGTTCATCGACGGGAAGGGCGAACCAACAAAGGAGCGCCGGAGCCTCTCTTTGGCCTTCGACCGCGACCATGTCCAGAACCAGACGCTGGAGATGCAACCCGGCCCGTTGCGCATTTCGCTGGAAAACCGGACCGACACCCGCGTGCTGCCGACGGTCTTCATCGCCGGCCAGGCATTGCATGATTTCCTGGGAAAACGCCGGCCCTTCCTGACCGCCAAGCGCCTGCTCACCAACCAGACGTTCCGCGATCTCTATCGCACGGATACACTCGACATCAACCAGCGCCTGAAGATCACCAGCCTGACGTTCCTGTTCACCGACCTGCGCGGATCGACCGAGCTTTACGAGCGGGTGGGCGACCTTTCAGCCTTCGATCTCGTGCGCGAGCATTTCCAGGTTCTGCACGAGATCGTCACGGCGGAGGCAGGCGCGGTGGTGAAGACGATCGGTGATGCGGTGATGGCGACCTTCGCGACGCCTGATCGTGCGATTGCTGCAGCCCTCAGGATGCGCGATGCCATGCGTACGCTCAACGACAAGAGCGGGCGCGAGGATCTGCTGCTCAAGATCGGAGTCCATGCCGGCCCCTGCATCGCCGTGTCTATGAATGAGCGACAGGACTATTTCGGCCAGACGGTCAACATTGCTTCGCGGGTCCAGAACCTTGCCAACGCACAGGCGATCTTCGCCACTCGGGCGGTGGTCGACGACAATCTCACCGCCGATCTCTTGCACAGGAACGCGCTGACGCCCGTGCCCCACGAGGTCTCGCTGCGCGGCATTGACCGGGAGATAGCAGTATATACGATCCCCTGAAGGCTTGGCCCCTGAAGATTTGGCTCGTCCCGGCCCCTCACACGCGCCTACAGATAAAATAACGATCGGCGGGAACCGAAGGTGGCGGCGGGAGGCGTTGCAACTGCGGGTGATCGAGCGGCGTGCCGCTGACCGCGATGCCGCCGACGCGAAGCAGGCGCGCGGTCAGATCGGGAAGCCAGGTAGAGGTCACTGCATCGCGATCTTCATAGCCGGTGCCGATGTCGGCATGAACAAGAGCGGCGTCGATGCCAATGAACCTGCTCGCCGTCTCGCGTATTTCGCCGAGCACGAGGTTTTCAGCTTCGGGAATTGAGCTGGCGTGTGCGGCAAGTGCGCGGTCGAACGCTACGATCCGGCGTCCGGGCAGGCGCTCGCGCAGATGGTGGAACGTCCGGCCATTGCCGAGGCCGAGCTCGAGCACGGGCCCCTCCATCTTTGCCACCTCGGCGCAGACATGATCAAGTATGTCGCGCTGTGCGGTCATCCTCCGGATGAAACTGTCAAGGCGACTCATGTGCGATTGTATGTCCAGAACCAGTTCACGAAATCAACTGCCCCCGACCAGAGCGTTTCGCGGCTGAAACCCGAGGCCGACGTGTTAAACCCCGATCGAGTCTTGCCGCGTGTAGAGGCGGACGATGAACACTGCAACAAGCGAACAGTTGCCGACAAGGATCATACGGGTGGAGTCGGCGGCACTGCGCGCGGCGGAATAGCGCTGTCACTTGTAGGGGTCCGCGGCGTCCCGCAACCCGTCGCCGAGGAAGTTGAACGCCAAGATGACGAGAACGACGGGGAGCATCGGCAAAAGCAGCCATGGATAGAACGCGATCACGCTGACGCTGCGCGCCTCGGTGAGCAGGATGCCCCAGCTGGTTATCGGTGCCCTCAGCCCGAGCCCGAGGAAGCTCAGCGCCGTCTCGCCCAGGATCATGCCAGGTATGGAGATCGTCGCCGTCGCGATCAGATGCGACATGAAGCCGGGAATGAGATGCCGCCCGATGATGCGGCTGCTTCTGGCGCCCATCAATTGCGCGGCCAGAACGTAATCCTCCTCGCGCAAGGCCAGAAGCTTTGAACGCACGGCCCGCGCCAGTCCGGTCCAGTCGAGCAGCCCGAGGATGACGGTGATGCCGAAATAGATCAGGATCGGACTCCAGGTTATCGGCATAATCGCCGCCAGAGCCAGCCATAGCGGAATGCTGGGGATCGATTGCAGAACTTCGATTATCCGTTGGACGATCAGGTCGAAGATACCGCCGTGATAGCCGGCCAGTCCGCCGATGACAATGCCGAGCAGGAAGCTGAAACTGATGCCGACGAGGCCGATTGTCAGTGAAATGCGTGCGCCATAGATGATGCGCGAGAGCACATCGCGCCCCAGCCTGTCAGTGCCGGCCAGAAAGAGCTGGCCGTTTTCGGCGGGGCAGACAAAATGCCTGTCACCTTCGATAAGGCCCCAGAACCGGTAACTGTCGCCCTTGCAGAAGAAACGGATCCGCTGAACATCATCCTGTTTCTCGACGTAGTTCCGCTTGAGCGTGTCCATATCCAGCGTCATCTGGCGGCCATAGACGAACGGCCCGACGAACTGGCCGTTGTGGAACAGGTGCACTCGCTGCGGCGGCGAATAGATGTAGTCCATGTTGCGCGTGTGCAGATCGTAGGGCGCCAGGAACTCGCAGATCAGTATCCCGAAATAGAGCGCTGCCAGGAATATGCCGGATACAAGGGCAAGCCGGTGCCGACGGAATTTCCACCACATCAGCCGCAGCTGCGACGCCTGAAAGACCTTCGACTGCTCCGGCGTCATCGCCTCGACCGACTCCAGGTCAAAGGGCGCAATGGAAACGTAGTGTTGCAGCGGGGCGCCCGGAGCGGGCAGCGGCGATTGCGTGTTCATTTGGTGCTGCCGCCTTGCAAACGAATTCGCGGATCAAGTAGCGCCAGCGCCAAGTCGGAAATCAGGACGCCGATGACCGTCAGGAAGGCGAGGAACATCAGGAACGACCCTGCCAGATACATGTCCTGGCTTTGCAGCGCCTTGATCAGCATCGGCCCGGTCGTCTCCAAAGACAGCACGATTGCCGTGATTTCGGCGCCGGAGATGATGGCCGGCAGGATAGAGCCGATATCTGAAATGAAGAAATTGAGCGCCATGCGCAGCGGATATTTGACCAGCGCCCTGAAGGGATGAAGGCCTTTGGCGTGCGCGGTCACGACATATTGCTTATGTAGCTCATCGAGCAGATTGGCGCGCAGCCGCCGGATCATGCTTGCCGTGCCCCCGGTGCCGATGATCAAGACCGGAATCCAGAGATGGGCGAGGATCGATTTCGCCTTGGCCCAGCTCATCGGCTCGCCGAGATATTGCTGGTCCATGAGATGGCCGATAGACGTGCCGAACCAGATGTTGGCGAAATACATCAGGATCAGCGCCAGCATGAAGTTCGGAATCGCAAGGCCGAGAAGGCCGAAGAAAGTCAGGCCGTAGTCGCCCCAGCTGTATTGATGCGTGGCGGAGTACATGCCGATCGGAAAGGCGATGAGCCAGGTAAAGATGATCGTGACGAAGGAAACCAGCACCGTCAGCCACATTCGGTCCCCGACGACGTCGCGAACCGGCAGCTCATATTCGAAGGAATAGCCGAAATCGCCGTGCAGCATCCCGCCGACCCAGTAGAAGTAGCGAATGACCGGTGGCTTGTCGAAACCATATTCCTTGCGCATCATCTCGATGCGATCGGAATCCACCGCTTCGCCTTGAGCCCGAAGCTCGGCAACATAGCTGTCGAAATAGTCGCCTGGGGGAAGTTCGATGATCGTGAACACCAGTGCCGATATGACCAGCAGCGTTGGAACCATCACGGCGATACGCCAGACAAAATATCGAAGCACGCTCAGGACTCTCCAAGCCAGAATGTATCCGGCATATAGACACCGAAATAGGCGGTCGGGTCGTAGCCGTAGAGCGCCTTGTCAGGCAGATTGCGCAGCCGCGAGGATGCCAGAATCGGCTGATGCGTTCCGTTTACCGTGCCGATCGAAAACACCTGATCGGTATAGATCGACAGCATTGAATTCCAGATCTCGGCGCGCTCCGTGGCTTCGGTCGATGCGTTCCAGCGCTTGAGTAAAGCCATCAACTCGACCACGGGCGGAAGATCGGGCGCTTCGCCGACCTTGCCACGGGACAAGTAGTGAGCACCCCAGAGCGGCCATTGCAGCTGGTCATCGACGGTGGGGGCGAGTTGGTAGGGGTTCATGTCGGCGGTCGGCACGCCATTGTCGATGCCCGACCACATCGACATCATGATCTGGCCACCAAGCGCGCGGCTGCGGAAGATGTCGCGCTGCGAAGTCCGGATGAACAGGGCGATGCCGATCTTGCGCCAGTGATCGGTGATGAGCTCGAGCGCGTCGGTTTCCAGCGTGCTTTCGCCGGCCGTTTCCACTACGAGCTGCGCCGGGCGTCCGTCGGGGAGTGTCCGCAGGCCGTCATCGTCACGCGCCTGAAGCCCGACCTCGTCGAGCAGGGCATTGGCCTGGTCGGGATCATGGGCGACCCAGGCTTTCGCGAATTCCGGCCGGTAGAGCGGGCTCTCCGGCAGGACCGTATCGGCACTTTCCTGCGCCAATCCGTAGAACACAGCCAAATTGATCTCGCGCCTGTCCACAGCGAGCGAAAGTGCGCGGCGCACGCGCACGTCACGAAAAAGGCCACGCCACACCTGGTCGGCACAATTCAGATTGGGCAGCAGCGCCAGCCGCGAACCTTGTGTGCGTTTCCAGAGATGCATCTTCACCGGGTAGCGCTTCTCCGCATCCTTCAGGAAGGAGTAATCGGTGAAGTCAATTCCCATGCCTTGCAGGTCGCTCTCGCCCGCACCGGTCTTGGCGGAAATGATCGCCGACGAGCTGACATTCATGACAATCCGGTCGACATAAGGCAGTTGCCGGCCATTCTCGTCTATTCGATGAAAGAACGGGTTCCGCTCGAAGACGAACTGCTCAGCCGGCGGCTTGGTCCGGTTCTGCCAGGGATCGAGCGTCGGCAGCTCCGGGTTCTCCGGGCGATACTGCCGCGACATGCGGATATGCAAGAGCGTCCATTTCTGGGCCCGGTTCTCCTTCATTAGGCCGGCGAGCCGGAATGGATCTTGGTATTTCTTGTGGAACTGCTTGAGATAGGCGGCCGGCAGAACAAGCGATAGGGGCGAAGCAGCGGCGAGCTTGGGCAGGAAGTCGGGATTGGGCGCATCCCAACTATAGCGGACCGTCAACGGATCGACGATCTCGAAGCGTGGCGGCTTGCCGTCCGCCAGCAGGGCCGGGGCGAGCCCGCCTTGCGAAAGCTCATCGTTCAGCCAGACATCTTCCCAGCAATAGCGAAAATCCTCCGACGTCAGCAGGCTACCGTCAGACCATTTATGTCCTTCTCGTATCTTGAAAGTGAAGACACGATCATCCGCTACATCGAAACTTTCGAGAATGTCGGCTTGCAGGTTAAGCTTTTCGTCATAGCCGACCAGGCGAGCGTACCCGTAGATTGTCATCATCCGGATGTCTTTCTGGCTGCCGATGATCGTGCGCAGCGTGCCGCCATATTGGCCGGGCTGCCGGCCCATCGCGGCGAGATTCAACGCGCGAGGGCGCTTGGGCAGGCGTTCGGCGAGTGCCGGCAGCGCTCTGGCCTTCAGCTGCGGCTCAAGAAATTCCGGCTCCAGGTCGCCGGCGCGCAACGTGCCCGGCAGAAATGCCGAAGCCATGAGTCCAAGGACGGTGCGCCGGCTGATCAATGGCGTAGCTCGCTGAAATCGGCCGAACGTCGGGCCAGCACGAGGTGGCCGCCGCCAAGATCGAGCGGCGACAGCATATCCTCGTCGCCCTCGTCGCGGAATTGCGGTCCCCATGCGCTGGTGTCGGAAGCGCCGCTGAGTTTCAGCGTCTTGAAATCCATCGGCCTGTCGAGATCGGGGAAAGGTACTGCGGCGACCAGTGAGCGCGTGTAGGGGTGGACCGGTTTCCTAAGCAGAATTTCGCGCGGCGCGAGCTCGACGATACGCCCGCCGCACATCACCGCGATGCGGTCTGCCATGTAGTCCACCACCGCCAGGTTGTGGGATATGAACAGGTAGGTCAGGCCCAGTTCCTTCTGCAGGTCCTTCAGAAGGTTCAGGATCTGCGCCTGGACAGAGACATCGAGTGCCGAAACCGGCTCGTCGCAGATCAGGAGTTCAGGCCCCAGCGCCAACGCGCGCGCGATGCCGATACGCTGACGCTGCCCGCCGGAGAAACTATGCGGATAACGCTTTATGAAGCGCGGGTCGAGCCCGATTGCCTGCATCAGGCTCTTGACCGTGGCGAGTCGGGACGCGGCATTGCCACGTCGATGGATTTCCAGCGGCTCGCTCAAAATGTTCTCCACCGTCATGCGGGGTGAAAGCGACGAAACCGGGTCCTGGAAGACCATCTGGATTTTCGCGCGCAGCATGCGCAGGGCGTCTCCCTCGGCTTCCAAGACGTCGATCGGACCATCGCGGCCATTGACGATCACAGAGCCGCCGCTAGGGGTGACAGCCCGCATGAGGATCTTGCTGACGGTGGTTTTGCCGGAGCCGCTTTCGCCGACAAGACCCAGGCACTCACCCCGCCTGATATCAAAGCTCACGCCGTCCACGGCGCGAACAGAGGTTTGATGATCTCCGCCGAACCATCCGGACTTGCGGATCGTGAAGGTCTTTGTCAGATCCCTGACCGACAGCAGGATGTCGTCCGGCCCCTTCGATGCCGGCGCCGTCTGCTTGCCGAGCAGGTTCCCGACATTCACCGGCACCTCGCGGAGCGCCTTTAGCCTTTCGCCGGGCTTCAGGTCGAAATGCGGAACGGCTGCCATCAGGCCCTTCAGGTAAGGGTGGCCCGGCCGGCGGAATATCGCCTCCACAGGTCCCGCTTCCATGATCTCGCCATGGTACATGACCACCACCTCGTCGGCGACGTTGGCGACTACGCCAAGATCGTGCGTGATCAGCAGCATCGCCATGTTCAGCTTCGTCTGAAGCTCGCGCAGCAATTGCAGGATTTGCGCCTGGATGGTGACGTCCAACGCCGTCGTCGGCTCGTCGGCGATCAACAGGGCGGGCCGGCAGATAAGCGCCATGGCGATCATGGCGCGTTGACGCAATCCTCCCGAAAGTTCAAAGGGATACATGTCATAGGCGCGCTTGGGGTTGGGAAAGCCGACAAGTCCGAGCATTTCCTCGGTCCGCGCCTTGCGCTCCACCCAAGCCATGGGCGTATGAATCTGCAGGGATTCGCTCACCTGATTGCCGATCGTATGCAGCGGCGACAGTGATGTCATCGGCTCCTGAAATATTTTGCCGATGCGGCTGCCTCTCAACGCCCGGATTTCGGGTCCGTCACGCGGCATCTGCAGGATATCCTGCGTCGTGCCGGGCTTTTCAGGATCGGAAAACAGGATACGGCCGCGAACATGGGCTGTGTTCGGCAAAATGCCCATCACTGCCTGGCTGAGAACCGATTTTCCGGAACCGGACTCGCCCACAAGCGCGGTAACCTTGCCGGGCAGGACGCGAAGATTTGCACGCCTGACGGCATGCAACGGTCCCCCTATAATGGCAAAAGAGATGCCAACATCCTCGATCCGCAGCAGATCAACGCCCAAATTCATTCTCATACCAGCCCCCACTCTGGCAGGTCCAGAAGGCGAGACTATCGCATTGCCAGCCTAGAGCAACTTGGATTCGAACAGTCGCCAGTTCCCTGGCGGAACCGGCGACCGGACTGCATACCAAACGCGTTCGGATCAGATCGTGGCGGTTACTGGAGCTTCCTCGGGTCGCCCGCGGACGGCCGCGCGGCATTGCGATGAAGCAGCATGACCTGCTCGGCGTCCGATATTCGGTCGTAAATCGGCTCCAGCGCACCGTCTTCGTCGAGCGAGAGAGCACCCGACAAATCGGGTGAAAGCACCGTTAGCTTCTGCCTGATGCCCGCCAGTTCCTCCATGCCGAGCGCCAGCCAGTTGTTGGCGCCGCAATAGCCGGCGAAGTCTTTGCTGGCGAGAACGCTGTGCGGATATTTCTTGGTCAGGGTCTGGAGGCGCTGGACCTCGTTTACAGCCGAGCCGAAAACAGAGAATGTGAGCCGGTCGGTAAGCCCGACATTGCCGAACATCACATTGCCGACATGCAGGCCGATACCATAGTTTATGTCGCTCAATCCCTGCTGCTTTCTGCGCAGATTGAGATCCATCATGCGCGCGGTGGCCTTGTGCGCTGCTGCAAGAGCAGCCTGGCAGGCGATCTCGGACTGTGAACGGTGCCTTGCGCAAGGGTAGACGGCAATGAAGCCATCACCTATGAAACTCATGATCTGCCCGCCCTTGCGATTGAAAGGTGCAGCAGCGGCGTCGAAAAACTGGTTCAGCGTATCGATATAGACTTCGCGGCCGGAGGTTTCGGCAAGTCTTGACGACCCGCGCATGTCGCCCATGACCAGTGCCGCCCGGATTGTATCACCCTCGCCGCGCTTGATCTGGCCGTCGAGCACGCGCCTGCCGGCGTCGCCGCCGAGATAAGTGGTCATCATGTTGTCGGCAAGCTTGGTGAGCACCGCCATCTTGGTTGCGATAGCGAGATGGTTCTGGATGCGCAGCAGCGCCGAAATCATGCTGTCGCTGAAGCCTGCAGCACTGTCGGTGGACCAAGACCCGATCATGCCCTGACTGGTGTTGCCGCTGAAGGGATGGACGAAAGCCATGTAATCGGTGACGCCCATCAGCTTGAGGTCATCGAAAACAGGAAATTCCGACGGCACCGACGGGTCGAGCCGGCGCCGCAGATGGTCGAGCTTGTGGCTGAGCAGATGGTAGTATGGGCTGGTCAGGAATCTGTCGGAATGAACGCCGTTCTCCTTGCGGAAGCCTTCCACTTCCAGGCCCTGGCCGCGGAGCCAGGTGAAGCCGAGCGCGTCATAAAGCGGATGAAGCATCGAAAAGCTCAAATGCACCCGCTTCAACGGCAGGCCGGCAGCAGCCAGCCGTTCACAAAAGCCCCTTACCAATGTTTCCAGGTCGTCGCCCGCCAACGCCGATTGGGTCAGCCAATCGGCAACCTTATCCATGAGAATGGCAGAAATTTCTGCTTGCGCTGTGCTCATGCTATCTCGAAATCTCCTTGCACAAATTCGCCGGCTCGGACGCCGTCAGGCCTTCACCACCGTCTCTCGGGCTAGCCCGAGGCGGCCAAAAATATTGCGTGTGTCGACGATCAGTAGAGCGTGATCCGCGATCGCCTGATAGTCGATCGCGTCGTGGTCGGTTGCAACGACGACAGCGTCGAAATCCTTCAAGGCCACCTCGGTCAATTCGACCGAGCGACGCCCCTTGATCGCCATATGCTCCCGTGTGGCCGGGATTTCGGTAACATGCGGATCGTGGAATTCCGCCTTGCCGCCCCATTCCTCGATGAGTTCAATGAGCCGCAATGAGGGGCTTTCGCGGATGTCGGGCACATTCTTCTTATAGGCGAGCCCGATGATGAGAATGCGCGAGCGGCTGAGCGCCTTGCCGCAGCGCCGGTCCAGCGCCTTCGCCAGTTCATCGACCACATGACGCGGCATGGCCGTGTTGATCTCTGCCGCCAGCTCGATGAAGCGGGTCGGCAGTTCGTATTCGCGAGCCTTCCACGTCAGGTAGAAGGGATCGATCGGAACGCAGTGCCCGCCAAGTCCAGGGCCAGGATAGAAAGGCATGTAGCCGAAGGGCTTGGTCTTTGCCGCCTCGATCACCTCCCAGATGTCGATTCCCATCGCACCGAGCACGATCTTCAACTCGTTGACGAGGGCTATGTTGACCGAGCGGAAGATGTTTTCCGTCAGCTTGACCGCCTCGGCGGTCGCCGTGGTGGAAACCGGAACGACGGTCTTGACCACGCCATGGTAGAAAGCCTGCACGAGCGTCGCCGCTTCAATGCCGTCACCTGCCACGACCTTGGGGATCGTCGCGACTTCAAAGCTGCGGTTGCCGGGATCCTCGCGTTCGGGCGAGAAGCCGAGGAAGAAGTCTATCCTCGACTGCAAGCCGATTTTTTCCAGGATGGGCTTGATCACGTCGTCGGTGGTGCCGGGATAGGTGGTCGATTCCAGCACGATCAGCTGGCCGAGACGCAGATGCTTCGCGATGGTGCCTGCGGTGTTCCTGACAAAGGAGAGATCCGGCTCGCGGTGTTTCGTCAGTGGTGTCGGAACGCAGATGATGATGACATCGCAGACGGCCAGTTCGGCAAAATCCGCAGTGGCGCGGAACCGTCCGCTCGCCACCTGGCCGGCAAGGGCTGTCGACGTCACCGCCTCGATGTAGGATTGTCCGTTGTTCAGGCTCTCGACCTTTTGGGCTTCGATGTCGAAGCCGCAAACAGGGAAGCCGGCGCGTGCGATCGCAACCGCCAGGGGCAACCCGACATAGCCCAGTCCGATCACTCCGACTTGCGCGGCACGCGTCGAAATCCGGTTCAGAAGACGGTCATATGTCGATCGTGAGGCGTCCAAAAATCTGCTTCCCGTCAATTCGGACAGGCCGTCCGCTTCCATGGTGAGGCTCACCGCTCACAAGAGCCCCGAGGCATATTGCGGAAAATCGATGTCCGCAAGCCGTCAGACCGGCACCTTCGCCTTAAGGCTTGTGGCAGCCATCGCATAGCCGCCGGCGGCGCCATCGATGAAATGAACGTGATCGCGCTGCAGCGGCGATGCGACGAGGCATGTCATCAAGGCCGATTTCTGGCGGTGCAGGCCATAGTTGCAGATGCCCGCCTCTTCCGCCTGTTTCAGCCGGTTCTCGATCCGTTGCAACACATCCGCGTCAACGTCGATGGTCATCTTTAAGCCATCGTCGAACTTCCGGAAATCCGAATTGCTGGCCACTTCGCGTTTATAGATCTTCGGATCGAATCTGCCGATCGTCCAGCCATATCTATCCGTAACAGCCGTAAGCGTCATCAGGAACACTATCCACAGCTTCGACAGCCACCGCCGTCCTGCCGGCGCCGTGGCCCGCGCCTCGATATCGAGGCCGGCGGGCAGCAAACTGTAGTCCGGCCCGTTCACCGGCACCGGGTGGCCATCGCGTTCCTGCCTGCTGGCAAGGGCGATGATGTCGGAAACCAGAAACTGAAAACCGCGCAAGTCGCGCGACGCCCCCGGTATGGCGATGATCGAGACGATTTCGCCATGCCGGGCTTCGATCGGGTTCCAGCGGCACGAGAGGCCGGTCAGGTCCGGCCGCGCGCCGGCCGGCGCAGGATCGATGCGGTAGCGCCCCGCTTTCATCTCGGCTTCCGCCCAACTGCCGCCACCTCCGGCGAACATGGCATAGAAGACCGCATCGGAGGCCTGGAACCTCGCCACGCGAACGTCGAGGCCTTGCGCTCTTATATCCTTTATCGGCACGATTGCGGCACGCAAGGTCAGATCCAGTTCGTCCGCCACCCATCTCTGGACAGCCGCCAGCGCGTTGCGGGTGATCTCCAGCGCCGAGCCGGGAAACGCCACGAGCGCGCCGTCGCCGCCGAAGACAAAGGGAAGATCTTGCCTACCCAGCGCATTGAGCAGCGCCGAAATGACGCTGGCACCGGCCATATTGACGGTTTTATAGCGCCCCGCCTCGATCGCCTTGGTCGAGCCGACGATGTCTGCGGTGGCCAGCGCCCAGCCATCGGGGAGAGGCCGATAGTTATCGATATCGGCAACGCTTTCAAACTTTGCGAAGACCGGCAGAGAAGCAACAAACGGATCGGACGCGGCAGCTGTTTCCATGAGCATCAGATAGCACATTCCAGTGCTTGAGGGTGAAGTCGATCATGCTTCGAAATTGACTTGCGCAGGCTTTCCGATGATAGGGTCCGGGGATGCGAATTGCCTTCTATGCGCCGCTGAAGTCGCCCAATCATCCCGTTGCCTCCGGCGACCGCCAGATGGCACGGATGCTGGTCAAGGCGCTGGAGCATGGAGGACATAGCGTCGAACTGGCATCCGAATTGCGCTTCTATCTACGCGAACCGGATTCGAAAAGTTTCGATGCGCTCAAGATCGAGGCCCGGGAGGAAGCCGCGCGGCTGGCAAGGCTTTGGGATCGTGACGGCAAGCCCGATCTGTGGTTCACCTATCATCCCTATTACAAGGCGCCCGACCTGATCGGGCCCGAACTGGCGTTGGCCTTTGGTGTCCCCTATGTGACAACGGAAGCCTCCTATTCGAGGCGGCGCAACACCGGTTTGTGGGCCGATACGCAAGCGTTGGTGGCGCGAGCCGTCGAACAGGCGGCGCTGAACATCTGCTTCACGCAAAGGGATCGTCAGGGACTGGCAGATGCGGTACCCGACGCCGCTTTCGGCATGCTTTCGCCCTTCATCGACACATCGCTATTCCGGGAAACGCCGGCACGAGGTTGTCCGACGCGCCTCGTTACCGTCGCCATGATGCGCCCGGGCGACAAACTCGAAAGCTATCGCATGCTGGCGCAGGCGCTCGGTTCGATCGGTCACCTGCCCTGGACCATGTCGGTCGTCGGGGACGGACCTGCCCGCGAGGAGATCAAAGCGCAATTCGCCGGCTTGCCCGCCGAGCGTATCGAATGGCTTGGCGCGATTGAGCCAGCCGCCGTGCCGGATGTCCTCTACAGTGGGGGAATTTACGTCTGGCCGGGTTTCGGCGAGGCCTATGGCGTTGCCTATCTTGAAGCACAGGCCGCCGGCCTTCCGGTTGTGGCTCAGGACGTCGCCGGCGTGCCGGAGGTCGTCCGGAATGGCCAGGCCGGGTTTCTCACCCCGCCGGACGATGTGGCGGCGTTCGCTTCTGCCATTGAAAGGCTTCTGGCCCGTAACGACGAAAGATCCATCATGGCCGCAGAAGCCAGACGTTTCATCCTCGAAGAACGTTCTCTCGGTGCTGCAGCGGCGCGTCTGGCCGAACTTCTTGCGAAGATCCCGGTCTCATGACATCCGATCAAATCTGGCAACCCTTGGTGGAGGAACTGGCGAGCCGGCAACGGGCGGACCGTAAGGCAGAGTTCTGGCTGCGCGACGATGACGCCGTGGATCCGACGCCTGCGCTTGATCGGTTGCTCGACCTCACCGGTGAATTCGCGGTTCCGGTGACTCTGGCCGTCATTCCCGCCCTGACTGACGAGAAGCTTGTCGTTCGGCTTGACGAGGCGCCGCATGCCACGGTCGCCATCCATGGCTGGGCGCACCGAAATCATGCGCCCGAGGGCCAGAAGAAGCAGGAGCTCGGCGCGCATCGGCCACGCGAGGCGGTGCTCGATGATCTGGCTCGCGGGCTGGCGCACATAACCGGCCTGCACGGCGCACGTGCCGTTCCGATGCTGGTGCCACCCTGGAACAGGATCGACGCCGGCTTGGTATCCGACCTTGGATCGATAGGGTTTTCGGCATTGTCGGTCTATGGGCCGCCAAGGCCGGCTTCACTTGCGGTCATCAACAGCAATGTCGACATCATGGATTGGCATGGCACGCGCGGCTGCCGCGATCATGGCCTATTGGTTCAGGCTATCATTGCGCAATTGCAGCATGCATTCGATGGGGGCGAACCGGTGGGCCTGCTCACCCACCATCTCGTACATGATGAATCGGCCTGGCTCTTCCTCGAACGGCTGTTCACAGTCACCGCACAGACTGAAGCCTGCGCATGGCTTCCGATCAGGACATTGATCGGGCGCAGCGCCGGTAGAACAATTCCAGGAAGGTATGAACGGTTTCCGTCCGGAATTGCGTCAAAACAAAGAGATAGAGGAAAATAGCTCAGCGCTTTTTGCGCAATGAGACTGGAAGTTTGAGCGTCTGGCCATCCCGCGCGACAAAAGCGCCGGTAAACCTGTCCTTGGCCAGTTTCTGGATCTTGTCCAGTTCCTTGTCGGTGCGTGTCGGATCGTGGTGAAACAGTGCAAGCCTCCGCGCACCGGCCGCCTCACAGAGCTTGACGCCCTGTTGCCAAGTCGAGTGCCCGTAACCGCGGCGGCGTTCCATTTCCTCCTCGGTGTAGGTGCAATCGTAAATGACGAGGTCGGCATCTTCGATCAGGCCGAGCACCGCCTGATCGAGTTTGTCCGGCTCGTGCTCAGTGTCTGTGATCACCGCCACGACGCCGCCGCCCCATTCGACCCGGTAGCCTATGCAGCCGCCCGGATGCATAAGACTGCCGGTTCGGACCACCACCCCTTCGCGCGGGCGAAGCACGTCTCCAGATACGAAATCGCGATAGTCGAGGCTTGCCTTGCAGGCCTCCAGTTTCACCGGAAACCACGGCGGCCGCATGAACTCATCGACCATCTGCCGGGTCGTCATGTGTCCTGCAAGATGCCCGGACCAAAGCGTAACCTTGGCGCCCCGGTCATAGATCGGCGCAAAAGACGGCAGCCCGATGATGTGATCGTAATGGCAATGGGTGAAAAGCAGGTCGAAATCGGTCACGCCCAACGCCTGAAGCGCCGCGCCGGCAGGCCGTAGGCCAGAGCCTGCGTCGAACAGAAGCGTATGCTTACCGCATCGCATCTCGACACAGATTGAGTTGCCGCCATAGCGACAGAATTCTGGCCCTGATACCGAAATGCTGCCGCGGACACCCCAAAACCTGACCAGGAAAACGTTGTCGTCCATGCTACCCCTTCGCCCATCATATCCAAACAACTGCTGCTAGGCGAGACAGGCTTTCTCCGGGTGATCTTCTCAGCGAGAGGACAGTGCCGTCACGACGGCGAGGATCGAGCGCACGTCCTTCGTTATTTGGCGCTTCGTGCGTCGATCAGATCCGCGGTCGTATGGCTTAGGCGATCGGCAAGAACCCGCAATATCTCGATGGTCATTTCCGGGAACTCCCTCATAAGCCTCAGGAAATGATCCTTGCGGATTCTCAGGGCTTCCAGCGGACTTGCCGCTCTGACGGTGGCAGTGCGGGAGCTGTTGCACAATATGGCGATCTCGCCAACGATCGAATTTGGCTCCAGTTCGGCAACTTTTATCGGTCCGCTGTCGGAATCGACAAGAATATCCGCCCTGCCTGAAAGGATGACATAGGCGGCGTCTCCCTCGTCGCCTTGCCGGAAAAGGATCTGGCCGGCGCTGTAGCTCACACGATCGGATGTGAACGCAAGCAGCTTGAGCTTTGTCGGCTCGATGGCAGAGAACAAGGGAACGCGTTGCAGCATTCCAACTTCATCCTTGAGCAGCATTGTCGCAAACCTTCCAAAATTCGCGTTTGCCAGACTAGAGCAACGGACGCCCAGATGGAATCAATTCTCTTTCCGGGATGGCGAGACAAACCACGCGAAAGGTGGCGAGCCCGATGTCCGGCACCGGCAGAATGATCCCATCTGAATGTCCGTTGCTCTATGACAACAGTTCCTTGAAGATACCGTTCCCTGCCAAAAGTGTCTCGTGTGTTCCGTCTTCCGCCAATTGACCCGAGTCGAAGACGATAACGCGATCGAACATCATCGCCATTGCCGGATTCGTCACGACCCACACAATTGCCGGCGAATGGCCGTCGCGCCTGGCTTCCTCGAGCACATTTCGCAGCACCTTATCCTGCATGCGCTGGTCGAGCGCCGACAGCGGCCGGTTGAGAATGAGAAAATCGGGACGCTTGAGCAAGGCCCGGGCAACATCGAGCTTCTGTCGCTGTCCACCGGTCAGCCGCCTGCCGCCGGAGCCGACGTTGAAGTCCAGGCCGACATCCAGAAGTTCGCCATAAAGCCCCAGTTCGTCAAGAATGTCATAGACGATGGAGCGTATGCGGTCGGGCGCGTCGGGATGATTGTTGCCCACACGCCCGAACAGGACATTATCCATGACGGTGGCCGCGGCAATGTATTTGGCAGGATCATACCGTTCGACCGCATTGTGCAGCTCGGGCGGCAGGTCTTCATAGAACCGGTTGCGTGCAGCGACGATCTTGCTCATCAGCTCGTCGCTCAGCAGGCCGAAGCGGTGCCGGGGCTCGATGTAGGCAAAGCTCAAGGTGACGATCATGGCGCGATCGTTCTCCGAAACCGCCTCGTAGGGACGGTTCTTGAGCCGTTGCAGCAAGGTTTCGTAGGCGGGTATCTCCTCCGCGCTCATGAAGGCGAGCTGCTGGAAGAACTGGTGATCGGGCGGCAGGTCGGCAAACAGCTCGATCGCCTGTTTGGCGATCTCCAAGCCCATTTCGTAGAGCGTGCGGTCGAGGCCGGCTTGCCTCAGCACGGAAGCAAAATAGGGATTGGCCGCCAGGGCCCTGTCGGCCAGTTCGGGGCCGGCGGCAGCGCCGAAGAGCAGGTTTTGGCCGATCGTTGCTTCCTTGTTGTAGGCGCCCGGTTCGAAAGGAACCACCAATCCGCTCAGCCCCTCTTGTTCCAGCCGGGTCCGCAGCGCCGCACGCAGTTCGACGATCCGCCTGGCAAGCTCCGTGTGACGCGTGAGGTCGGCCGAAGAGCGCAAGCCGAGATCCAGAATGTCACGCGACAGAACAACCGCGTCGAGCACCCGGCGCACGGCTTCAAAGAGGTCGTGCGGGCCGGTAGCGCCAGCGGAAGCATAGTTGATCCAGTCGCTGTGGATATCAAGATCCGGATTGCCCGACCGGCGCGCCTCGTGAATGTTCCAGCGGTGCTGATCTGCCGCAGCACCGTCATAAGGCACCGATGTCAGCGGCGCATGCTTCAACCCGTAGAGCAGGTTGTCGCGGAGGCTTGCCTGGAACAGGAAAACATCCGACGAGGCATACGACATCCGCCGGCCGGTTACTGCTTCGGGGAGTTCAAGCAGGTCGTCGGTGCCCGAAGCGACCCTTCCGCTGTCCGGCCAGTTCAGCCTCGCGAAGGCTTCTGCAAGCGCCTCCGCTCCACCTGTTGCGGTACTGACCAGTGCCACCGCCTCACCCGGCTTGACCTGGAGGGAGATACGGTTGAGGAGCATTGCACCGCCATCGTCTGCTATGGACAGATTGATCGCCGACAGCGGCTTGGTCATCGGATCGGGATCGTCGATCGTCAATGCCCCGATTTTCGGCGCGATGAGACCTTCCACGGTGAACTGTTCAACGACCTGTTGATATTTGACCTGGACATCCTGCCGATCCTGATCCCAGTCGATCAGTTCCTTCATCGGTCCGGGCAGGTCCTTGTAGGCGCCGATCACGGCCACGAGCTGGCCGACGTCCAGCCGCCCCTGGAGGACCAGATACCCGCCGATCATGTAGAACAAAAAGGGCGTGAGCTGCGCGAGAAAATTGTTGAGGAACTTCACCATGAATTTCCATTGGTAAAGATCGAAGCGGATCTTGAAGATGAGCCCGAGCCGGGCAGCTATGTCGGCGCGCTCGTAGTTTGATGTATCGTGGACGTGAACCGCGCCGATGCCGTCGACGATTTCGCCAACCCGGCCCGAAAGCGCGCGCGCCGTCAACTGCCGTTGGCGCCCGAGCACGATCAGCCGCCGCCGCATTCGCGGGATGAGCACGATCTGGATCGCCACGATCACGACCGCTATCATTCCGAGCCAGACGTTCTGGATCATGATGAACAGCATGGCCGTCAGCGCTTGGCCGCCGAGCAGTACCGGCTGCAGGAAGGCGTCGCCGATGAAGCCGCCCAGCGGCTCCACCTCGTCCTTCACCATGGTCGCCACTTCGGCGGATTTCACCCGCTTGAAGTAAACCGGCGGAAAACGCAGCACACGGTCGACCAGATCGAAGCGGATACGCCGCAGCATGCGTTCGCCGAGGCGGCCCTTGTAGGTGTTGATGTAGAATTTGAACAGGCCGTTGATGACGACTAGCAAGAGGAACACAAGGCTCAGGGCAAACAGGGTCTCCTCGCGGTCGAGCTGAAAACCGGAGAAGAACTGGACCTCTCCAATGAACGGCAGGTTGTAGTGTAGCCTCATGAATGGCTGGGTCGCGCCCGGTTGCTCGAAGCCGCGACCTTGGATCGGTCCGTTGACGATCAGCTTCGGCAGGTCGAAGGACATGAAATACGGGATCATCGAAAGCACGACGATCATCAATATCCAGAGCTGCTGCTTCTTGGTGTGCGTCCAGATATAGCGGGCTAGGCTGGCTTCCATATGCGACTGTGGACCCTTCAGTTGGAAGGATGCAGGATGTAAAAGCACCTGCTGGCGAATGGCGTATCGGCAATTTCTTCATCGCCAACGACAAGCTCGAAGCTGCTGTGCACGGACATTGTCCTGCGCTCAACGATGCAAGGAACCTGCGAGGCGGCGCGATCCAGTTCCGGCGCATGGTCGATGGCAACGACATGGGCATTGTTGATCGGCGAAGAAAGCAGCTGGCCAAACGGTCCGCGGCTTTCGTGGGGCTTTGGCGAACAGCCGAGCAGCACGAGGCCGCAGCTGCGCGGCTGGTGCTGGCGGATGGACGCCGATGATCCGGACAGATGCAACAGGCTCTCTCCGGCACCGGGCAATAGCCAAGCGGCTTGCAGCATGATCACGTCCGCGGAATCAAACAGTCTTGCGGGAGGCAAGATTGCGTTGTGTCGCCCAAAATCCCAACATACAAGACGAATTATGATGGATGTCACGCAACCACGCAATGCCATGGACTGGCACGAGCAAGCCTTGGACCTCACGCGGGGAATTGCTGCTTATGTCAACTGCCCTCTCGTGGCAGGGCTGGCGCGCGTCGTCGCCAAGCATCCGAAGGCCGATATCGCCAACGCCTTCAACCACAAGCAGGTCGCCTGCAAGATGTGGGCGCTCGATAGGCTGTTCGAAAGCGGCGGCGGCCGCTTCGGGCGCATATGGGTTCTGGGTGGATGGTACGGCGTATTGCCGGCAATGCTTTTCAACGACGCCCGCTTCGACATCGCGGCGGTCGATAGCATCGACATCGACCCCGAAGTCGCGCCGGTCGCCCGGACCCTCAACCGGGAAGCCGGCGACCGGTTCCGGGCGCTGACGGCAGATATGTACGCACTCGACTATGCGGCCGGGCGGCCCGATCTGATAGTCAATACGAGCTGCGAACACATAGCCGATCTGCGCGCCTGGCTTGCTCTGCTTCCGCCGGGCACGAATGTACTGCTGCAATCGAACGATTATTTCAGCGAGCCGACGCACATCAACTGCGTGGCTTCGCTTGCAGCCTTCGAGGAAATGGCGGCGCTACGGGAGGTGCGGTTCTCCGGCGAACTGCCGACAAAAAATTATACGCGCTTCATGCTGATTGGAACTGTTTAATGCATTTCGCCCAAAAGCGCGTAGCGGTTTTGGGACAACGACACGCATAAAACAGGACTTGAAGCGCGTCGCACGAATCTCACCAGACGCGACGCGCGTTAGAGCATTTGCAGGAAAGTGTGGAAACGGCTTTCCGTCCGGAATTGCGTCAAAACAAAGAGACAGAGCGGTTCTGCGTGAAACGATGAACCGCTCTAGGATCTATCGTCTGTTCAATCATGAACTTTTCCGAAACCGGGCCCCACATTTAGGGACCATGTTCGATGCCGCTCGCGCAGGATTTGCGCGGAGCGACGCGCGCCTTCCAGATCGAGACGATGCGCGGATGGCGTCGGTTCCACAAGCGCTTGTTCGATCGCTTGCGCCAAACCTTCAGGCGTCAGATCCTTTTCCATCAGCACCGTTGCAAGACCGAGTTCTTCGAGCATCAGGGCGCGAACCGTCTGTTCGGTTTCCCCGCCGGCTGCAAATGGGACGAGCAGGGAGCGACAACCCGCGCGCAGGACATCGCAGACCGTGTTGTAACCCGCCTGCGAGACTGACAGGCGGGCGCCGGTCAGCAGGCTGGCGAAATCCTCGCGGAACCGGAAGATGGACAGGCCCGGCGTGGCATCGCGTGCGATCGCGTCAAACTCGTCTTTCGGCAGGTTTGGGCCGGTGATCAAACACCATTTCCAAGCGTTGTTGGCATTCCGCGCCGCTGCGATGGTGGATCTGACAAGGCTCTTTCCGGCAGCCCCGCCGCCAACCGACACCAGAACGTCGAAGCGCTCGGAGGCCGCGGGCGATGGCGGCGCGGCAACGAGCCCCGTGTAGGTGACCTCGGCCCTGATCGCCCCAGCCAGTGGAAATGTCTTGTCGATGGTTGCGAAAGCCGGATCGCCATGGACCATAACAAGATCGAAATGCCTGTTGATGAGATCGACCGTTTCCTCGTTTCGGCCCAGCTTGACGCGCTCCTGGAGGATATCACGGACGGACGTCGCCAGCAGCGGTCTGGGCGACGTCGCGTCGATGGCCTCGATCAGCGGCAAGAGTTCGAAACGCATCTGCCGGCGTCCAAATGGAAACGCCTCGACAATGACGATATCAGGCCTGCAATCCCGGAATGCCTGCAGCAGCATCTCTGAACGCCATTTCTTGAAATCATCGTCGATCGGGTTGCCTTGCAGGTCGACAAGTCCCGAAAATCCTTCATCACCGGAGGTGACAGGTGGCAGGGTTACAGATTGTACACCCAGTCCCGGAAACCCGGCGATCGGCGCTCCGCCGGTCACGACGGTAACGTCAAACCCGTCATCGACCAGAGCCGCCGCAATGCGGCTGGCGCGCGCGAGATGGCCGATGCCGAGCAGGTGCTGGACATAGAAGAAAGCGCGCAGCCGCTTCATTCGGCGGCCCGCCACTCCCGCTCGAACAGTTCCTTGAGCTGTCCAATGCTTGCCATATGATCGAAATTGCCGCGCACGCGCCGCTCTGCGGCGTCGCCGAGGCGGTCGCGGAGCACGGGATCACGGATCAGGCGCTCCAGCGCCTGTGCCAGGGCAATCGGGTTTTCCGTCGGAACCAGCAACCCGGTTTCATCCGGCGATAAAAGCTCCGGCACGCTGGAAATATCGGTCGACACGCAGGCAAGCCGCTGGCTAGCCGCCTCCACCAGAACGTTCGGCAGACCGTCGCGGTCGCCATTTGCGGTGATCCTGCAGGCCAGGGCGAAGATGTCGGCGCGGCGGTAGCGCTCAAGCACCTCCTCCTGCGCAAGCGCGCCTTTCCAAGAGACGCGACCATCCAGGCCGAGCTTTTGCGCCAGCGCCTTGAACCGTTCCAGTTCTTCGCCGCCGCCGATATGCTCGAAACGCCACGCCAAATCGCCGGGCAACAGGGCAAGGGCCTCCAGCAACGTATCGTAACCTTTCTTTTCAACGGCGCGCCCGACACTCAGAACGACAACCGGTTCGTCCGGAGCCGAGCCGTCATGCTGCTTTCGCGCCTCGCCGAAACTGCCGAAGCGATCAAGGTCGAGCCCATGATAGCTCAGATGCACAGACGAGTTGCCGTTAGCGAGTTTTTTCAGACGATCGAAGCCGGTTTTCGTGCAAGTGACCGTCCAGCGCGCCGAGGAAAGCTTGCCGGCCAGATCCCAGTCCGCCGAAGTCCAGATGTCCTTGGCATGGGCCGAGCAGGTCCAGGGCAGGCCACGAAGCTGGCTGGCATAGCGCGTCACCGATGCAGGCGTGTGCGCGAAATGTGCATGCAGCCAGCCCGCGTTTTCCGGCCATTCGGCCGCCAGCACGAGCGCTTGCCCGAAGCGGCGCGCGCGATTGCGCGTAAAGTCGCGGGGCATATCGGCAGCCAGCGATCCGAGCGCGCGCCAGAAGCCCGGACGCAGCAGACAGGCAAACAGCGAGCGAAGCACGCGCAGCGGCTCTTCATGCAGATATTCCGGCAGATAATGGACGGGCGCTTTGATCTCGTCATGCACGGGGTGGCGTTTTTCGTCGGTCGGCCGCCTGAGCGCGACGAGTATCAGGTCGAACCCCGCACGCTCAAGACCGAGCAGTTCCTGCGCGATGAAGGTTTCGGACAGCCGCGGATAACCCTTCAGAACCACGACGATCTTGCGATGTTGCAACTCAGGTCATTCCTTCAATGACCGAAAGGTGATGGCCGGCCCGCCGGTCGAGCAGTTCCGCGACGATTTCGGAAATATGAGGCAGCCCCTCCAGCGTCAGATGCGGATTGCTCTGCGATGGGCGGGGCCGGTCCGGCAGCACCTTCAATGCATCAGCAAACCGCCGGGAATCCTCGGCTTCTTCCGGCAAAAGCATCTCGATGAGGCCGAGTTCGGCTGCGCGCCGTGCGCGGATCAGTTGTTCCTGGCGGGGCTCGACGCGCGGCACGATCAGCGCCGGCTTGTCGAAAGACAGTATCTCGCAATAGGTGTTGTAGCCGCCCATCGCCACTACCGCCTTGGCGCCGGCAATCAGGTCTTCCATGCGGTTGTCGAACTCGATGATCTTGATGTAGGGGATCTTGGACCCCTTCTTGAGCAGCTTGTTGCGCTTGCGCGCCGGCATGTAAGGCCCAAGCACGATCAGGGCTCTATGCTGCAATTGCGGATCCTGCTGATAGGCATCAATGACGTCGTGGATCAGATCGGCGCCGTCACCGCCGCCACCGGTAGTAATGAGGATATAATCGCCCTCGGGCCGGTGGCCGGGCAACTCGTTCCGCTGCAGGCTCCGTTGCAGGAAACCGACGAACCTCATCTTTGCCCTGACAGCCGGGGGCACATCCAAGCCGGTCAACGGATCGTAGAAATCCGGCGGACCATAGGCCCAGACCTTGTCGTAGAAGACGCCTATCTTGCGCATCACGTCTCTGCGTGCCCACTCTGCTTCGAGCAGATGCGGCGCATCCATCACCTCGCGCAGGCCAAGCACCAGCGTGGTGCCCCGCGTCTTGAGGTAGGACAGCGTGTCCTCAATCTCACCGCGCAGGCCGAGCGGTTCCTTGTCGACGATGAAGATATCCGGCCGGAAGGTCTCAGCTGTATGGCGGATGATCGACTGGCGCATCCTTAGCGTCTCATGCAGATCGATGTCCTTTTCCAGCGAGGTGTATTCGCCGTTGCGCAGCTTGATGACGCTGGGGATCTTCACGAAGTCGACACGGGCGCGGTAGTCGAAGGCGCCAGCGATAGTCGCACCCGAAATGATAAGCACCTGAAGTCCGCGGAAATCCTCGACCAGCGAATGCGCGATAGTCCGGCAGCGCTGCAAATGGCCGAGCCCGAACGTGTCGTGGCTGTACATGAGAATTCGAGCGTTTTCTGCGTGCTGGGTCATTGTTGAACGTCTCTTAGAATTCTCGCCTTGAGGACCGTGAGCGACCCGCAGGATTCGAAACCATCCTCGCGGGTCTACCGACCTGTTCTGAAACATGAGGGCGCAATTTTCAATTCGTATTACAAAGAGGGTCCATATGCTGAAACCAGGAAGCTACGTCTGCTCAGCGGCCTGCTTGCCACGTGGTCCAGAAGAACCTGCATCATTTCGCTGGTATTGACCATCTCGGATTCTCGGCGGCCTTGACCGCTACGATCAACGTGGAAACTCCAGAATGGAATAAGGTATGGGCTGGGTACTTCACTTCGAGCGTCTAAGCCAAGCTCCTAAACCATGATGTGCCTTGGCGGTGGGAAGCCGGAGCGTTGACGGAGTAGGGGACACGTTCGAACCGCCTAGATCTCGACTCTCAGACCAGAATCTGGGGGTCAGGAGTTCGACTCTTTTCGGGCGAGCCAATTGAACTCACTAGCTTTTTGGATGCCATGGGCGCATGAACTCGCCGATTGCAGGCGTGTCAAAGCTGACCTGTTTGCCGCCAACGACAGCGCCGGCCTTCGGACCGGCATCCGAGTCTTCGATCCCTTTCCGGTTGTGCCGCGCAGGTAATATTCGGCTTCCATATATTCGAGATTGAGGGCGAACCGGAAAAAATGTCTTCGTCTTTGACCTCATCCTGCGCATAGGCCCGGGAAACCGGGGCAAGGCCGGTGGCCGAAGCGAGCGTTGCTCCCAGGCCAAACTGCAACGCGCGGCGGCGCGAAACACGAAATGCAGGCGTGACGCGGATCATGGCTTCCTCCCAAAAGCCCGCCGGCATCAAACATTTTGGCACCTCAAAAGCGCGCCTGCGCTCCCAACTTCACGAAATGTGGAATGTTCCTCAATCGCCTTGAATGATCTCACCGATGGCCGAGCAGCTAGGTTTCCTCGACCCTAGCCTGATGTCAGCCGACGCACACTGCGCTGTAGCGGCGCCGGATCTGCCGGCAGCAAAAATCCCGCCGCTGCGGTCGTCCGAAGTACGCTGTCGATAAAATCCAGGACTTTTGCGTATCGATTTCGGACCAAGGTCCGTCTTGTAGAATACTGTATTTGAACAAAGCTAGGTAACAGCCGACTTTCGGATTCGAAAGTCCTGACGTTTTTCATCTGAAACCCATCCTGGCGGGAGGGCGACTCGAAGGAGGAACTATGAAAACGCGCACCTGTCTATTCGCGACTGTAGCCGCTCTCACCCTTGTCGCATCTCCGGTACTCGCTGCTCCCGGCGGCAATGGCAATGGCAACGGCAATGGCGGCAGCAACGGTAACGGCGGAAACTCGGCCGGGGCCGGCTCGCAGGGACACGGAGCCGCCACTTCCGCCGCGGCCAAGGACAAGTCGACGACCGGCGTTGCTCATGCAATGGCGGTCGTTGCCACGACACCGGCCTCACCGCAGGCAACGCTGGCCTTGCAGGCAGCGCTGGATAGGAAGGCCGCGAAAGACGCGGCAGACACTGCCGACGACACCTCTGACGAAACCGAGTAAGCATTCGAAACAGACCACTTGTCGCGTTGAAAGCCGTGGTTCGCCGCGGCTTTTTTCGTTTCCCGACGACGAACTCTCAAGGTGAACAGCGCTTCCAGAAAAAAGCTGCTCCACAGCGGCACTGAAGCTACGCTAAGGCCAAACGCCGCCGCATCGGCGTCGGATTCGAGTGCATTCGAGGAGATCCCATGACCGGCTTTGTCGACCGCGAGCGCGCAACTGACCTGATGCAGCGCGCCGGCATCGAGGCGCTGGTGCTTTGCGAGCCCGAGGCGTTCCAATATGCCACCGGTGCCTGGATCGGCCCGGCCGGCCTGTTCCGGCGGGCCGGCGCCGGTTTCGTCGTTATTCCCAAGCGAGGCGACCTGCCGATCGGCGTCGTGGTGGCGGATTTCCAGGCTGCCCGGCTCCGGGCGGCGATGGCCGGCGCCGTGCTGCGCACGCATGCGATCTGGATCGAATCGGCGTCGCTCGAGCCGGCGACGGCCGACCGGCCTGTTGCGCAGCGCATCGAGGCCGGCCTGGTTGGCCGCGCTCCCGGTTTTTCACGTCCGGCGACCTTTGAGCTTGCCCGCTCCGTCCGCGAGCTGAAAACGATCCTCGCAGAATTCGGGCTGGAGCGTGCGACGCTCGGCATCGAGCTGGATTTCGTCTCGGCCAGCGATTTTTCCGCGATGCAGGCGATGTTGCCGGGCACTGCCCTGGTCAACGGCTCACCGGTTCTCGACAGGCTGCGGGCAATCAAATCGCAGAGCGAGATCGACCTTCTGCAGCAGGGCATCGCCCTGTCGGAAGCCGGCCTGTCGCGGCTGCAGCAGCATGCGACAAACGGCATGCGTCAGTCTGAGCTGGTCGCGCTTTACCGGCAAGGCGTCGCGGATGCAGCCGCCGGGTCGTCGCAGCAAATCTCGACGGCGGAATACGTCACGCTGGGCGCTCGCCCGAAAGGCGCCGACGCCGTCGCCGCCGCCGGCGATCCGCTGAAGGCCGACATGGTGTGCAGCGTGAACGGCTATGCCTCGGATATGTCGCGGAATTTCACCTTCGGGCCGCCGTCGCCCGAACAGGCCGAATTGCATGCGATAGCCGAACGCGCCTTCGCCGACGGGCTTGCCGCGCTTATGCCCGGAAAGCCGTTAGCCGCCGTGCATCGCGCCGCCAGCGAAAGCCTGGCGCGCCAGGGCCTGCGTTCCTATCGCCGCGGCCATTTCGGCCACGGCGTCGGCCATTCCGTGTTTTCCGAGCAATGGCCGTTCATCTCGGCCGACAGCAATGTCGTGATCGAGGCCGGCATGGTGCTGGCATTCGAGATCCCGCTCTACATCGACGGTCTCGCCAGCTTCAATCTCGAGGACCAGTTCCTGATCACCGCCAACGGGCCGTCGCCGATGAACCGCCTGCCGAGGCGCCTGGATATTATCGGCTGAATCCAGCCGTTATCTGGCGCCGGCCACGCCCCTGCGGAAATCCGACGGCGACATGCCGGAAAGCTTGCGGAACGACTTGTTGAAGGCACTGAGCGAGCCGAAGCCCGATTCCATGGCGACGCGCAGCACATTGGCATCCTGATGCATCAGCAGCGCCTGCGCGTAGCTGAGGCGCAGCAAATTCACATATTCATTGAGCGTCATGCCGGTCGATTTCTTGAAGATGCTCATGGCGTATTTGGGATGGATATCGGCCGCCGCGGCGATGTCGACGCAATCGATCTCGTAGAGGAAATTCTCGGCGATGAAGTCGCACATGCGCCCGACATTGCGCAGCGATTGCTGATCGAAGGGACTGCCTATCTCCTGTTCGACCGGGGTTTCGGGCACCAGCCGGTAAGGCTCGAAGCGCACCCGCTCCAGCCGCAGCAAAAGCTCGTTGACGGCATGCTCGGCCTTGACCGGGTCGCCGGAGCGGGCATAGCGGTTCCAGCGCTCGAAATTGTGGTCGTCCGAACGGTCGGTGGCGTCGGTCACCAGCGTCGCCCCGGTCATCAGTCTGTTGCGGACCTCGACGGGCAAATGCAGCCGGAAGAAATGCACCAGCGGCAAATGCGCGCCGGCATAGATGGCATCGTCGGAGGCTTCGTCCATCTGGTGCGGCAGGCCGCCCCAGAACAGGCACATGTCGCCCGCAGAAAGCGAAAGCCCGTGCCCGTCCATGCGGTAATGCACGGCGCCACGCACGATGAAATTCACCTCGACCTGGGCGTGCCAATGCGGCTTGAGCATCACCAGGGGCTGGGTGTGGAACATCTGCAGCAGCAGCGGCAGGCCCTCCACGCTGCTGGCGCCAGGCTGGTAAAACGGCCTTTCCGGCATCTTACTTTCCGCTCATTTCTTATTCCCTTTGTCGCGGACAAGGCTTTCCCGAGGCCTAGTCTAGCCACGCTCGCAAACAGAGAGCAACTGAAATGGGAGGATTTCAATGCGCATAAAATTGACCTGCGCCGCGCTCGCGCTTGCCTTGGGCTCCAGCCCGGCCTTTGCGCAGTCCGGTGAAATCACGATCTGGAGCTGGAATATCGCCGCTTCGTCGCTGAAGGCGACCATAGCGGGCTTCAACAAGCAGTATCCCGACATCAAGGTGACGGTCGAGGACCTTGGCAACCAGCCGACCTACGACAAATCGATCGCCGGCTGTGCCGCCGGCGGCGAGGGGCTGCCTGACATCGTTACGATTGAGAACGGCGAAGCCGAAAACTACTGGAGCCAGTTCCCGGATTGCTTCGTCGACCTGCATACGCTCGGCTACACCGCGGAAGACCAGGCAAAATTCCCCGACTTCAAGCGTACCGAGCTCGAGGTTGACGACAAGGCCTATGCGATGCCCTGGGATTCCGGTCCAGTGGCGATGTTCTACCGCCGCGACTTCTACGAGAAGGCTGGCGTCGATCCGTCCTCGATCAAGACCTGGGACGATTTCATCGCCGCCGCCAAGAAAATCCAGGCCGCCAATCCCGGCGTCACGATGACCAACGCCGATTTCAACGGCGATTCCGAATTCTTCCGCATGATCTCCAACGAGCAGGGTTGCGCCTACTTCTCCGCCGACGGGCAATCGATCACGGTCAACCAGCCCAAATGCGTCGATGCCATGACCAAGATCAAGGAGATGAAGGACGCCGGCATCATTTCCTCTGCCGACTGGAGCACCAAGATCACCAACAATACCGCCGGCAAGGTCGCCACGCAGATGTATGGCGGCTGGTATGAAGGCACCGTGCGCACCGAATCGCCCGATGGGGCAGGCAAATGGGGCGTCTATCTGATGCCGAGCCTGACCGCCGACGGTCCGCGCGCCGCCAATCTCGGCGGCTCCTCGCTCGCCATCACCTCGGTGTCTAAGAACAAGGAAGCCGCCTACGCCTATCTGAAATACACGCTTGCGACGAATGAGGGCCAGATCACCATGCTGAAAGGCTTCGGCCTGGTGCCGTCGCTGATCTCGGCGCTCAACGACCCTTATGTCTCCGAAGGCCTGCCCTATTGGGGTGGCCAGGCCGTGTGGAAGGACATCCTCGGCACCTTGCCCAAGGTCGTCCCCAGCCGCGGCACGCCGTTCCAGAGCGACGCCGAAATCATCATCCGCGCGGTGCAGACCAAATATCTGGCCGGCGGCTATCCCGACGCCAAGGCAGCTCTCGACGATGCCGCAAGCCAGATCGCCGCGGCGACCGGCCTGCCGGTCAAGTCGTGATCTAGACGAGGCGGCTCCGAGCGCGCGGCTCCTTCTCCCCTTGTTGGAGAAGGTATCGCCGAAGGCGACGGATGAGGGGTGCTCCAGCTTGGCGCCGGCGGCACTCCGGCCATCACCCCTCAACCGTCTCGGCGCTACGCGCCGATCCACCTTCTCCCACAAGGGGAGAAGGCAAGAACTTGAAAGCAGAAAGGAGGAAAACGATGCGCTACCAGAACGCCACGGCGTATCGCTTCCTCGCGCCGTATCTGCTGATTTTTTCGATCTTCTGGCTGTGGCCGATCATCGATTCCTTCCTGATCTCGTTCCAGGCGACGCGCACCGTGCCGTGGCGCTTCGCGCCGACCTTCAACTGGGGCCGGTTGATCGGCGATCCGGCCTTCTTCAATGCCTTGAAGAACACATTGCTGATCCTTGTCATCCAGGTGCCGGTGATGATTTCCCTGGCGATTGTGATGGCGGTGCTTTTGAATTCGCCACTGCTCAAGGCCCGTGGCCTGTTCCGCTTTGCCTTCTTCGCGCCGGTCGTGGTCGGCGAGGTCGCCTATTCGGCGGTTTTCCGGCTGATGTTCAATCTCGACTACGGCATCATCAACAAATTGCTGAACGGCATCGGCCTGCCCAGTGTCGACTGGTTTACCAACGTCACCCCGGCGATGGCGGTGATCATGATGGCGGTGACGTGGCGCTGGGCCGGGTACAACGCCATCATCCTGCTCGCCGGCCTGCAGTCGATTCCCGAGGATGTCTACGAGGCGGCGACCCTGGACCGGGTCAGCAAGGTCAAACAGTTCTTCTACATCACGCTGCCGCTGCTCAAGCCGATCATCGTGTTCTGCGCCGTGCTGTCGATCATCGGCACCATGCAGCTGTTCACCGAGCCCTTCCTGATCACCGAGCGCGGCGGGCCGGGCGGCGGCACCGAAACGCTCGGGCTGCTGCTTTACCGCCAGGGCTTCCGGTCGCTCAATTTCGGCTACGCTTCGGCCGTCGCCTACACCATGGCCGGGCTGGCGATTGCCATTTCGCTGGTGCAGATATGGCTGACGAGGGAACCGAAATGACCTCGCACTCAAGAGTCAGCCGTTCCCAGGCCAGATTGGGACGCAGCATCGCGCTGCATCTGTTCCTGACGCCGCTGGCGCTGGTCTGGCTGTTTCCGCTGTGGATGATGGTGGTTTTTTCGACGATGCCCGACAACGGCATCTTCAGCCCCGACATCGAGCTTTTGCCGCATGGCAATTTCCTCGACAATGTCAGCAATCTGCAGCGCGGCACCAATTTCATCGGTGCCATCGGCATCTCCGTCTCGGTGGCGGTGACCTATACCTTCCTGTCGGTGATGCTGACCTCGATGGCCGGCTGGGCGCTGGCGCGTTACAACTTCTTCGGCAAGGGCATGGTCGTCGCCATCATCTTCGGCACCATCACGCTGCCCTATGCGGTCGTGCTGATCCCGCAATTCATCATGGTGGCGCGCGACTTCAAGCTCGCCAACACTTGGGTAGCGCTGATCGTGCCGCCGCTGTTCAATTCGCTGGGCGTGCTCTTCATGCGGCAGAGTTTTTCGATGATGCCGCACGAGCTGTTCGACGCCGCCAAGGTCGAGGGCGTCAAGGAATGGCGGATATTCCTGTTCGTCGCACTGCCTCTGGCGCGGCCGATGCTGGCGGCGCTCGCCATCATCCTCTTCCTTGCCTCCTGGAACAACTATCTCTGGCCGCTGCTGATCAATTCCAAGCCGGGCGCAATGACCGCGCCCGTGGCGCTCGGCACGCTGATCGGTCTCACCAAGGTGTCCTGGGGCGGCATCATGGCGGGCGCGGTGATGCTGACGGCGCCAATGCTCGTCGTGTTCGTGCTTCTGCAGCGCCATTTCGTTGCCGGCATCGCCGCCGGCGCCATCAAGTAAGGATCAGCATGGCGGCAGTCACACTCAAAAACGTCATCAAGCGCTTCGGCGTCTTCGAGATCGTCCACGGCGCCAATATCGACATCGATGACGGCGAATTCGTCGTCTTCGTCGGCCCTTCCGGCTGCGGCAAGTCCACGCTGCTCCGGATGATCGCCGGGCTCGAGGACATCAGCGACGGCGAGATCGCCATTGGCGGCAAGGTGGTGAACGACGTCGAGGCGGCCGATCGCGGCATCGCCATGGTGTTCCAGTCCTACGCGCTCTATCCGCACATGACGGTCGAGCAGAATCTGAGCTTCGGCCTGAGAATGACCGGCAACCCCAAGGCAGATACCGAGCGGCGGGTGAAGCGGGCTTCCGAAATCCTGCGCATCGCCGAGCTGATGAAGCGGCGGCCGCGGCAATTGTCGGGCGGCCAGCGCCAGCGCGTCGCCATCGGCCGCGCCATCGTGCGTGAGCCGCAAGTGTTCCTGTTCGACGAACCGCTCAGCAATCTCGATGCCGAGCTCCGGGTGCAGATGCGCGTCGAGATATCGCGCCTTCATAAGGAACTCGGCGTTACCATGGTCTATGTGACGCACGACCAGACCGAGGCGATGACGCTGGCCGACAGGATCGTCGTGCTCAACGCCGGCAATATCGAGCAGATCGGCGCGCCGCTCGATCTCTACGACGACCCCGCCAACCGCTTCGTTGCCGGCTTCGTCGGCTCGCCGAAAATGAACTTCCTGGCGGCAAAAATGGTCGGGGCCGACAACGGTGCGGCGGTCGTCGAACTGGTCAATCATCGCGGCGCGCGACTGCGCAAGCCGCTTTCGGATGCCTTGCCTGCAACAGGCGGCGATGTCGTGCTTGGCGTGCGGCCGGAGCATTTCTTCGACGCCGGCCAGGGCGATTGCGACCTTACCCTCAAGGCCGACGTCGCCGAGCACTTGGGATCGGTGAGCTATGTCTATGCCAATTCCGGTACCGGGGGCGGACGCGAGGAACTGATCATCGAGCGCGAGGCCTCGCGGCATCGCGCGAACGGCGACGACCTGGTGGTGTCGATCAAAGCCGACCGCTCGCTTCTCTTCGACGCCACCGGCGCACGCATTCGCTAACCCATCTTTCTTTTGTCCGATCGCGATTGCTCGCGGCCACCCCACGGAGATTGACATGACGTCCAAACCAGAAAAAGTTCGCTGGGGCATTCTCGGGCCCGGCAACATCGCCAAGGCTTTTGCCGGGGGCGTCGCCCATTCGCGCACCGGCACATTGGTCGCCCTAGGGGCGCGCAATCCGGGCAAGGCGGGGCTCACCGAGGCTTTCCCCGGCGCTCGCATCCTGGACGGCTACGAGGCTTTGGTTGGCGATCCGGATGTCGACGCGATCTATATTTCGACGCCGCATCCGAGCCATGCCGAATGGGCGATCAAGGCGGCCGAGGCCGGAAAGCACGTGCTTTGCGAAAAGCCGCTTGGCCTGACCGCATTCGAAGCCGACGCCATGATCCATGCCGCGCGCAAGGCCGGCACCTTTCTCGGCGAAGCCTTCATGTACCGGCTGCATCCGCAGACGGCCAAGCTGGTCGAGCTGATCAGGGCCGGCGCGATCGGCGACATCAAGATGATCAAATCCAGCTTCGGCTTCGCCATGCCGGGCTTCATGCCGGAGCACCGTCTCTACGCCAAGGATCTCGCCGGCGGCGGCATTCTCGATGTCGGCGGTTATCCCGTCTCGATGGCGCGGCTGATTGCCGGCGCCGCGGCGGGAAAGCCCTTCGCCGAGCCGGACAAAGTCGTCGGCGCTGCGCATCTCGGCCAATCCGGCGTCGACGAATGGGCGTCGGCGCTGTTGCATTTTCCGGGCGGCATCGTCGCGGAAGTGTCCTGCAGCATCTCGCTCGCTCAGGACAATGTCTTGCGTATTGTCGGCAGCAAAGGCCGCATCGAGGTGGCGGATTTCTGGTATGCCGGCGGCCAGCAAGGCGGCACCGGCGAAATCCGCATCATCCGTCCGGGTGACACCGAGGTGGTCGAGGTCACGGAGGACGGCTGGCTGTACGCATTTGAGGTCGACGCCGCCGGCGAGGCCATTCTCGGCGGAAAGCAGGAGTTCGCCTGGCCCGGCATGGGCTGGGCCGACAGTCTCGGCAATCTGCGCGTGCTCGACAAATGGCGGGCCGCAATCGGGCTCGAATACGACATCGAGAAACCGGCAAAGCGCGTCAACACGATCTCCGGACGGAAGCTGCGCTCCGGCGGAACCGCCATCCCCAAGCGCAGCATTCCGGGCCTGCCGCGGCCGGCCTCGTGCCTGGCGCTCGGCTTCGAGGATTTCCGCAGCTTTTCCTCGGGCTCGATTCTGCTCGATGCCTTTTTCGAGGCCGGCGGCAATCTGTTCGACACCGGCTATGTCTATGGCGCCGGCTATACCGAGGCGCTGCTCGGGCAATGGCTGAGGAATCGCGGCGTGCGCGAGCAATCGGTGGTCATCGCCAAGGGCGCGCACTCGCCGCTCTGCTATCCCGATGTCATTGGCAAGCAGTTGACGCAGTCGCTGGATCGGCTGCAGACCGATCATGTCGATATCTATTTCATGCACCGCGACAACCCGGACGTGCCGGTCGGCGAGTTCGTCGATGCGATGGACCGGGAGGCCAAGGCCGGCCGCATCCGCGGGCCGTTCGGCGGCTCGAACTGGACACGAGAACGAATGGACGAGGCAATTGCCTATGCCGAGCGCACCGGCAAGCAGAAGCCCGGCGCGCTTTCCAACAATTTCTCGCTGGCCGAGATGCTGGAGCCGATCTGGCCCGGCTGTATCACGTCCTCCAGCGACGAATGGAAGGCCTGGCTAACTGCCCGGCAGATGCCGAATTTCGCCTGGTCGAGCCAGGGCCGCGGCTTCTTCACCGACCGCGCCGGGCGCGACCGGCACGACAATGAGGAGCTGGTCCGGGTCTGGTACTCGGAGAAGAACTTCGGCCGTCGCGACCGCGCGATCGAGCTCGCCAAACGGCTGGGCAAGAGCCCGATCCATGTGGCGCTCGCCTATGTCCTGGCGCAGCCCTTTCCATCCATCCCGCTGATCGGGCCGCGCACGCTCGACGAACTGGAAGACAGTCTCCAGGCGCTCGACATTTCGCTGTCGCCGGACGATCTGGCATGGCTGGACAGCGGTTCGGATCAGGCGCGCGCGCGAGCCTGACAGCCGGGTCGTTGCTCGAGCCTAGCGTTTGCCTCTCAACTTCCGGAGCGTTGCCCGCTGCCCTCACCCTTGCCTCTCCCCGTTCTTCACGGGAGAAGGTATGGGTAAGGGCAGCGCCGAATTCACTGGGAAGCAGGAAAGACAGATGCTCGACATCGCACCATCGAAACAGGCCGCCACCTGGCTCGGGTCTTTTGCCCGGGCGCTCGAATCGGGCGACACGGCGGCAGTGGCCGATCTCTTCGTCGAGGACTGCTACTGGCGCGATCTGCTGACCTTCACCTGGAACATCAAGACGATGGAGGGGGCGGCCGCGATCCGCGACATGCTGGAGGCGACACTGGCATCGGCAAAGCCAACCCGGTGGCAGCTCGGCGGCGAAGCGACTGCGGACGAAGGCGCCATCGAAGCCTGGTTCACTTTCGAGACGTCATCGGCATGGGGCCAGGGCATCATGCGCCTCGGGGAGGGCAAATGCCGGACGCTGTTCACGGCGATGACCGATCTCAAGGGTTTTGAGGAGCGCAAGGGCCCGGCGCGGCCGCTGGGCGTCCGCCACAAGGCGGATCCGGAACGCGAGACCTGGCTGGAGGCGAGGCGCCGCGAGGCGCGTGATCTCGGCGTTAGCCAGCAGCCCTACTGCCTGGTTATCGGCGGCGGCCACGGCGGCATCATGCTGGGGGCGCGGCTCAGGCAATTGGGCGTGCCGGCCATCGTCATTGAGAAGAATGCGCAGGCCGGCGATTCCTGGCGCAATCGCTATCGCTCGCTCGTGCTGCACGACCCGGTCTGGTACGACCATCTGCCCTACATCCCGTTTCCCGAGAACTGGCCGGTGTTCACGCCCAAGGACAAGATGGGCGACTGGCTGGAAATGTATACGCGCGTCATGGAGCTCAACTACTGGACCTCCACGACATGCGTCAGCGCGTCCTACGACGACGCCGAAAAAATCTGGACGGTCGAGCTCGATCGCGCCGGCGAGCGCATCACGCTGAAGCCCAGGCACATCGTCTTTGCAACCGGTGCTTATGGCCCGCCCAGGCGCATCGACCTGCCGGGCGCCGAGGTCTTCGACGGCGAAATCTTGCATTCCAGCCAGTATTCCAGCGGCGAGAAATTCCGCGGCAAAAAGGTCGCCGTCATCGGCGCGGCAAGTTCCGGCCATGACGTCAGCGTCGACCTCTGGGAGAGCGGCGCTGAGGTGACCATGGTCCAGCGCTCGCCGACGACGGTGGTCAAGTCGGACACGCTGATGGAGATCGGTTTCGAGATCTTTTCGGAAAAGGCGCTGGCCCGCGGCATCACCACCGAGAAGGCCGACATGATCGTCGCCTCGACGCCGTTCGCGCTGCTGCCGCAAGGCCAGCGCGCGCTTTACGACATCATCAAGGCGCGCGACGCGGCCTTCTACGATCACTTGCGCGGCGCCGGCTTCGCCATCGATTTCGGCGACGACGAGACCGGGCTCCTGATGAAGGCCTACCGCACGGGCTCGGGTTTCTATATCGACGTCGGCGCCTGCGATCTGATCATCGACGGCGAGATCGGCATCCGCAGCGGCGTCGGGATCAAGTCGCTGACGCCGACAGGCATTCTCTTCGACGACGGCACCGAACTCACGGCCGACGCGATCATCGCCTGCACCGGCTATCAGTCGATGAACGAAACGGTGGCGGCGATCGTCTCGCGCGAAGTCGCCGACAAGGTCGGCCCGTGCTGGGGGATTGGCTCGGGCGTGAAAGGCGATCCCGGGCCGTGGCAAGGCGAATTGCGCAACATGTGGAAGCCGACGGCACAGGAAGCGCTGTGGTTCCACGGCGGCAATCTGGCGCTGTCGCGCTTCTATTCGAAGTACGTCGCGCTGCAGATCAAGGCGCGCATGGAAGGCATTGCGACGCCGGTCTATGGAGCGCCGGGGAAGTAGGCTGCGCGGCCCTTCCCTTCTCCCCTTGTGGGAGAAGGTGGCCGAGCGAAGCTCGGTCGGATGAGGGGTGTTCCAGCTTGGCAACGACGGCGATCCTCCCAACACCCCTCAACCGTCTTGGCGCTGCGCGCCAATCCACCTTCTCCCACAAGGAGGGCTTTGCACGGGGAAGCGAAATCCTGGTTGGTGAGTTAATGGGGCTTTTTTGATGGCCGGGA
>NZ_JAMYSZ010000010.1:0-211449 GCF_040322215.1 Mesorhizobium sp. M0184
GGCCGGGTCAATTGGCGCTGTTTGCGCCCCGCCCGCCCAAAAACCACGCAACCGCCCGGGGGCCGGGTAAATTTTCCGGGGCCCGCCGCTAGCCAAGCCAAGGAGACGAACCATGCCCCGCATCGTCAAGCATTCCCGCCGCGTCATGGCGGCACTCGCCCTGGTCCTGGTCCCGGCCGGCGCGCTGGCGACCATGGCCACCGCCGACCAGTCCGTTGGGCCGGTGCGCTGCGAGATCCGCGCCACGCCGGAAGGGGGCATGGTCTTGCTTGAGGCGCTTGCCTATGCCGACAGAAACGTGAGTGGCACCTATTCCTTCCATGTCGAAAGCACCGGTCGCACCGGCGGCACCAGCATCGAGCAGGGCGGCGCCTTCAGCGCCGCGCCCGGCAAGCCAGCTACGCTCGGCGCTGTCACGCTCGACGCAAAGGCCGGCGTTTACGACGCCAAGCTCGAAGTTGCGGTCGATGGCAAGAGCATCGGCTGCGCCGCGCGGGTCGGCGGCGCGACCTGATCGCACCGGCCAGTTCACGAAAAAGGGCGTCGGCGTTCGGCGCCCTTTTCTATGTGTGCCGAGCCGGGAAAAATGACTGAACGACAGCTGAACGACGGGTTCCGGGATGGTTCAGCCGCAATTCGGGAAGGTTGGCCATAGGCTGAGGCAGCCGGAAATGAAGACCAAGATGACCCGCAATATGTTCATAACCCTTACTGCCGCTCTCGTTGCCGGCAGCATCGGCCAGGTGGCGCTGTCCGCACCGGCCTACGCAGGAGGCTGGGTGTCGGTGACATTTGCTCCTGCCAACGCCCGCGACGCCGGCGCCCTGGCGACCGGCCTGCGCGTCTATTCGAAGTATCGCGGCCTGCACGGCGCCAGAATCCGTCAGTCCGGACACGGTAATGCTGCTGGCCTCGGCCGGAACGGCCGCGGCAATCTGGGCATCATCCATCAGGAGGGCAACGGCCATTCCGCCATCCTGAGGCAGAACGGCAACGACAACGCCTACGGTATTTTCCAGTTCGGAAGGAACACCGAGGCGAATGTCGTGCAGAACGGCGACGGTGGTGGCGGCGCCATCTTCAGCTACGGCTGGTAACGGCCGATAATCGGGGCGCGAGCGGGACTCGATCCCCTTGCGCGCGACCCAATCATTCGGGCCGAACATCTCGGCAGAGCCGAAGATGACCCCGCGGCTTCCTCCTTGGGAGGTTTTTCAACGCGGGCCGATGTCGACCCAGCCCGCACCCCTCGCGCTGCGGCCCACATCGAAAAACCTTCACCGATGCGGACCTTCTGCAGCGGCTTTTCCACGCATAGCAGACGTTCGACGGAACGGGTGATCCTGCCCCGGCAAACACCGATGATGTCAGATAAAGTGCGGCAGACAATGTCACGAGGAAGCGAGGCGACATTTCACGCTCCGCGACAGCCGGAAGTGATCGACAACTTTCCAACGTTTTCCTTCGCGATTGACCCATCCTGGTCAAACACCCCAAACCGGCGGCTGCATCACCGTTCCTCCGGCGGCTTGAGGTGCCGAAACTGCATCAGCAGCAGCAGATCGTAAGCGATCTTCAGTGCACCGCAGATGATCAGGGGCCAAGCCCGGAACGAGGCAGCGAACAGAGCGCCCGCCAGGGCGGGACTGGCTGCGGCAGCCAAACTGCGCGGTACCGATGTGAAGCTCGCGGCGGCTGCCCGCTCCGCCTCCGTGACGACCGCCATGACGTAAGATGAGCGCGTCGGGACGTCCATCTGCGAAAGCGCGGCACGGATCAGCAGCAGGGCGAGGGCCAGAGGGAGCGTCGGCGCAAGCGCCGCCAGCATCAGGGCGATGCTGGACGGAATGTGTGTGAACACCATCGTGTTGATGAGTCCGATGTGCCGCGACAGCCAGGCGGCAACGGGGAATGAGAACGCCGAAAGCACGCCGGACCAGAAGAAGAAAAAGCCCGCTTCCGAAAGCGACAGGTCGAATTTTTCGAAAAGCCACAGGGCAAGCAGCGACTGGACGAGGAAGCCGCCGGCAAAGGCATCAAGGCTAAAAAGGGCCGCAAGCCTGAAAACGATATTCCGCGAGGGGCCAAGCGCGGACGTGCTGCCGGAGTCCGACGTTGGACGGCGCTGCGGGATCTGCGCGTAAAGGAGACCGCCGAGCAGGCCCAGCAACGCATAGAGCACGAACATCGCCTTGATGCCGGTGAGTTGGTCGAGGCCGGCTGGAGCCAGAAGATCAGGGGTTGCCGAAGCGAGCGCGCCAACCGCGGCTGCGAGCGCACCCACAAGGCTGTAGCGCGCGAACATCTTGGTCCGCGCGGCGTCGGTGACTTCGCGTGTGAGGACGGCATGCTCTAAGGGCACGAACACGCTGACGCTGCCGGCCGACGGGTTGATGGTGCCTGCGAAGGCGATCACCAAAAGCAGCGCGTAGTCGTGGACCACAGCAAAGGCCACACCCGTGGCCACCATCAGACTGGCGGCGGCAAGCAGGAGTTGGCGGTGATCGTGTCGGGCACCAAGGAGTCCGACGGCGATGGTCAAGAGCGCTGAACCGAGCAGCGATCCGGTTGCAATGATGCCGACCTGCAGAGGCGCGAAGCCTAATGCGAGGAGATAGACCGGCAACAGAACGGCCACGAAGCCATCGCCCATGTCGCGCAGGGCTCGGGCCGCAAAAAGAAAAGTCGCCGGGCGGATCTGCTGCACTGGTCTAGCCTGCCCTCATCACCTGCGTTGGCGTCAACGGCTTTGGCAGCGTCGCTCGACAGGGCTGGGACATCATGACGGAGTCGCGTTAGACATTCCAGCGAGACGAAGGCCATGAATTCGGGACGTGGGTCAGAATTCCCCGTGGTCTTGCTTTGGTAATGTCCAGGAAGGGGCGCATTGCTGCCATTCGCAACGAGAGAATGAAGGCCTCCGACGAGTCAGAAGTGCCCACCAACACGCTCCCACGCCGACGGTGCTTTCACTGCTTGTAGCAGTGCTCGCGGTGCCATTATAGGAAATGAGGATGCGGGCGTTCAAAATGTCGACTGGGCGTAAGTGCTCGACCGGTTTTGTTTATGAATCCCTGCACGCTGTCGAGATCGTTGACCTGCCGGGAGATCATGATTTCCAAATCGTCGGATAGGCTGATCAACCCGCGATCGAACATCCAATGCGCGGTGCCGGACAATGCGATCCCATTGTTGATGATATCGGGACCATTGGCTTCAACCGGTCGAACATGCGCGGCGGAGACCTCCGCTCGGCCGCCGCCGTTTATCAACTTGAGTCCCGTGATCGCACAGCGCTCATCATAGGCGCGCAAGACGATGCGGCGAAAAATACGATCCCGCACGATTCGCGACGCGATGTAACTCACGCGATCACGGCTCTGCTCCAACTCAAATGGCGCCTGCTCGTCTTGAAAGCCAAGCGACGTCCCGATCTCATCAACGCGCGGCAGCAACGACTCATTGCTGCCCAGGCCGAGATCGATAATGCGGTTGAAGTCACTTAGACCGATTGGGCGGACGGCAGATTGGGCGCGACCGGAAATCCGTCCTTCCTCGTTGAGTACACTCTTCTCCACGATGCCATTCGCCCCGTTGAACGAAACAGGATTGGCGAAGTCGAGATAGGTCCCGGGCTCAATCAGAGCGAGGTACATGTCAGGCTTCGCAGGATCGGGGATGACCTGTTGGACTTTGGCTATGGCGAAATAGCCGCGGCTCTCTTCTACCTTGCTGGGCTCATAATAGATGATCCAGTCGCCTACGCATGCTTCGACGCGGCGCAGATACTGGCTAGGAAACTGGTATTGCTCAGCGGGGCGGTCGTTGTAGATCGAATCTGACCGGTGAATGAAGACCCCGAATCCCATGATCTTTTTACAGTTCGTTTTTTGGAGATATCTGCCTCAGATACCAATCCGATCTTGGGAGCTTAGTCCAGGTCGGAGAAGTTTTTCCCCACAGTATCGGTCTTTGGGAGCGAATAAGCGAATAGGGAAAGCCCTCCCCTTGAAAATGCGCGGCGCTAGTTGACGGTGCAGTTCGCACAAGACCCGCACGGCCCGTCCCGACAGAAAGGAACCCGCCATGCGAAAACTCATCGTCACCGAATTCATCAGCCTCGACGGATCGCCGAGGTCGAGAAGCTGCCGAGCGTGGCCTGGCGCGCCGAATGGCGTCGCTCTCCCGCGATTGATGCGATCGAGTTCGCAGCCACCTGGCGGAAGGCGGAAGGTTTGATCCGCCCTTTGTTGCTGCTGCGTAGAAGACGTCTTGATTCAGCCACAAGCCCAAATTGCTGGATTTGGCAGCCCAGGAAGGATAGGCTTGGTTTTTGGTTCAAGTGATGGAACAGAGACTAGCCGCAATTCTGGCTGCCGATATGGCGGGCTACAGTCGGCTGATGGAGGCCGACGAATCCGGCACGCTCGCACGCCTTCGGACCCATCGCATAGAACTGGTCGATCCCGCCATCGCGAAGAACAAGGGCCGGATCATCAAAACCACCGGAGACGGCATGCTCGTTGAGTTCCAGAGCGTGACCGATGCCGTGAAATGCGCCGTGGAGATCCAACAGCGCATGAAACGGCGCAATTCGGATGTGCCGCAAGAACGGCGTATCGAATTCAGGATCGGCATAAATCTCGGTGACATCATTTTCGACGATGAGGACATTTTCGGCGACGGCGTCAATATTGCCTCGCGTATCGAGCAACTCGCCGACGTCGGCGGTATCTGCGTGACCGCAGCGGTGGCGACCCAAATTGCCGACCGTCTCGAAATTGCCATGGAGGACCTGGGCGAGAAGACGTTAAAGAACATCAGCCGCCCGGTTCGCCTCTATCGCGTTGGGTTTGATAGTTCTGTCCTGCCGGAAGTCGAGGCGAAGCGATCCATCTCGAAACCTTCGATAGTGGTGCTGCCATTCACCAACATGAGCGGCGACCCCGAGCAGGAATTTTTCGCGGACGGACTGACCGAGGACATCATCACCGAACTGTCCCGCCACCATGAGCTGTTCGTCATCTCGCGCAATTCCAGCTTCGTCTACAAGAACCGCGCCGTGAATGTGCGCGAGGTGGCCGAGAAACTCACCGTCCAATACCTAGTGGAGGGAAGCGTCCGCAAGATCGGCGACAGGGTGCGCGTGACGGTTCAGCTCATCGACACGGCGAATGACGCTCATATTTGGGCGGACAAATATGACCGGAAGCTGGACGACATATTCGCGATTCAGGATGAGGTGACCGCGGCGATCGCAGCTACGCTGCCCGGTCGTGTCGAGGCGGCTCAGCGGGACCAGCTCGCGCGGGCGAAACCTGCAAACATGGCCGCGTATGAATGTGTGCTTGCTGCCAAGGTGCTGCATCACCGAAGCACGATTGCGGATAATGAACGCGCGCAAACCTTGATCGAAAGGGCCGTCGCGCTCGACCCCGATTATGCCCATGCCCATGCCTGGCGGGCCTGCATTCTTGGCCAGGCCTGGGTCCATAACTGGTGCGAAGACAGGGATGACGTCTGGAACAACATTATGGCAGCGCTGGACAGGGCGCTGGCGCTGGACAACAACGATGCCGATGTCCACCGCATTCTCGCGGCAGTGAACGTGAACAACAATGAGCTGACCACTGCGCGCTACCATCAAGAGCGGGCGCTGGCCCTCAATCCCAATTACGACCTCGTGGTGGTGCAGCAAGGCGAGTTATTGACGTGGCTGGGGAGGCCGGAAGAGGGAATTGAATGGATCCGCAAGGCAATGCAGTTGAACCCGCACCACCCGGAGAGGTTCTGGAGCCATCTGGGAAAGGCGCATTTCGCCGCGCGCCAGTATGGCGAGGCGATCGAAGCTTTCATGCATCTGTCAACCATGGACTCGGCTCAGCACGCTTTCGCCGCTGCCTGCTACGGCTGGCTCGGCGACGAAATCGCGGCCGCGGCGCATCTGGGCAAGATCAGAACGCTCGATCCCCAATTCGACCTCGATTCATTTATCGCCACCCTGCACTTTGCCCAGGAGTCTGATGTGCAGCACGTCCGCGAAGGACTGCTGAAAGCCGGTATTGCCCACCTGTAGCCAGCCCGTGACTACGACCCAGAGCCAATCTGGGACAGGCAAAAAAGACCGGCCCCGATGCGGACCTTGTGGCATGACCGAACGACGGGCAGGTCGGAGAAGCTTTTCCCACGGTATCGGTCTTTGGAAGCGAACAGGGAAAACCCTCCCCCTGAAAAAGCGCCGCGCTAGTTGACGGCGCATGTCGCATAGGGCCCGCGCCATTCGGCCTTGCCAGAAAGGAACCCGCCATGAGAAAACTCATCATCACCGAATTCATCAGCGTCGATGGCATTGCCGAGGTCGAGAAGCTGCCGAGCGTGGCCTGGAACGATGAGATGCAAAAGTTCAAGGAGGACGAGCTTGCCGACAGCGGCGCCATGCTGTTGGGGCGCAGGACCTATGAGATCTTTGCCGGCTCGTGGCCCAAGGAGACCGGAGACTTCGCCGACCGGTTCAACGCGCTGCCGAAATATATCGCCTCGACCAGCTTGCAGGCGCTCGACTGGCAGCCGGCCGAGCTGCTGCAAGGCGCGTTGCCGGACGCCGTCAGAGGGCTGAAGCAAGGCAGCGGCGGCAACATCTATGTGCATGGCAGCCTCAGCGTCGCGCAGGAATTGCTGCGCCATGGCCTTGTCGACCGCATTAGGCTGCTCAGCTACCCCGGTGCCGTCGGCCAGGGCAAGCTGCTGTTCCCGCCCGGCGCACAATTGCCGCTCGAGCTGGTCTCCGCCAGGCAGTTCAGCAACGGCGTGGTGGCGCTGGAGTATGCGGCTGGGATAGGCAAGCCGTGATGACGGCCAATCTCCCCCCTCGAGGGGGAGATGCCCGGCAGGGCACAGGGGGTCGTCTCGCGTAATGCGCCAACCCCTACCGACGCAAGAGGGAGGCCGCGCCCGGTCGAACCGCCCCCCTCTGGCCTGCCGGCCATCTCCCCCTCAAGGGGGGAGATCGCAGCTTCGGCCATCAGCGCCTCACCCAAGCTACCGCCCCCGCCCGCCTGCCTCCAGCTTCTGCTCGGCCGCGATCAGCATCTCGACAAACCTCGTCACCTTGGGCGGGCGGAAGCGGGCGGCGGGGTAGACTGTGTAGATGCCGCCGGAGGGCAGCCGCCACTCGGGCAGGATCTGCACCAGCCGCCCGGCGGCCAGTTCGTCCCGCACCAAAAAGTCCGGCAGCACCGACAGGCCGGCGCCGGCGCGGACCGCTGCCAGCACTGCCGGCGTTGCGTCGATCGAAATCGTTGCCTGCATGCGCACGGCCTGCTGCTCGTCATCGCCGCGCGAAAATTGCCATAGCAGCGGTTCGCGCAGCGCCATGTTGGCGACGAAGGGCAGCCCGGCAAGGTCTTGCGGTTCGCCGGCGGTGAACCGGCCTGCAAAGCCGGCGCCGCATACCATGAATTGTTGGAAGGTGCCGATGCGCCGGGCCTGCAGGCTGGAATCGGCCAGCCAGCCGACGCGGATGGCCACGTCGATGTGGCCGGAAACCAGGTCGATCGTCTCGTCGCCCAGTGTCAGCTCCACCCGGCAGGCGGGATAGCGCGCGCTGAAGGCGGCGACCACCGGCACCACCGCCGATGTGCCGTAGTCGTTGGACGCGGCGATGCGCAGCGTGCCAGTCGGCTCGGCGGCGGCCTGCGCGAGCTCGTCGAATGCATCCTCGGCCTGCTGCAGGACCTGCAGGCAGCGGGCATGGAACGTTCGGCCGGCCTCGGTCGGATGGACGCGCCGCGTCGTGCGGATCAGCAGCGTCGTTCCGACATCGCGCTCCAGCCGCGCCACCTGCTGGCTGACCACAGCCTTGGTGATGCCCAGCCGCTCGGCGGCCCGCGTGAACGAGCCGGCATCGACCACCGCCGCGAAATAGGCCAGCCGGTTCAGGTTCATGCTTCGCTCATGGCAGAGGCAGTCTCATTGTCAGGCAATGGCATACATTACGTCTATTTTGTCGGCCTTCAATACGCATTCCGCTTTTGCCATCTTGCGGGCATCGAGGCCGCGCGCCGCCGAGTTCCGCATTCCCAGGAGACATCCATGTTCACACGGAGAGCCATCATGAAAACCACCCTCGCCGCCGGCGCTGCCGCGGTCTTTGCTCCCGCCGGGCTTGGCCATGCGGCAGGCGGGCTTTCCTGGAAACATTTCCCCGCCGGGCAAAACGGCTTCTTCCGCGCCCCGGTGCTGGTCTCCGGCGCCGCCGAAGCCGTGCTGATCGATGGCGGTTTCACTTACCCCGACGGCCGGGCCGTGGCCGAGGCGATCAAGGCGACCGGCAAGACGCTCACCACCATCTATGTCAGCCAGTCCGACCCGGACTATTATTTCGGCCTCAAGCCGATCAAGCAGGCGTTCCCGCAGGCACGGGTGATCGCCGCGGCCGAGACGGTGGCCGCCATCAACGGCAATGTCGAAAAGAAGCTCGCCGTCTGGGGGCCGCAACTCAAGGAGAATGGCCCGCAGGCGCTGGCCGACGTCGTCATCCCCGAAGCATTCGACGGCAAGACGCTCAGCGTCGATGGCGAGACCATCGAGATCGTCGCCGCGGAAGGCCTCGCCAACCGGCGCTATCTCTTCGTGCCGTCGCTGAATGCGGTGTTCGGCGGGGTGATGATCTTTGCCGGCGTGCATGTCTGGACCGCCGACACGCCGACCAGGGAACTGCGCGCCGCCTGGCTCGCCAATCTCGAAAAGATCGCGGCGCGCAAGCCGGCAATCGTCGTGCCCGGGCACATGACGCCTGAGGCCGCTACGGACCTTTCAGGCGTCGAGCACACCAAGACCTATCTCATCGCCTTCGAGGAAGAACTGGCCAAGGCCAAGGACGCGGCCGCACTGAAGAGCGCCATGGAAGCCCGCTTCCCCGGCCTCGGCATGGGCGTCGCGCTCGACATCGGCTCCAAGGTTGCCACCGGCGAGATGAAGTGGGGCTGAGATGGCCGCCAATCGCGAGCTGATCCGCGCCACTTACGAAGGATACGCTCATGGTCCAGCGGGCGCTGACGCCGGACGCTTGATTACGGTCATCCGCCGAGACGGTTGGTGCGCTTGCTGGCTTCGGCCTTGGCCCGGGCCTCCACCGCCTTCTCGATCTCGCGCTTCAGCTCGTCCTTGATCGCCACCGTCTCGGCCATCAGCGCCTCGACCTTCATGAAATCGAGCACCCGGTATTTCGAGACGGCCGGCCGGATCAGAATGTCGGGCCGGCTCTGGTTCAGCTTGCTGGCGATGATCGACTGCATCATCAGCTGCGTGGCGCCGAACATCAGGTCGACGGAGGTCGGAAATTTGCGGCCGGCCTCGGTCGGCGCGCCGACCACGTCGACGGCGATGATGATGTCGGCGTCGAGCTCGATCAGGTCGAACGGCACGGGATTGTAGATGCCGCCGTCGATCAGCAGCCTGCCGTCGCGCATCACCGGACGGAACACCGCCGGGATCGCCGCCGAGGCGGCCAGCGCCGAATGCAGCTCGCCTTCGTCGAACACGGCGAGCTTGTGGCCATAAAAGTCCGTTGCCGTCACCTTCAGCGGTATCTTCAATTCGGCGAAGGTCTCGGGAATGGCGTCGGGCAGGAACGCCTTGAGGATGCGCTCGACATTGAACTGGCTGACCCGCAGGCCGCCCTGCATCGCCTCGGCAAAAGTGCCGGGCCGCGCCCGCCACATGCGCGTCGCCACTTCGGCGCGGCGGCCGAGGATCGAGCGCGTATAGTCGTGGATGTCCTTGCCGGTCATGCCCGAGGCCATGCCGGCGCCCATGATGGCGCCGATCGACGAGCCGGCGATTGCTGCCGGCCTTATGCCCAGCTCGTCCAGCGCCTCGATAACATGGATATGCGCCAGCCCACGCGCCCCGCCGCCGCCAAAGGCGATGCCGAAGCTAGGCGCCATTTTGGGTGCCCCATGTGGCGGAGCTGTCGAATTTGGGCAAATGCCCCCTCGCCCGGATTGTCGGCAGTTTGCGTCCGTGGCGCGTCTTTCCTTCTCCCCTTGTGGGAGAAGGTGGATCGGCGCGGAGCGCCGAGACGGTTGAGGGGTGTTGGACGGAGCTCGGTCGATGCCAAGCTGGAGCACCCCTCATCCGTCGCCTTCGGCGACACCTTCTCCCACAAGGGGAGAAGGGGGAGCCAACCGGCGCAGGCCAGTGCGGGAAAAGTGGGCTCATCCCTTGCTTCCCAGCTTCGGCCCGACCACCATGACGGCCGGCTCGGCGGAGAGCAGCTTTTTCGCCACCGCTTTCACCTGGTCCAACGTCACCGCGTTTATTAGGGCGGCGCGGCGCTGCATGTAGTCGATGCCGAGCTTGCCGAGCTGAATCTCGAGCAGCGTTGAGGCGATCGCGCCGGAGGAATTCAAATTGTTGATGGCATAGGCGCCGATCATGTATTTCTTGGTCGCCGCCAGCTCGGCTTCGGTCGGCCCCTCCTCGGCCATGCGCTTGATCACGTCGCGCACCACGGCCAGCGTCTCGGCCGCCCTATCGGCGCGGGTCGAGGTGGTGATGGACAGCGCCTCGGAATGCTGGTGGTCGACGAGGTCGGAGCTGACGCTGTAGGCCAAGCCGCGCTTCTCGCGCACCTCGTCGAACAGCCGCGAGGTGAAGGTGCCGCCGCCGAGGATCTCGTTCATCAGCACCGCGGCGAAGAAATCCGGCGCGTTCCGCTTCACGCCGGGATAGGCGAGTTGCAGCGAGGCCTGCGGCTGGTCGTAAACGACCTCGAGCTGCTGGCCGAGCTTCAGGTCGATGTCGGGAACGGGCGTGAGCGCCTGCTTTTCCGGCAGGCTGCCGAACACCAGGTCGAGCTTCTGCTTCAGCGTCTCGGCGTCGATGGCGCCGACCACCGCCACATGCAGGCCGTCACGGGCGAAACTTGCCTTGTGGAAGGCGCTGAGATCGGCCGGCGTGATCGTCGCGATGCTTTGCCTGGTGCCCTGGTCGGGCCGCGCATAGGGATGCCTGCCGTAGATCGCGTCCAGCCATTTGCGTTGGGCGAGCGTGTCGGGATCGCGCTCGTTGGCGATGATGCCGGACAGGATTTGCGCGCGGATGCGGTCGATCGGCACCTGGTCGAAGCGCGGCTGGTTGACCGCCACCCGCAACAGGTCGAAGGCGCCGTCGCGCTGCTCGGCCAGCATGCGCATCGAGCCGTAGATGCCGTCGCGCTGCGCATCGAAGCTCATCTCGGCGCCGACATCGTCAAGCTTGATCTGGAAGGCCTCGCTGTCGAGGTTGCCGGCACCTTCGTCGAACAGGCCGCTCATCAGATTGGCAAGCCCTTCCTTGCCGGGCGGATCCTGCGTCGCGCCGCCATCGAAAACGAAGCGGATAGCGACGATCGGCACCGAATAATCCTCCACCAGCCAGGCGGCAATGCCCTTCGACGAGGTCACCTCCTGGATGTTCATGGCGGCGCGAGCGGAAAGCGCCGGCAGGATGACAAAGAGAAGGGAGAGGAACAGGGTTGCTAGCAGAGGGCCGGCGTGCGGGCGCTTCCCTTCTCCCCTTGTGGGAGAAGGGGAGGAGCCCACGAGGGGAGAAGGCAGAGCGGGACCATGCTGGCTCATCATCAAATCAATTCCCAGCTTGGGTTTGCGGCAGAAGATAGCCGGTCGTTGCGTGGTCGAGATTGAGATAGCGGGCAGCGACCGCCTTGACCTGGTCGGCGGTGACCTTGCGGATGCGGTCCGGCCATTGCTGGACGTTCTGGACGTTACCGCCTGTGGCGAGCGTCGAGCCGTAGATGTTGGCCATGTCCTCCTGCTTGTCGCGGGCAAAGATCATCGAGCGTACGAAACGGTCCTTGGATTTTTCCAGCTCGTCGCTGGTGACGCCGTCTTTCGCGATGCGGGCGATCTCGGCGTCGACCGCGGCCTCGATGTCGGCAAGCTTGGCATCGCCGCGCGGCGCGCCGTAGACGGTGAAATTGGTGTCGTCGAGCATGGTGCCCTGGAAGAAGGCGCCGGCCTCGGCGGCGATGCCTTGCCTGACGACAAGCTCCTGGTAGAGCCGGCTGCGGTTGCCGCCGCCGAGGATTTCGGACAGCACGTCGAGCGCTTCGGCTTCGCCGGGCTTTGCCGTGTGATAGGACGGAACCACCCATTGCGTGGTAAAGCTCGGCACGCTGACGCGCCCGTCGGTCAGCGTCACCGTGCGCCTGGTGTTCTGCTCGGGCTCGACGGGGCGGATGCGCGGCGGCAAGTCCGGGCCGCGCGCGATCTTGCCATAGGTCTTTTCGGCCAGCGCCTTGACCGTTTCCGGCTCGACATCGCCGGCCACCACCAGCACGGCGTTGTTGGGTGTATAATATTTGTTGTAGAAGGCCATCGCGTCGGTGCGGTTCAGCTTCTCCATCTCCTGCATCCAGCCGATGACCGGAATGCGGTACGGCTGGTTCTGCCACAGCGTGGCGTCGATTTCCTCGTCGAGCACTGCCTGCGGATTGCTATCGATGCGCGAGCGGCGCTCCTCGAGGATGACGTCGCGCTCGGTCTTGATGACATCGTCGTTGAGGATGAGATTGCGCATGCGGTCGGCCTCGAAGCCCATCATCTCACCGAGCGCCTGCGGCACCACCGTCTCGTGAAAGGCGGTGTAGTCGTAGGAGGTGAAGGCGTTGTCCGAGCCGCCGATGGCGGCGACGGCACGGTCGAGCTCGCCCGCCGCATGGTTGCTGGTCGCCTTGAACATCAGATGCTCGAAGAAATGGGCAATGCCGGACTTGCCCGGCGGCTCGTCGGCGCTGCCGATCTTGTACCAGACCATATGGGTGACGATGGGGGCGCGGTGATCGGGGATGACGACGATCTCCATGCCGTTGTCGAGCAGGAAATCGGTGACGACGCCATCGTCAGGATTGTTATCCGCCAGAGCCGGCGCGGCCATCACCAGAGCCAGTCCCAAGAGCGTTCCGCGCAGCCATTCAGCCTGAAATGTCATAGATGGCTCCGGTTTGTAGTGGGACGATAGGCGGGGTTGCTGGTCGAGGCAAAGCGAATTGTTCGTCATTTTGAAGGCGCCATCGTGGAAGCCGAACTCAGGCGGCCTCGATGAACCGGATGACCGTCTCGCCATAGTTGCGCTCGTCGACAACCGAAAAGCCCGGCCCTGCCTCGAACGGCGCCGCCGCCGCTTCCTCGACGACGCATAGCGCGCCGGGGGCGAGCCAGCCGCCTGCCTTGGCCGAGCGCAAGGCGCGTTCGCCAAGGCCTTTGCCATAGGGCGGATCGGCAAAGACCACGCCGAATGCGGCGATGGTGCCCGCCTCGCCCAAGCCCGTCGCGTCGCGGCGGAAAATCTTGGAGCGGCCGGTGAGGCCGAAGGCCTCGACATTGGTGCGGATCAGGCCGCGCCCTTCGGCGGATTCCTCGATGAAGACAGCGTAGGAGGCGCCGCGCGACAGCGCTTCGAGGCCGAGCGCGCCGGTGCCGGCGAACAGGTCGAGCACGCGCGCGCCGTCCAGTCTTTCGGGAAAGCGATGCGCCAGCACGTTGAAGACCGCCTCACGCGTGCGGTCGGTGGTCGGGCGGATGGCAAAGGTGCGGGGCGTCGCCAGCGGACGCCCGCGAAACTCACCGCCGACGATCCGCATTGCTTCCTTTCGGGCCGCCGCGCGGCCGGTCGCCACCGCCATCCGGGCGCTCGCCGCGCGGTTTGCCGAACGGCTTTGCACCGCCGCCTTGCGGCTTGCCGCCGGGCTTGCCGTAAGACGGCTTGAACGATGCCTTGCGCGCCTTGTTTTCTGCCGCCTTGGCGGCGTCTGCCTCCGCCCTGCCCTTGCCGATCGGCCGTGCGCCCGGCGCCATCCAGACATTGGCCTTGCGCTGGCCCGGCGGCTCGATCGGCCGCTGCTCGCGTTCGGATTTTTTCCCACCGAAGCCGCCACGAGGCTTATCGCCACGGGGTTTGTCCCCGAAGTCGCTGCGTTCAGGTCTGGGGCCACGCTCGCCAAAGCTCTTTTTTGGCGCAAAGCTCCTGTCAGGGCTTGTCGACAGCTTGCCGAGCGCTTCGTCGCGGCTGCCCTCGCGCCGCTTGCGGTTCTTGATCAGGCCGCCCTCGCCGATCGGCCGGCGTTCGCCGTCGCGGGTGAATTTCGGCCGCTCGGGCTCCTCCTCGCGCTCACGCCTGACCGGTTTGTTGGAAAACGGCTTGGCGATATCGGCATCGAAATTGGCGCCGGACTCTTCGACCAGGCGCTCGCCGAGCTGGTCGCGCAGCACGCGGCCCTTGATCTCCAGCACATGGCCTTCCGGTAAATCGTCGAGCTGGAACGGCCCGTAGGAAATGCGGATCAGCCGCGTCACGTCGAGACCGAGCGCGCCCAGGATGTTCCTGACCTCGCGGTTCTTGCCTTCGCGCAGGCCGAGTGTCAGCCACGCGTTCGAGCCCTGCTCGCGGTCGAGCGTCGCTTCGATGGCGCCGTAAAAGACGCCGTCGACGGCAATGCCTTCGCGCAGGCCGGCAAGCGCGCTTTCCTCGACCTTGCCGTGGACGCGCACGCGGTAGCGTCGCAACCAGCCGGTCGCCGGCAGTTCGAGCACGCGCGACAGGCCGCCATCATTGGTGAGCAGCAGCAGGCCTTCGGTGTTGATGTCGAGCCGGCCGATAGTCATCAGCCGCGGCAGCTCGGGCGGCAGCACGTCGAAGACGGTCTTGCGGCCTTCGGGATCGCGGTTTGTCGTGACCACGCCGGCCGGCTTGTGGAACAGGAACAGCCTGGTGCGCTCGATCGGCGGGATCTCCATGCCGTCGAGATGGATGATGTCGCCGGGCATGACGTTGAAGGCCGGCGAGGACAACACCTTGCCATTGACCTTGACGCGGCCGGCCGCAATCAGTTCCTCGGCGTCGCGGCGCGAGGCCAGGCCGGCACGCGCCAGCCGCTTGGCAATGCGTTCGCCGGCTTCTTCCGTTGCCTCGACGCGACGCGGGCGCGGCTTGAAGCCGCCTTCCGATGCCGCCTGTGCCCTTTGTACCCCTTGCGGTCGATCGCCGCCAAAATTACGCTTGGGACGATCGCTAAAATCACGCTTGGGACGGTCGAAGCGCCTCTCGCCGCGCTCGCTGTCGGCAGCTGCTGGCCGGTCGCCGCGCGGTGCGTAAGGCTTGCGCGGACCTTCGCGCTTTTCATAAGGCGTGCCCTCCGGACGCGGCCCTTTGCTGAACGGCCTGTCGCCGCCTTTGAAGTCGCGCTTCGGCTGCTCGCCTTCGGCAGCTGCCGGCCGGTCGCCGCGCGGCGCATAAGGCTTGCGTGGACCCTCGCGCTGTTCATAAGGCTTGCCTTCCGGACGCGGCCCTTTGCTGAACGGCCTGTCGCCGCCTTTGAAGTCGCGCTTCGGCCGTTCGCCTTCGGCCGCCGCCGGCCGGTCGCCGCGCGGAGCGTAAGGTTTTTTGGCGCCGAAGGGCGGCTTGCCGCCCTTGCCGGGAGCGCCATCGCGACCGCGCGTCCCTGCCGGCTTCGGGCCGGCCTTGCGGGGGAATTTCTTGTTTTTGTCGTCCATGTGGCCTTTGCTCGTTTGCGCGGGTAGTAACAGGATCGCGCTCTAGTGGCGAGGAGATAATCGGAATGGAAACCGCGTGAAGCGGCAGGATTTCATGGCCCTGGCGCTGAAAGAAGCCGAAGCCGCCGCCCTGCGTGGCGAAGTGCCGGTTGGCGCGGTCGTCGTCGGCGGCGATACGGTCGTTGCCAGTGCCGGCAACCGCACCCGCGAGTTTGCCGATCCGACCGCCCATGCCGAGATGCTGGCGATCCGCGAGGCCTGCCGCAAGCTTTCCAGCGAGCGGCTCAGCGGCCACGATCTCTATGTGACGCTGGAGCCGTGCGCCATGTGCGCCGGCGCCATCTCCTTCGCCAGGCTGCGCCGGCTTTATTTCGGCGCTGCCGACGAGAAGGGCGGCGCAGTGGTCAACGGCGTTCGCTTCTTCACGTCACCGACCTGCCACCATGTGCCCGACATCTATCCGGGCATTGCCGAGAACGCAGCAGCAGCATTGCTGAAGGACTTTTTTCGCGAGCGACGCGGACCCTGATTTTCTGGTCCGGCAGACGGTCCGAATCCAAGTCAACCAATCCAGGCCAGAAAGTCTCTGGCGCCGTCAGCCTACCAGGGCAGCCAGTCGAACATGCCGCCGCTCTTACTCTTGGCGGCCGCCTCCCTCTTGAGGCGGCGTTCCTTCTTGTACTCGTCCTCGCCGAGGTCACCCTGCGGCGCGGTGGCGGCGGCAGCGCGGTATTGCACCGGCGGCTCGCTCAGATATCTACGAGTGGTCGGGTCGCCCTGTTTGCCTTCAGCCCGGCGGCGCATGATTTCCGCGGCGCGGGCCTTGTCCGAATCGGCCGGAGTCCAGGCTGGCGGGTGGCTCGAGCCCGACTGCTTCAGCGCGGCCTTGACCGACGCCGGATCCGTCTGCACGTCATCGATGACCTGCGCCTGGTAGGCCGGGTCGTCCTGATGCAGGGTGGCATCGGCGCGCAGGCGGGCACGGCGCTGCTCCGGCGATTCGGGCCATTCGGCACTCGCCGTCTCGATGCTTTCCTGCGGCGGCGGCAAGACTTCCTTCTGCCCCGGCCCCGGCTTCACCAGCGTGGGGCGCGGCTTGTAGTCGATACTATCCTTGCGCTTGGGTGCGAAGGAAAAAGCCCCGGTGAGGTCGCCAGCCAGCTGCGCGCCCGCGGTCTTGTCGGTTCCGTAAGTGGGCGAGCCCATGCAGCCGGACAAAGCGAGGCCCGATACGACAAGCGGCGCCAGCAGCGCAACGCGCGCGTAAGTTCTCTCGGTCATGCCAAAAAGTCCCACTGTAGACAGCCTCTCGATTGCCGCCGGCCAAAGAAAGGTCCGGTCCCCATCGCCTACGCTCTTCCGACGGAATTCCGGCGACAATTTGTCGTCCGGAGTTTCGCGTGTTTACCTCAACCACTCGTTAAGGGCAACGCGGGGGGGCCGATCGGCCGCCCGCCGTGGCATTTGTGCACCGCCTTAAAGACGGCTCAAAGCCTTCAGCTCATGCAGAACAGCGGCGTCACGGGCCGAAACATCCGGGAATTCCGGATCTGAGCCGACATCGGCGGTGTAGCGCCAGGAGCGCGCGCACTTCACCAGGCCACGGTCCTCCGCCTTCTCGACGACCACGGCGACGCCCTTGACGTCGTCGAGGGTAAAGCTGCCCGCCGGCGCCTTGCCGTGCACGATTACCAGATCGCTGGTGATCGCCATCTCGGCCATGTCGACATCGGCGATCGCCGCTTCGAGCACGGCATCGTCGAGGGTGACGACCGGCACCGCTTCCAGCGAAGAGCCGATGACCTTCTGCGCACGGGCGATTTCCAATGCCCCGGTGACGACACGGCGAACCTGCCGCACCTTGCGCCACTTCTCCGCCAGCGCCTCGTTCTTCCAGTCCGCCGGGATCTCCGGGAACTGGTCGAGATGCAGGGAGACCGCATCCGGATGACGGTCGAGCCAAGCCTCTTCCATGGTGAAGGGCAGCATCGGCGCCAGCCATTTCACCAGGCAGTCGAAGAGATGGCGCACCACCTGCACGGAAGCCTTGCGCTTCAGGCTGGAAGGCGCTTCGCAGTAAAGCGCGTCCTTGCGGATGTCGAAATAGAAGGCCGACAGCTCGACCACCATGAAGTCGAGCAGCGCGCGGGTGATGCGCTTGAATTCGAACGCGTCGTAGCCCGAGCGTACGACCTCATCGAGTTCAGCGAGCCGGTGCAGCATCAGCCGCTCCAGTTCAGGCATCTTGTCCAGCGGCACCTCCTCGCCATCGTCGTGGGCGAGCGTGCCCAGCATCCAGCGGATGGTGTTGCGCAGCTTGCGGTAGGCGTCGATATTGGTCTGCAGCACGTTCTTGCCGAGCCGCTGGTCTTCCCAATAATCGGTCGTCACCACCCACAGCCGCAAGATGTCGGCACCGGACTGCCTGATGACGTCCTGCGGCACGACGGTGTTGCCGAGCGACTTCGACATTTTCCGCCCCTCCTCATCCATGGTGAAGCCATGGGTGACGACGGTGTCGTAGGGCGCCCTGCCCCTGGTGCCGCAGCTTTCGAGCAGCGAGGAGTGGAACCAGCCGCGATGCTGGTCGGAGCCTTCGAGATAGACGTCGGCCGGCCATTTCAGGTCGGGCCGGTCCTCAAGCGTGAAGGCATGCGTCGAGCCTGAATCGAACCAGACATCGAGGATGTCCATGACCTGCTGCCATTTCGAGGCATCGTGATTGCCGAGGAACCGCTCCTTGGCGCCGGCGGCGAACCAGGCGTCGGCGCCTTCTTTCTCGAAGGCGTCCATGATGCGCTGGTTGACTGCCTCGTCGCGCAGCACATTGCCGTCGGCATCGGCAAAGACGGCGATCGGCACGCCCCAGGCGCGCTGGCGCGACAGCACCCAGTCAGGGCGCTCCTCGATCATGGCGCGGATGCGGTTCTGGCCGGCGGCGGGCACGAAGCGGGTATCGTCGATGGCTTTCAGGGCGCGGCTGCGCAGCGTCGTGCCGTCGCCAAGCTCCTTGTCCATATAGACGAACCATTGCGGCGTGTTGCGGAAGATGATCGGCTTCTTCGAGCGCCAGGAATGCGGATAGGAGTGCTTCAGGCGGCCGCGCGCGAACAGCGCGTTGCGCTTGATCAGCTCGTCGATGACAGCGTGGTTGGCGTTGCCCTTCTTGCCATTGTCGTCGATGACGCGCGCCGCTCCACCCTCGCGGTCCGGGCCGAAGCCCGGCGCGTCCTTGGTGAAGAAGCCGGCATCGTCGACGGTGAAGGGGATCGCGGTGTCGATGCCACGCTGGCGAAGATCAGAGGCAGCATCCATCCAGGCGTCGAAGTCTTCGCGGCCATGTCCCGGCGCGGTGTGGACGAAACCGGTGCCGGCATCGTCGGTGACGTGATCGCCGGCGAGCATCGGCACGGGAAAATCGTAGCCGCCGCCCAGAGCTTTGAGGGGATGGGCAAGCGTAAGGTTTTCAAGCTCTTCGGCGCCAACGCTGCGAAGCCGATTCAGAGTGACCTTGGCCTTCGCGGCAGCGTCGTCCGCAAGTTTCTCGGCAAAGATCAGCTTTTCGCCGGGCTGAGGACCAAAGGCGTTCTCGGCCGCCGTAACCTCGTAGAGACCATAGTTGATGCGCGGCGAGTAGTTGACGGCGCGGTTGCCGGGGATTGTCCACGGCGTCGTCGTCCAGATGACGACGTTGGCATCAAGCAGATCGAGCGACGTCTGCGTCAGCTTGGGGTCCAGGGCTGGCTGCCCATCCTCGATGTTGATGACCTGGCGAGCGAGGCTGACGACCGGAAACTTCGCCCAGATCGTGTCCGACTCATAGTCCTGGTATTCGACCTCCGCCTCGGCCAGCGCGGTGCGCTCGACCACGCTCCACATCACCGGCTTGGAGCCGCGATAGAGCTGGCCGGACATGGCGAATTTCAGCAGCTCGCCGGCGATGCGCGCCTCGGCATGGAAAGCCATTGTCGTATAGGGATTGTCGAAGTCGCCGACGACGCCGAGCCGCTGGAATTCGGAACCCTGCACCTTGATCCAGTGCGCCGCAAACTCGCGGCATTCCTGCCGGAACTCGTTGACCGGCACCTCGTCCTTGTTCTTGCCCTTGGCGCGGTACTGCTCCTCGATCTTCCATTCGATTGGCAGGCCGTGGCAATCCCAACCGGGTACATAGTTCGAGTCATAGCCGCGCATCTGAAACGAGCGGGTGATGACGTCCTTGAGGATCTTGTTCAGCGCATGGCCGATATGGATGTTGCCATTCGCATACGGCGGGCCGTCGTGCAGCACGTATTTTTCGCGGCCGGCTGCGTCTTCGCGCAACTTGCGGTAAAGGTCCATGTCCTGCCAGCGTTTGACCAGCAGCGGTTCCTTTTCCGGCAAACCGGCGCGCATCGGGAAATCCGTCTGCGGCAGGTAGAGCGTTTTGGAATAGTCGATCGTCTCGGCGGTCTCGGTATCAGTCATTCGTCTGCCATATGCGTTGCCGGCGGCAAAAGAGCCCGGGCGTTGAACTATCATGATCTGGAATAAGCGCGAGAGGCGCGCGCAAGATTCCCGGCGGCTCCGGCGGCGGTCAGGCCGCCCGGAACACCGGGCCTGTAATTCGTATCGCAGTCGCGAGAAGGCGCGAAAAGCTCGTCATGGCTGGGCTTTTAACCGACACAGGCGATGTTGAAAAGCCCGAACTCTCGGCGGTTTCCTGTCGGGGCATCATGGTCGTTAGTTTGTTGTCGTGGTTTTCCTTGCATGATGTGCCACTTGCGCCTATGTCTAGGGGCAAGTGGCAGCGGAGCCAGCTCATGTCTAGTCTGCATAGCAAGGTTCGCCCAGAAGCCGATCCCGCCGACGCCGCAATTCCCGATACCGCGACGGAACGGTTTCTCGTTCATGTCACCAGGGTCGAAGGGCTCCGTCAACGGGGCTTCAGTAGTGATGAAATCTACAAGATCGTCGGCCCGCGACGGACCCTGGCGCGTCGTAAAGAGCGAAACGAGACTCTGACGATCACCGAATCCGACCGCGTCCAGCGACTTGAGCGGGTTTCAGCGATGGCGGACCGGGTTTTCGGCAGTCATGAAAAGGCGCAGCGTTGGTTGCGCAAGCGCAGCAGAGTGCTCAACGAGATACCGATCAACCTCTTGCAGTCCGAGACGGGTGCCGTCCTGGTGGAAGAAGAGCTCCATCGCATCGATTACGGCATTCTCGCCTAACACAATGCGGCTGTGGCGCATTTCCAGCTACGCCGATCTCTCCGGCGCCGGTGGCATGGTCAGCGCCGGCCGTTGGCATGTCATGGGGACACCGATCGTCTACTGCGCCGATCATCCAGCTACAGCGCTTCTCGAAATTCTGGTGCATGTGGACGCGGAAGACCTGCCCCAGACCTATCAGCTTCTGGAGATCGAAGTGCCGGACGGCCTTACCGTTGCATCTCTGGAATTATCTGATGACTGGAAGGATGATACAGCCACGACGCAGCGGCTCGGCACGGATTTTATCGCCACAGCCAAGCACGCCGTTATGGAAGTCCCCTGTGTGATCGTCCCGTTTACAAGGAACTTTCTCTTCAACCCAGATTTGCTGGCGGGCGACGGCATCCACATCGTTGAGGTCACAACGCATCCTATCGATACCCGGTTGCTGGGGTAGACATCACATCGAGAAATCGAAGCGATAGGTCGTCGACATGCCGATCATGAACTGATCCCTGGAGCCGCGCTCCTTGACCAGGCTGGAATCGGCGGCCGGGCCCATCAGGCGGGAATATTCGCCGAACAGACTGGCCGTCATCGGCTCGGTCACCTTCCAGGTCACCGCGCCGCCCAGGCCCGCCGACTTCACCCCGCCGCCGGGATGATATTCGCTAAGTCCCGAGGCCAGGGACTCCTTGGCATCAACGCCGTAATAGGCGTCGAAATAGTCCGATGAGGCGAACGAAACGCGCGGTCCGGCCGAAATCCTGACGTCGGGCGTCACATCGTAAAAGGCGTCGGCGGCGATGTCGGCGACAAAGCCGTTATGGGCCCGAATGCCGTGCCGCAATTCGGCGCGGGCACGCAGCCAATCCAAAGGATAGAATTCGAAGAAGCCGCCAGCCTCGCCGCCCCAGCGCACCGGGTCGAGACCCTTCAATTCGTCGGCGTCACCACCGTCGCGGGAAAACAGGAACTTGCCTGTCAGGCCGGCGCGGACGCCGCCATCGTCGATCAATGCCAATGAGATATTGTCGTTGCGCGAGGTGAAGCGCGCCGCGGGACCAGCCTTGCCGAGCGAGATGATCGGCGAGGCGCTGAGCAGGTACTTCTTGCCGCCCTCGAAATTCGGGGCAATCATGCCGGTGGCGCCGACCGTCAGGTACCAGTCTCCGGACAGCCAGCCGAAGGTGCCCTCGCCGGCCTTGGCAACGCCGCAGGTGGCGAGCATGAATGCGGCCAGGACCGCCGGGATCGTCGGGACAGACCGCATCGTTACTCCATACGTCGAACACATTGGCCGATACAACCAGCCTTGACTGAAGCCATGGCGCCAGTTCGGTAAAATTTGACTTAATATCCATGACATCGGCGGCGTTGGCCGGCCTGTTGCGCGTTGCAGTCGATTGTTTAGCGCACCAAGATTCCAGATCAAGTGTTTGGAATACGATAGCAGTTGCCTCGGCAGGGGTTACAAACATTCGCGGACAAACATGCCTGCGCTGTGAAGAGCGCGGCGACCGGCGCTCAACCCCGCATTCCAAACCGGCCAAGCGTGAATCATATGCGGCCAAATTTCGAAACGTACTTTGACGTCCGCCGCGCCGGCGGCTTCGGCGAGCCGAGTTGCGTCAGACATCAGCGTCTCGGCCGAACCGGCTTGTATCAGCATTGGGGGAAATCCGCTCAGATCGGCGAACAAAGGCGAGATCAGCGGATCGCGCCGACCAACGCCATTGGGAACATAGGCCGTTGCCAGTTCCTCCAAATACGCCCGGTGGATGATAGGGTCGATTGCGTCCTTGGTTGATAGTGTCGCGCCGGACATCGAAAGGTCCGTCCAGGGCGAAACCAGCCAAAGACATCGCGGCAACGGCTCGCCTGCCGCACGCAATATACTGACCAGGCACAGGGTAAGGTTGCCGCCCGCACTGTCTCCGCCAACCACGATGCGATCCGACGCGATGCCTTGCCGGCTCAGAAAGCGCCATGCGGTGAGTGCGTCTTCATGTTGCGCAGGGAAAGGATGTTCCGGTGCGCGGCGATAGTCGATCGCGAGGGTGCGTATTCCCATTGCCCGACCTGCCTCGGTAACCATTCGACGATGACTTTTAAGGGAGCCGGAGCAGTAGCCACCACCGTGGAAAAAGAGCAGAACCTTATCCCTGTCACTCCCAGGCGCCAGGGACCACTCTCCCTCAAGGCCATCGAAAACCTCGCGCTCGCATCGGATGTCCTCCGCGACCGGCCAGACCGAACCGACTTCGTCGAGCCGCGCCCGGCGTTCGTCCCAGCGGACCGTTCGTGGTTTTGACGTCAACAGCCTGCGGACGGCGTTGATCTCTGTCAGATCGAGGTGTTCGTCCACATCGCCCATTTTGCTCCCCCAGTCTTGCCAAGCGCCGAGAAAGGCGAACAGCCAAACGTCATCGACAAGATACCGATTGCCCGCTTGCAAAAATAGCGACGAACCAGCGCCACTATCATCTTGCGATCAGCCAGATCTACATCAGCGAGAAATCGCCCGACGTCCGTGCCATATTGGCGGTGCGCTGCCGTGTCAGCCAATTTTCGATTTGCTCGACGGTGCAAGGTTCAAAAGAGGGGGAATTCCGATGCCGGACAATTCGTATGCCGGAACCACTGCCGAGCGGCTTGTCAATCCGCGCAGCGTAGGACGATTGGGGCTGATCGTGATGGCGCTGTTCCCCACCCTGTGGGGTTTTCTCGGTCTGTTGAACGATGCAACCGACTTCAAAGACACTCTGGTGAATGCCGTGAAGCCGATGATCGAAATGACCAACACCTACGGCAACCCATGGCAGCAATGGCGTGCCATCACCATGCCATGGGCTGCCCCTGTGGCACTCGTCGGCATTATGGCCGTCGAGACCCTAGCGGGGATATTCGGACTGATCGGGCTTGTGCTTATGCTGCGCAAGTTGGTTGGCAGCAGCAGCGATTTCGCTCATGGCAAGGCATGGATGATGCTGGGCTGCCGGTGCGCAATCCTGGTGTGGGGCATCGGCTTCACGGTGATCGCCGGCGACTATTTCCTGTCATGGGAAGCCAAGACCATGCCGCTCTCGAACCAGCTCGGCGGAACAATCTACTTCTTGCCCAACGCGCTCGGGCTAATCCTCGCGACCCTGCATCGCGAGGGCGGCGATTACTGAGACCTCGACGCAAGGTTGTGACATGCGGATGCGGATGCGACCGGCGTTGCCCGGCGTTTGGAGGTCGGGCTCTATATCAAAGCTCGACGTTGCGGCCGCTTTGCGGACAGGAGCTATTCTCCAACTAAACCTCGGCGTGACCACGGTTTGGCCTGAGGGCGCAAGCCCACGTTTCACGGAAATGAACTCGCAGCGGCTGCTCTTGCCAAAAGCAGACGTCTCGCAGGCGTACCGCCCGAGCATGGGTGTGACCCTCACAGCCTGCTCGCTTTACGAGAAGGCCTATCGGCGTTACCTTCAAAGCCGACAAAAAGGCCAAGTAGTCTTGAGGGAGAGGGCGATGACACTGCACGGCGATGCCTTGAAAGATGCGATCAGCCAGACGCGGGCTAAATGGGGATGGTTCGTCGCGCTCGGGGTGCTGCTGCTTGTCTTCGGCGGCATCGCCTTCGGCAATCTGTTCATCGCAACCGTCGCCTCGGTCTTTGTCGTGGGCTGGCTGATGCTGATGGCCGGCATTGTCGAAATCATCCATGCCTTCGGCGTGAAGACATGGGGCCGTTTCTTCTATTGGCTGCTCAGCGGCCTCCTCTACGCCGTCGCCGGCTTCTTCGCCTTCGACAATCCGGTCCTCGCCTCGACGGTGCTGACCTTCCTCCTGGCGGTCGCGCTGCTTGCCTCAGGCGTGCTCAGGGCCTGGGTAGGCTACAGCCACCGGCCGCAGCCGGGCTGGGGCTGGGTGGTCGCGGCCGGCGTCATCAGCGCGCTGGCGGGACTGGTCATCGCCATGGGCTGGCCGGTCAACAGCGTGTGGGTGCTGGGCCTGTTCCTGGCCGTCGACCTGATCTTCCAGGGCTGGACCTTCATCGCCCTTGGCTTGGCGCTGAAGAGATAAATTCTGGTTGAGCATGATCTTAATCGGAAAACCGGATCCCACTTTTTGCTGCGCTGACCTTCGGTTCGGGACCATGCTCTAAAAAGCTATGGCCGCGTCCAGCCCGGAAAGCGGCCTGACGCCGGCGAGCAGTGCCTTCGCCTCGGCCTCGTCACGCTTCATCTGGGCGACCAGCGCGTCAAGCCCGTCGAACTTCACCTCCGAGCGCAGGTAGCCGAAGAAGGACACGGCACAAATCTCGCCGTAGAGGTCGCCGGAAAAGTCGAAGAGGAAGGTCTCCAGCAATGGCGCGCCATTGTCGTCGACCGTCGGCCGGCGGCCGAAGCTGGCGACGCCATCGTGTAGCGAACCGTCGGCGCGGCGGAAGCGGACGGCATAAATCCCTTCATTGAGGGTGGCTTCCGGCGAAAGCCTCATGTTTGCGGTCGGAAAGCCGAGTGTCCGGCCGAGCTGCTGGCCGCCGATCACCTCCGCCTCGACGGTGAAACGGTAGCCGAGCAAGCCGGCGGCCTCGGCCACATTGCCCTCGCACAGCAGCGTGCGTATGCGGCTCGAGGACACCACCTCGGCGCTTTCGTCGCGAAACGCGTCAACCAGCGTGACGCCGAAGCCGTGGCGCTCGCCGGCAGCCATCAGATAGGCCGGACCGCCCTGGCGGTCCTTGCCGAAATGGAAATCGAAGCCGGTGACGGCGTGGCTTATGCCGAGGTTGCGCTCGAGCACGCCGGTGACGAAAGCCTCCGCCGACAAGGAGGCGAACTCGCGTGTGAACGGCTGCTCGACCAGCGCCGCAAAGCCCAGATGCGACAACAGCCGCGCCTTCATCGGCGGCGGCGTCAGCACGAACAACGGCATGTCCGGCCTAAACACCTTTCGCGGATGCGGTACGAAGGTCAGCACCAGGGCGGGTACGCCGCGACGCTCCGCTTCGGCGCGCGCGCGTTCGAGCACCGCCTGGTGGCCGCGGTGGACGCCGTCGAAATTGCCGATAGCCACCACGCCGCCGCGCAGATGGGCCGGCAGCGGTGCGGTTGCGGAAATGCGTTCGAACATGGCCGTCATGGCTTGAACCTATTGCAGCCTGGGAATCACCGCGACCGGCCTGTAGCCATATTTTTCCAGGAAAGCCGCGAGCCTGGCCGGATCCGGCTGCAGCGTCTCACCGTAATCGCGGGCATGGATGCCGCCTGATACGTAGAGCACGTCGAAGCCATTGTCGGCCGCGCCCTTGATGTCGGTCATCATGCCGTCGCCGATGGCCAGAACTTGCGAACGCTCGACCGGGCGGCCGAGAATGACGGCGATCTCCTTCATGGCGATGTCATAGACCGGCGCGTAGGGTTTGCCGGCGATCAGCGTGCGTCCGCCAAGCTGTGCGTATTCGCGGGCCAAAGCGCCTGCGCACCAGATCATGCGTTCGCCGCGCTCGACGACGATGTCGGGATTGGCGCAAATGAAGGGCAGGTTCCTGGCACGCAGCCGCAGCAGAAGATCGGCATAATCCTCCGGCTTCTCCACCTCGTCATCGAACAGGCCAGTGCAGACCACGCCGGATGCTTCGAACTCCTCGACGAGTTCGACGTCGAGGCCCTCATAGAGCGTGAAATCCCGATCGGCGCCTATGTGGAAGATCTTTCGCGGCCCTTCCGCGATCAGGTCGCGGGTAACGTCGCCGGACGTCACGACACGGTCATAGGCGGCGGGCGGAACGCCGATGGCGTTCATCTGCGCCACCACGTCGGCGCTGCGACGCGGCGAATTGGTGATCAGCACGACAGGTATTTTCGCCGCGCGAGCAGCGATCAGCGCGGCAGCCGCCGCGGGGAAATGCCATTCGCCATTGTGCACAACGCCCCAGACGTCGCACAGGATGGCTGAATAGGCTCCCGACAAGTCTGCGAGCGAACCGATGATGTCGGGCGAATCCGCCATGCCGTTGTCCCTGTACCATGATGCTTGCAAGCGCCGCGACCGACGGTCCGCCGCGACCGGTTGGGATTAACCGAAGCGCTTCACCCTGTCACCAGCTTTCATAGCGCCGCAAGATTGTGGCACGGGGACGCCGGCGAGGACGCGATGGCGAAAGCTTTTCTTTTCCAGCGCCTTATCCCTTTTAAGAGGCTTTGCTGCGGGAAGCTCGGAGCAGCATTGCCGATTGCGGACGCGTGGTTAACGGGAATTGAAAACCCGTACCGGCCTTGAACGTATTTCAGCAATCGGAAATTTAAAAATGCGTGGCATCGTCCGGGAAAAATGGGGCGGGCGGGAATGCTGAAGGCAATAATCGGAGAATTCCGACACGACAGACGTGGCAACTACTCGTTAATGACTGCAATCACCATTGTGCCGCTGATGGCCGGTCTGGCGCTCAGTGTCGATTACGGGGAGTTGCTGCGCCAAAAGCACGAAACGCTGAACGCACTTGATGCGGCCGGCCTCGCCGCCGCCCAGCAGATCGTTGCCGGCGCCAGCGACGACGACGTCAAGGCCTACGCCAAGACATTTTTCGAAACCAATCTCGCACGTATCGACCCGGCAAACACAGCGCTGACCGTCACGCTGCCCAACAACAATGCCGGCGGCGGCACCTTGAAGCTCTGCGCCGGCCTCACATTCCACCCCTATTTTCTACCGGCCGCCAGCCTGCTGATCGGCGGCACGGCAAGTGACACGACCTTCACCGAATGTTCGGAACTCCGCCTCAAGAACACCCTCGAAGTCGCGCTTGTGCTGGATAATTCCGGCTCGATGAGCGATCTCGGCTCCGGCACCGGCGAGAAGCGAATAAACCTGCTGAAGTCGGCCGCCAAGCAGCTTGTCGATACGCTGGCGCTTCAGGCGCAGCAGATGAAGCAGATCACCAAACCGGTGCAGTTTTCTCTCGTGCCGTTTGCGGCCTCGGTCAATGTCGGCCCTACCCACGACCAGGACGGCTGGATGGATCAGGACGGCATCTCCCCGATCCAGCACGAGGATTTCGACTGGACGACGATGAGTGCCGCCAACAATCCGGACAAATATGCCGAGAAGCTCAACGGCGTCTGGTACAAGCGTGGCGCCGGCTGGGGCGAGACCAAGGACCAGCCGCTGACGCGTTTCAGCCTCTACGCCGACATGACGGTCGAATCGGGCCGCGAAGAGGTACCCAATTCGAAGCAATATGTCTGCGACACATATAAGAAGAACGGCACCTGCCAGTACGGCCACTGGAGCGCACCGGAATATATCTACACCACAAGCCGCTATGCGAGCTGGCAAGGTTGCGTCGAAGCACGGCCATATCCCTACAATGTCGACGACACCACGCCCGATACAGCCGCGCCGGCCACGCTTTTCGTGCCGATGTTCGCCCCGGATGAGGCTGGCACTCTGTGGCTCGATTTCAACCGTGACGGCATCAACGACGTCATCAGCACGTCCTACAATTACGGCAACAACTGGTGGGCCGATTGGCCCTATGTCGCCGGTCCTACCGCTTCCCAGCGCCAGTCTGACATGCGCAAATATTTCCTGGTAAAACCATACGGTTCGCAATCCGCAGCCGCGGGCGATGGGCCGAATTCCTCCTGCACCACCAACCCGATCACGCCGTTGAAGGACGTCAGCCAGGACGCAGAGAAGCAGGAGATCAAGGACGCCATCGACGCCATGGCGCCGAACGGCAACACCAACGTGCCGGAGGGCCTTGCCTGGGGCTGGCGAACTGTATCGAGCAACCCACCGTTCACCGATGGTCGGCCGAACAGCGAGAGGGGCAACGACAAGGTGGTCGTGGTGCTGACCGACGGAGCCAATACTTATAGTGCCGTCAGCGACGGCAGCTACGCCAACAACAGGTCGACCTACGCCGCCTACGGCTACACTGGGCTGACCTATCCGGGATCTGGAAGCGTAACCCGCCTGTTCATGAATACCAGCACCGATATCGGCAAGACCACCTATACCGGTGCCAACTACACGGCAGCACTCGACGAGCAGATGAAAACGCTCTGCGCCAATGCAAAGAATTCGAACGTTCTGGTGATGACGGTGGCGCTCGACCTGTCGCCCACAGATGCCAGCGACAAGAAGGCAATCGATGCGCTGAAGGCGTGTTCGTCGGATTCGCGCTTCCGCAAGGATTCGGCCGACCCGAGCAAGCCTGCCAAGCTGTTCTGGAATGCAACCGGCGCGACGCTGTCCGACAATTTCAAGGAAATCGCCAACGAATTGTCGAACCTGCGCATCGTCGGCTGAAGGCGATGGGATTGGCAACTAAGGCAGGGGGCCCGGCGCGCTGGCGCAAAGGCTCCTGCCGTCATGCCCTTGCGGGTGATGGAAGCATGTGGTGAGTGTCCCCACCCGGAGATGCGCTCTTGCCTGAACCCGCCAACCACCTTGCCTTTGCGCTGGTCTGCCTCGGCATGGTGCTGACGCCCGGCCCGAACATGATCTATCTGATCTCGCGCTCGCTGTCGCAAGGGCCGAAGGCCGGGCTGATCTCGCTGGGCGGTGTGGCGCTCGGTTTTTTGTTCTATGTGCTGTCGGCGGCGTTCGGCATCACCGCGCTGCTGCTCGCCGTGCCCTTTGCCTATGATGTGCTGCGCCTTGCCGGCGCGCTTTATTTGCTGTGGCTCGCCTGGCAAGCGGTGAAGCCCGGCGGGCGCTCGCCCTTCCAGATCCGCGAACTGCCGAAAGACAGGCCGCGCAAGCTGTTCGCCATGGGCCTGATGACCAACCTGCTCAACCCGAAGGTGGCAGTGCTCTATCTGTCGCTGCTGCCGCAATTCATCAGCCCCGGCAAGGGCCACGTGCTGTCGCAGCTTCTGGTGCTCGGTGCCACGCAGGTCGCGATCAGCCTGACCGTCAACGCCATCATCGCGGTGACGGCCGGCTCGATCGCCATCTTCCTCGCCGGGCGGCCGCTATGGCTGGTGATCCAGCGCTGGATGATGGGCACGGTGCTGACCGCGCTGGCCGTCAAGATGGCAACCGACGCGCAACGCTGATCGGTCCTACATCGGCCGCCTGACCTGCTCTGCCCGCTCCGGTTCGACCACCCTGCGGTAGAGATGCCAGGTCGCGTGGCCAAGGATGGGCATGACGACGGCAAGCCCGGCAAATAGCGGGATCGAGCCGATGACCAGGAGCACGGCGACCATCAGGCCCCACAGCGCCATCTGCAGCGGGTTTGTCATAACTGCGCGCGCCGACGTCTCGACTGCCGAGACCGCGCCGACGTCGCGGTCGAGCAGCAGCGGAAAGGCGACGACAGTCGTCGCCAGCACGATCGCGGCGAAGGCGAACCCGGCCAGGTTGCCGAGCAGGATCAGCGTCCAGCCCTTGCTGGTCGTCAGCACTTCGCGAATAAAGCCGACGATAGAGGCCGGAGGCTGATTGCCGTACAGGCTGGTGTAGATCGATTGCGCGGTGAACAGCCAGAGCAGGAACAGTACCACCAGCGTGATACCGATGACTGCAATCGCGGGCAGCGCCGGGGAGTGGCGCACGTCGAGCGCATGCCACCAGGATGTATCCATGCCGAACTCGCGCCGGCGGCTGATTTCGTAAAGGCCGATAGCGGCGAACGGACCGACCAATGCGAAGCCGGACATCAGCGGATAGATGAGTTGGATGGCGTTCGAGCCCGAGGTCCACTGCGTCAGGATCAGGCCGACCACCGGATAGATCAGGCACAGGAACACATAATGCGACGGCTTGGCCCAGAAATCCTCTACGCCGAGACGGAGCGCATCTATCAGATCCTCGGTGCTGATGCGGCGCACCGTGGGCTGTACATGCATTCCACGTGCGTCCGCCATGACATGAAAGCCGGCCATAACCTTTCTCCCGTGTGTCGGGGCGGTCACCGCCAGGATGGCCGCCCGCAGCTGCCACTTCAAGAACGCCCGTAAGATAGCGGATCTCGGCGTGCTTGTCGCCACCGCCCGGCGCCGGGGCGCCGGGCGGCTGAACGAACGGATTAGGCCGCGAAGCGATCGATCACCTCGGCCAGCGGCACGTGACCGAGGCAAGCGCCTGACCCGGCGGGCTTTTCGCCAGCCTCGACAGCGAGCGCGTATCGCACGGCCGGATCGGCTTCGATGCGGCGACGTAGCGCCGCCACCCTGGGATAAGCGGCGCCGTCGACCGCCTGGTGGAACTCCGCCCAGCGCGCCACGCCGATCAGCGTGGTATCGGCAAGCGTCAGCCGGTCGCCGACCAGGAAATCCGTGTCGAGGATCATCGCCTCGAGCTGGTCATGGCGGTTGGTAACGACCTTGCGGCCAAAGTCACGCAAGGTCGCCAGCAGCACCGGTTCGGCCGGCTCCATTTCATAAGCAGCCCAGAGCGGGGTGAAAGCGGCGGTGAAACCGGTGTTCACGAAAGCCATCAGCTGGTGCATCCGGTCGGCTTCCGGCGAGCGAGACTCAAAGCTGATACGACGTTGCGTATCGCGAGCTTCGAGCCAGGCGGCAATCGCCATGGTCTCGGTGAGCACCCTGCCTTCGTCGGTGATCAACACCGGCGTTTCCTGGCGGCCGTTGATACTGGCATAGGCGTCGTTCTTCATCTCAGCGAGCATGTCGACACGACACAGGCGGTAGCGTTGTTCGAGGCGTTCAAAAGCAGCGACAAGCCCCATCGAACTTCCCAGCGGGAAGCCGTAAAGGAGAATAGGTTCCATTTCTTTGTCTCTTCCATGATTTAGGGATCACGCTGCGCAGCGAAACTTGACCCTAAACGCTGGTCGCCCCATGTAAATTACGCACTATTCTGTAACCAGGTCCCCGCCATGAAAGATGTCGTCTCACGCTGCCCGATCGAGGAGACCATGCGTGTGCTCAGCGGTCGCTGGCCCACCTTGCTGCTCTATTATCTCAAGGACGGTACCAAGCGCTTCAGCGACCTAAGGCGTGACAATCCGACAGTGTCGCACCGCATCCTGGCGCTCGAACTACGCAAGCTGGAGGAAGCCGGGATTGTGCGGCGAACAGCGCATGCCGGCTATCCGCTACACGTGGATTACGACCTGACGGAGCCCGGTCTCAAGCTTGTGCCGCTCATCGACGCCCTGGGCGATTGGTGGGAAGATACCGAGGACGATCGGGCCAGCCGGGCTACATCGACGCCGGAAACCAAACTCGTGGCGGCGGAATAGCCGCCCGGCGATCACCGCGCCGCAAAGAACTGCCGGCGAGAGCCCAGCGCGCTCCAAGCCGTTCATACATTAGATTCCGCAAGACCAAGGCGACCGGCTATGGGGCGCGCCATTGTGCCAGCCAAACCGGGACAAGGCACCGCCATCCGGCACCAACTCCTGTAGCATAGCTCGCCAATCCCGATCACCTGACCCGCCGTTCGATCTCGTTGCCCGATCAGATCGGCTTGACCATGCTGGCTGGCTGTCGCTTTTGATTCTGTGTGAATGAAGAGCCTACTTATGCTCTTGAAGTTTCTCCTGAGACTTTGCCATTTGATCGTCCCCAAGTTCCATATTGTGCATCGTTGCAATCAACCATTCATCATGATCCCGCGTCGCCACTACGCTGATTAATCCGCGCCGACGCGGCCATTCGTTTCCCATCGGATCGAGCGCGCCAGTCATGGACCACCGCAGGTCGAGCGTGGCAACATCAGGGCGAACAAGCCTGTTCCGCACGCTTTCGGCGGATAGGTGGCTGTGCTTGAACATCTTCTCAAAAATTGGGGCATGGAACTGCTCGATCTTGTCACGTCCAGTCGCCTGCATACCGAAGACGTTTGTAAATTCGGCATCTGCCGCGAATACGGCGGCAAAGGCGCGAGCATCGTGACGATTCCAAGCTTCGATCAGCCTGTGCGCGACACTTTCCACCCCTTCAGTTCGGACGTTGCCGGTAGCCATGCTGACCTCCTGCCATATAGTTCGGTTGCCATACTATATGGGCACCATATAAGTTTGGAAAGATGGATAATCAGCCATACACGCAGTCTCTGCTTCTCTATGCTTATCAATCGTCGGCGAGCGCTTTGGTCCAGGTTCTCCGGGAGAGCGGCCATTCGGCAATCAAGCCCAAACACGGCGCTGTATTCGCCAACATCGACGCGGAGGGAACCCGACCCAGCGTCCTCGCAGAGCGTGCGGGCATTGGCAAAGCATCGATGGGTGAGTTGATCGATGAACTGGAGCGCCTCGGTTATGTTCGGCGCTCGCATGATCCGAACGACCGACGGGCCAAATTAATCGTTGCAACTAACGCGGCGCTTGCGGTGATCCGGACCGTCCACGATTTCAATCAGCGTCTCGAAGACCAATACCGGAGGCTGCTTGGTGCTCAGGCGTACGAATCGCTCCGGTCGTCACTGCAAGCGATATCCCCCAGAGAAAATTTGCAACCGAGGATACCTCGCCAGCGCTCGTCAAGCCGCAAAGATGGGGCAAAAGAAACTCTCGGTCCGTGAATGCCTGACTGGGTATCGAGCCCCTGGGCGTATCGAGCCCGAACAGCCGCCTGGGCGAATGCCGCCATCCGAGCAAGCCTGTTTCGATTGAGCAGTGAAATCAATCTGACACAGTGCCATCACGTCGAAACCATCATCACGCATTTTCACCGCCCTGCCCGGCAAAAGCCATGATCGCGGTTATGTCAGGCGGGCATGACCGTTACGAAAATCGAAAATTATGAGGCCCAACCAAGCCTAAGCAGGCGCGTGCTGCTCAGAGCTGCCGGCCTTGGCGCCCTTGCCGGGCTCGTCGCCTGCGCCACCGTGCTGCCCACCGGCGAAGGCGCCGGTGTCTCTGCCTCCGCCGCTGGCACGCTGGCCGGCATCCGCGCTTCGGCGGGTCTCGGGCCGCTTGTCCCCGATGCGCCGCTCGAGCAGGCGGCGCTGCAGCAGGCCGGCTATATGGCGCGCGGCGGCCGAATGAACCACACCACCGGCTGGGGCAAGGACTTTGCCTCGCGCGTCAAAGACAATGGCATTGCCGGCGCTGCCGCCGAAAACATCGCCGAAGGCCGCTTCGACCAGCAGAAGCTGTTTGATATCTGGGTGCATTCGCCAGGCCACCGCCGCAACATGCTCGACCCGCGCTTCACCCGCTTCGGCCTCGCCTATGTGCGCGACGGCCGCGACAGCACGCTTCGCTACTGGTGCCTTGTGCTCGGCAGATAACTTCCGCCATTTGGTCGGCAGAAGCCTGCTGGCGACCGATCCGTCAGTCTTTGCGGCCGCCGCCGAGCAATTCCTCGACGTCCTGCGCACAAATCGGCCTGCTGAAATGATAGCCCTGCATTTCGTCGCAATTGTTTCTGCGCAGGAAAGCCACCTGATCATCTGTCTCAACGCCCTCGGCGATGACCCTCAGGTTGAGATTTTGCCCCAATGAAATCACCGCGCTGGCCACAGCCTGATCGTTCTCGTCGGCGGCGAGATCCTTGATGAAGGACTTGTCGATCTTCAGCCGCGCCACGGGAAAGGTCTTGAGTGCGCTGAGGCTGGAATAGCCGGTGCCAAAATCATCGATCGAGATCTGGACACCCAGGCTTTGCAGGGCGTTCATGGTGGCGACCGCCAGCTCGATATCCTGCATGATAAGGCTCTCGGTCACCTCCAGCTCGAGATACCTGGCCTCCAGGCCGCTGTCCTTCAGCGCGCTGACGATGCGATCGATCAGGTTGCGCTCCCTGAATTGCCGCGCCGACACATTCACGCAAACGGTCAAGGGCGGCAGTCCTGCGTCTTGCCAGGCTTTGTTCTGCCGGCACGCCTCATGCAGAACCCAGTCGCCGATCGATACGATCAGACCTGTCTCCTCGGCGGTCGGGATGAACATCGTCGGCATTACCGTGCCAAGCGTTGGGTGGTTCCAGCGTATCAGCGCCTCGACCGCAAAAACCCGACCTGACCGAAGGTCCACCTGCGGTTGGTAGAGCAGCGTGAATTCCGAACGCGCCAAGGCGTTTCGCAACTCTTCCTGAAGCACGAATTTTTCATGCGCCCTGGTGTTGAACTCCGGAGCGTAAAACTGGAAATTATCGCGGCCGAACTCCTTGACGCGATACATGGCCGCGTCGGCATTTGCCAGCAGCGTATCGGGATCCGTCCCATCCTTGGGATAGTTGGCAATGCCGATGCTGGCCGTCGCCCGCACAAGATGCGCTCCGAGCTGAACCGGCTCGGCGAGTGCAGCCCTGAGCTTTTGCAAGGTCTCGGAAACGAGATCGACGTTCGCCGGCTGGTCGAAAAGCACGACGACGAATTCGTCGCCGCCAAGCCGCACGACGGTATCGGTCGCCCGGACGCAGTCGACCATGCGACTTGCGACGATCTTCAGGAGCTCGTCGCCGGCATTGTGGCCGAGCGTGTCGTTGACGAATTTGAAATTGTCCAGATCGATGAACACCACTGTCACCCAGCGATCGTATCGCTGGGCGTACAAGACTGCCTGTGAAAGCCGGTCCTCCAACAAGGCGCGATTGGGGAGCCCGGTCAGCACGTCATGATTGGCCATGAAGTGGATCCGGTCTTCGGCCTGTTTGCGTTCGATGGCGATCCCGGCGATGCGCGTGGTGAAATCGATGAGGCGAGCCTCGGCCTCGGTCGGTTCGCGCACCGTCACAGAATACATCGCAAAAACGCCGAGCACGGCGCCCTGATGCGACAGGATCGGCGTCGACCAGCATGAACGCAAACCGTGTGGCCGCGCGAGTTCGCGATAGTCCTGCCAAAGCGGATCCTGCATGATGTCAGCGACAATCACCGGCTCGCGCCGATAGACTGCGGTACCGCAAGACCCTGCCCTTGGGCCTACCGCGGCGCCGTCGACGGCGTCGGTGTAGTCTCTCGCCAGGCTCGGCGCGGCGGCGTGGCGCAAGTGGCTGCCATCCTTGTCGAGCAGCAAGACCGAACCGAATATCCCCGCCAGTTGGGACTCGACCAGACGCATGAGCCGCTCGAGCACGTCTTCGAGGGGAGCGCTCTTTGCGATCATCTCGAGGATATGCGCCTGCCCGTCGCGAAGGATTTCGGCCTGCTTGCGCGCAGTGATGTCGCGGGCAATGCCGACGAGGCCGAAAATGTTGTTCTGAACGTTGCGCAACGGCAGTTTCGTAGACAGGAACCATTTGCCGGTGCCTGACGCATCGACGACGAACTCCTCCTCGTCGATCATCGGCTGTCCGTCGCGCATCAGTTGCTGCTCGATGACGCGAAATTTCTGCGCAAGATCCGGCGCGTGAAGGTCGAAGTCGCTCAGACCGATCATGTCGCTCGTGCTGTCTCGACCGCTGTCGGACGCAATGGCTCGGTTGGCGACGACGAAGCGGCTTTCGGTGTCCTTCACCCACATGTAGTCAGGCACCAGGTCGATCAGCGTCTGCAAGGAGATACGCTCGTCGACGACCAAGCGGTTGGCGCTGAGCTCGCTGATGTCCTCATGCGTGGCCACCCAGCCGCCGTCAGGCATCGGCTGATGGCAGACCTGAATTGTCCGGCCATCGGCGAGCTCGGCTGTCCAGTTCCCCGAAGCCGCGCCCGAATTGACTGCCCGGGCCAACGCCAGATAAGCGTCCGCATTCATTGCCGAGGTTCCGACAGCGACGCGCCGCTCGACGATTTCGCGCAGCGCCGCACCCGGCTGCAATTGCTCCGGTGCAAGGCGATAGATTTCCGCATAGCGTCGATTGCACAGGATCAGCCGTTCATCGGCATCAAAGAAACAGATGCCTTGCGAGATGTTCTCTATCGCGGTCTGGAACCGCAGTGCCTGGTCCTGAAGTGCCGCAATCGTGGCGCGAAGCTCGCGCTCGAGGGCCTCATATGAGGCAGTCGCCAGTTGTGCCAGCGTCGTCAAATTTGCGGATTCGGGCGCGTCGGTTTGCCTGGATGACTTCGTGGCCAAACACAATTCCTCCCGCTGATGCTTGAGGCAAGCAAAGGAGGCTCGCCTTCAACCCAAAAGCGACTGCATATTGGTCCGGATATACTAATGGCAGGTGAAACTGGCTCAACGCCGACGCTACCGGCACAGGCAACGGAAGCCGTGAGCCGGTCGCGGTGCCGGAGCCGTGAGACTTAGTCCATATGCGCGGCAGGCGCGCCACCGGCGGGCGGCGCAGCCTTTGGCTTGCGCAGCAGGAAAACAAAGGGGACAGCAAGCAGTGTCATCATCATCAGCAGCTTGAAGTCATTGACGTAGGAGATCATCATCGCCTGGATATTGACCATGCGATCCATCAGCGACAGCGCCGTCGGATCGCCGCCCGCCGCTGCCGGCGATGCCGCCCAGAGGTTGGGATTGAACGCATTGATATAGGCCGAGAGCTCGGCGTGGTTGATCTGCGTGTTGCGTACCAGCAGAACCGTCACCACCGATACGCCGATCGACGAGCCAAGATTGCGCACCAGGCTGAACAGCGCCGTTGCATCGGTGCGGAAGCGTGCGTCGAGCGTGGCGAAAGCCACGGTGGACAGCGGCACGAACACCATTCCCATTCCAAGGCCCTGGATGACGCCGGAGCTGAGGATAAGCCAGTTGTCCATCTGCGGCGAAAAGCTCGACATCGTGTAGAGCGATTGCGCGGTCAGCAGGAAGCCGATGACGACGAGGATCCTGGCATCGATCCTGTGCATGATCCGCCCGACGAACAGCATCGCGATCATCGTGCCGACACCGCGCGGGCCCAAGACGATGCCTATGGTGAGGGTCGGATAACCGAAGATGGTCGACAGCATTGGCGGCAGCAGCGACATGCTCGCCAGGATGAGCACGCCCATGACAAAGATGAACGCGAGCCCGGTGACGAAATTGCGGTCGAGGAATATCTTCGGGTCGATAAAGGGGTGCTCCGCCGTCAACGTGTGGATGGTGAATACCCAGAAACCGGTGATGGAAAGACCAAGCTCGATCCATATCTCGATCGAGGAAAACCAGTCGACCTCGCCGCCGCGATCGAGCATCAGCTGCAGCGCGCCGACACCGAGCGAGAGCATGGTGAAGCCGAAGAAATCGAAGCTGCGCACGCGACGGGCGACGCTGGGAAGATATGCGGCCATGCCAAGGAAGGCGATGATGCCGACCGGCAGGTTGATGAAGAACACCCAGCGCCAGTTGAAATTCTCGGTCAGCCAGCCACCCAGCGTCGGGCCAAGGATTGGTCCCAGCATGATGCCGGCGCCCCAGATGGCCATGGCCTGGCCGTGGCGTTCCCTAGGGTTGATGTCGAGCAGGAAGGTCTGCGACAGCGGCACGATGGCCGCGCCGAACACGCCTTGCATGAGCCGGAACAAAACGATGGTCTCAAGGCTCCAGGCGATGCCGCACAGCATTGAAAAGACGGTGAAACCGACCACGGCCGTCAGGAACAGCTCCTTGCGGCCGAAGCGGTCGGCAAGCCAGCCGGTCACCGGCGTCATGATCGCCGCGGCAACGATGTAGGAGGTCAGCACCCAGTTGATGTTGTCGGGGGAGGCGCCGAGATCGCCGGTCATGGTCGGCAGCGCAACGTTGGCGATCGTCGTGTCGAGCGCCTGCATGATCGTCGCAAGCATGAGCGCAACTGTGATCAGGCCGCGGTGCGGTACTTCGCGAAAGGGTTCTGGGCTGCTCATGACCTAAAACTTCCAGCAGGTAACAAAAACGTGTACATTAGGTTTCCGGACGGCGAGGCCCTCGCTGTAGAGAGACCCTCATCGCGGTGGGACGCGAGCATCGATGTGGGGGTTACATCGACTGAGCGTCTCGACAAGCGGGCGCCTGCCGCCCGGAAACCTGAGGACCGAAGATCCTGCGCGGCGTTGTCTGCTCAGGCAGGCTACAGCGCAGCCCGTCCACGCATTCAACTTTTCCTGCGCCTCCCTCGGACCAATCCTGCATCCATCTCGCTGTTTGCTATGCGGCCGCTACCAGGCCTCTTTACCTGGCCTCGCCTGCCGTGGCGCGGCCGAAAATGCTCGGCAGCCCGCGGGAAACGCCGGTGTCCACCGTGACCGTCGCGCTCATGCCGGTGCGCAGCGCCGTCTTGGCGTCGGCATCGGCCAATTCCAGGCGGACCGGAATGCGCTGCGTGACCTTGACCCAGTTGCCGGTGGCGTTCTGCGCGGGCAGCAGCGAGAACTCGGCCCCGGTGCCGGCGCCGATCGCCTTGACGGTGGCTTCGAACGTCTTGCCCGGATAGGTATCGACCACGATTTCGGCCTTCTGGCCCGGCTTCATGTTGGTGAGCTGGGTTTCCTTGAAATTGGCGTCGACCCAGGTGTCGCCGGTCTCGACCAGCGAAAACAGCGGCGTGCCCGAACCGACATACTGGCCGACCTTGAACGAAGCGGCCTGGCTGATGATGCCGTCGGCAGGTGCCTTGACCGTGGTCTGGACCAGATCGTAGGCCGCCTTGTCGCGTGCGGCGAGCGCCGCCATTACCGTTGGATGCTTGTCGGTCTCGATGTCGGGATTGCCGCCAAGTGCCGCCTTGGCGCTGGCGATCCCTTGCTGGGCCACGGCCAGCTGCTGCTTCGCCTTGTCGAGGTCGTTCTTGGCTTCGTCCAGAGACGACTTGGCGTTGATGCCCTTGCGGGCAAGGTCGGCGGCGCGGTCATATTGCGACTGCGCGTACTGGACCTGGCTTTCGTCGGACTTCTCCTGCGCCAGCGCCTGGCTGTAGGCCGCACGCAGCTGCTCGACATTGAGCCGTGCGCCAGCCACCGCCGCGTCGGCCTGGGCCAATGCGATCCGGTAGGGCTCGGGATCGATAGCGAACAACACGTCGCCCTGCTTGACAGACTGGTTGTCGAAAATGTCGACCTGAACGATGCGGCCCGCCGTATCGGCGGCTATCGACACCTTGGCCTGCTGCAGATTGGCGTTCTCGGTCTCCTGATAGCGGCCGCCGGTCACCCAGACATAGCTGCCGCCGGCGATCAACGCAGCGGGCAGCACAAACATCAAAAGGAAGCGGCCGGCACGGCGCTTCTTCTTCGGCGCCACCGGCGCCGGAGCTATCTGCGGAGCGACCGTTACCGGAGCTGCCGCCGGCTTCGCGGGAGCTTCCATCTCCAGCTTGGCCGCATTCTCATCTAGTTTGGCTACCGCGTTCATGCTGCTGCGCCTTCCGTATTCTTCACTTTTTCCGAGGGCGGCGTCTCACCATCTGCAAGATTCTGCACCATTGTCTCCAGCGCCCTGACCAGGACGTGGCGATCTTCCGGCGAAACGCCAACGAGCGATTCCTCATAAACCTCGCCGGCAAGGCTCTTGACGTGGGTGTAGGCCGCGTTGGCCTTGGCGGTCGGGAAAATCATGCGCACTCGCCTGTCGGTTGCGTCGGGACGGCGCTCGATCCAGCCGCCCTCCTCCATGCGATCGACAAGACGCGAGACGCTGATCGGCTCGATTTCGAGAAGCTCGGCAAGCCGCGCCTGCGCGACACCCGCCTCCTTGGCGACACGTACCAGAAGCCGCCATTGCGCCGAAGAAAGGCCGAAACCACTGGCGCGCGCCTCGAAGCGCTTGCGCATCAGGCGCTGCACGTCGTGGATCAAAAAGCCCAATCTGTCGATGCCGTCGGAAACCATGAGCGACATATATAATAAGCGTGCTCATAATTCAAGGAGCCGGATTGTGCCAGAAGCCGGCAAGTGTGCATGGCAGTCGGTGCAGGGCGATCGTGGTTAGCAATTTATTACGCCGGGCGCTTGTGACGAGCATGCAGAAGATCGGCGTTCAGATGCTCAGACTATCGATCTCATCCAGGCGGAAAACGCTTCGATATGCGCTTGTCGGGGGTGATTGGCTACGCAGGCAAGGTAAAAGCCATAGCCTGGCAGACAGAGATCATGTGCCTTGACTAGCCTGCCAGCCTCGAGTTCGCCACTGACGACCACATCGCTGCAGATAGCGATACCTTGGCCTGCCGCTACCGCGTCAATCGCGTGCAGCTCTTCGCGGAAGCTTAGGTCCCATGCCTGGTTGGCATTGGGGATGCTGGGATCGATCGAGCGTGCGATCGCCAGCCATCGTTGCCAAGTCGGCGCTTCCGGGTCGCGGTTCGTCCAATTGAAATGGATGAGCGGGTATTGCAGCAGATCGGCGGCGCGCTCGATCTGTCGGTCGCCTCCTGCGAACAACTCCGGGCTGCATACCGGAAAGAATGCGTCCCGAAAAATTTCCTGCGCGGGAACATCCCGCGGCATCCTGCGCGCATAGCGGATCGCGACGTCGGCGTCACCGGCTCGCAGGTCCAGAACGGCGTCTGTCCCGATGATCTCCAGTGGAATGTTCGGATGCTGTTCGCGCCACTTCGACAGGCGCGGAACCAGCCATCGGCTGGCAAATGCATTTGGGCTCGTCACGCGCAACGGGCGTTGGCCAACTCCGGCCGAGGCTGATGCTATTGCCGCAGCGAAAGCGTCGAAGCCGCTGCAAATTACCGGGAATAGCCGTTCGCCCACGCCTGTGAGCACGAGCGGTCGTGGGCGCCGCCGGAACAGCAGTTGCCCACAGACCTCCTCCAGCAATCGAATCTGGTGGCTGATGGCCGTTGGCGTCACTCCGAGTTCCGTCGCGGCCTTCCTGAAGCTCATCAGCCTGGCAGCGGCTTCGAAGGCGCGAAGCGACCCGAGCGGCGGAAGTTTTCTCATCCAGGCAGTTTAGATGAATTTAGCTCATCCAGCGACTGAGATATTCGATTTTGCAGCGAATGGCGCCGCATGAGATCATTGTGATCCGGTGAACGACAGCGGCCTGTCCAACCGTGCTGGATCACGAAGGGTATCCCTCGATGAGCATGTTCAAGCTTATAGACGGTTCCGAGCCGACGTTGCAGGCGCCAGATATCGCCCGGCTCAGGCAGGCGATTAGCGGCGATCTGATCCTTCCGGACGACCCTGGCTATGACCAGGCGCGCAGAGTTTGGAATGGCATGGTCGATAAGAGGCCGGCGGCTGTCTTCTATTGCGTCGAATCCAGCGATGTCGTCACGGCCGTCAACTTCGCCCGATCGCAAGGCTTCCTCGTCGCCGTCCGCGGCGGTGGTCATAACGTCGCCGGCAGTTCGGTATGCGACGGCGGCTTGGTGATCGATGTGTCACGCATGAAGCGGATCGAAGTCGACCCGATCCGCCGTGTTGCGCGCGCAGAAGCCGGCCTGAACCTGGGCGAGTTCGACGCAGCCACACAGGTCCATGGTCTTGCGACGACCATGGGTGTCAACGCGGATACCGGCATAGCCGGACTGACACTCGGCGGCGGGTTCGGCAAGCTTGGCCGCAAACATGGACTGAGCTGCGACAACCTTGTTGCTGTCGAAATCGTGACAGCGGACGGCCGCTTGCTCACGGCAAACGCGGCCGAAAATGCAGATTTGTTCTGGGGCATTCGGGGCGGCGGCGGCAATTTCGGAATAGTCACCACCTTCGAATACAAGCTCCATCCCGTGGGTCCGCTCCTCATCGCGGGATCGATGCTATACCGCTACGAAGAGGCACGCGAAGCGATGCGGTTCTATCGTGCGTTCTCGAGCGGCGCCCCGGATGAGCTGAGCCTGGATGCAGCACTTGTGACGGCGCCCTCGGGCGAACGCTTCTTCAGCATATCGGCGTGCTACATCGGCCCACTCGACGAAGGCCAGCAAATCATTCAACCTCTGAGAGAGTATGGCACGCCAGTTGAGCGCCGGATTGCTCCTGTCCCCTATCTTCAAATCCAATCGGCCGGGGACAGCCTCTTTCCGCGCGGGCGGCGCTACTACTGGAAGGCGCAGTTCATGCGCGAAATCACAGATCAGGCGATCGATACCATGCTTGCGGCTTACATGACTGCACCCAGCGAATCGCTTCTGGTCCTGCAGCAGGTTGGCGGCGCCATCTCGCGAGTACCGATGGACGGAACGCCCTACGCCAACAGAGATGCACTTTACGATTGCTTCCCGATATCGATCTGGGACAATCCGTCTGACGACGAAACGCACATCCGATGGGCGCGCGACCTGTGGGATGCAATGAGACCGTTCTCGACCGGCGGCGTCTATGCGAATAATCTCGGCGAAGAGGGCACTGATCGGGTTCTGGCGGCTTACGGCGAGAATTATCCGAGGTTGGCCGCACTAAAGAACAAGTATGATCCCACCAATTTCTTTCGCTTGAACCAAAACATCAAGCCTGCGACCTGAGCGACCGCCCCAGGCCGATGCTCGAAATTCTGCGGCGCTGCTACAGCTCCAAATTCCAGTTCTGGCCGACCAGATCCTTGCCGAAGGAATGGTGGCGCTCCTCGTTGGCCAATTTAAAACCCGCAGCCTCATAGATGTGGCGGGCGGCGGCGAGCACGTCGTTGGTCCACAGCGTCAGTGTCGTGTAACCCGTGGCGCGGCAAAAGCCGATACATTCCTCGACCAGCCGCTTGCCGATACCGAGGCCGCGCGCCGACGGCTCGACATAGAGCAGGCGCAATTTCGCCACCGCGTCCGACTGGCGCACGACGAAGACCGAGCCGACGACCTCCCTTTCCCGCTCGGCGATCCAGCTGCGTTGCCATTTCGGATCGAAGGATTTGACGAAGACACCGAGGATTTCGGCGACCAGCGCTTCATAGGTTTCGTCCCAGCCATATTCCTGCGCGTAGAGCAGGCCCTGCCGATGGATGATCCAGCCGATGTCGCCGACTTGCAGGGACCGCAGCATATAGGGAATTTTGGGTTCGGCGCTTCCGCCCAGCAGAAGCTGCACCGTCTGCATGGCCTTGACCAGCCTGTCCTGTTCGGCAACCGAAAGCCGTTCGAGCAAAGCCGCGACCTGGTCGTGCGAACCCTGGTTCAGCGGCGCGAAGGCCTGCCGCCCGGCCTTGGTCAGCGCGATCGACGAGCGCCGCGCATCCGCCTCCATCGTGGCGCGCTCGACCAGATCACGCTCCTCGAACTTCTTCAGCAGCCGGCTGAGATAACCGGCATCGAGGCCGAGATCGCGTGCAAGGTCGGTGGCGGTCAGGCCATCGCGATGGGCCAGCTCATAGAGCACCCGCGCCTCGGTCAGCGAGAAGGTGCTTTTCAGCAGCCCTTCGTCGAGCAGCCCGATCTGGCGGGTGTAGAAGCGGTTGAAGGCCCGCACCGCGTCGATCAGCTCCTTGCCTGGGTGATCATGAATGGTCATGGCATCCTCCTCCCGGCAAGATCAGCGATTTAGTTGACTTAGTCAAGTATCTGTTTGAAGCAATTGTTCCTGATGATGCTCACCGGGCGCCTTGACTCGCGCGAGTTGCCAGCCTATTTCAGCGCCACGTTAGCACTCCCCCAAGATGAGTGCTAACCACATGTCCGGCGCCGCCGGACGGAGGAACTGTTCTCACCATTCTCATCGAGGAATAAAAAATGGCAAAGTCGAAGTTCCGCCCGCTTCATGACCGCGTGGTCGTTCGTCGGGTCGAATCCGAATCCAAGACCGCGGGCGGGATCATCATCCCCGATACGGCTAAGGAAAAGCCGCAGGAAGGCGAGATCATCGCCGTCGGTTCCGGCGCCCGCGACGAAGCCGGCAAGCTCGTCCCGCTGGACGTCAAGGCCGGCGACCGCATCCTGTTCGGCAAGTGGTCGGGCACCGAAGTCAAGCTCAACGGCGAAGACCTTCTGATCATGAAGGAAGCGGACATCATGGGCGTCATCGGCTGACACGCCGCCGCCTTTCATCCGCACCATCCAATCTGAATTTCGGGCGAAATGCCCAGGAGTAAAAAATGGCTGCCAAAGACGTAAAATTCTCCCGCGACGCTCGTGAGCGCATGCTGCGCGGCGTCAACATCCTCGCCGACGCGGTGAAGGTCACGCTCGGCCCCAAGGGCCGCAACGTCGTCATCGACAAGTCGTTCGGCGCGCCGCGCATCACCAAGGACGGCGTCACCGTCGCCAAGGAAATCGAGCTTGAGGACAAGTTCGAAAACATGGGCGCGCAGATGGTCCGCGAAGTTGCTTCGAAGACCAACGACATCGCCGGCGACGGCACCACCACCGCGACCGTTCTGGCACAGTCGATCGTCCAGGAAGGCCACAAGTCGGTTGCCGCCGGCATGAACCCGATGGACCTCAAGCGCGGCATCGACCTCGCCGTCGCCGACGTCGTCGCGACGCTGATCAAGAACGCCAAGAAGATCAAGACCTCGGAAGAGGTTGCCCAGGTCGGCACCATCGCCGGCAATGGCGACGTGTCGGTCGGCTCGATGATCGCGGAAGCGATGCAGAAGGTCGGCAATGAGGGCGTCATCACCGTCGAGGAAGCCAAGACCGCCGAGACCGAGCTTGAAGTCGTTGAAGGCATGCAGTTCGACCGCGGCTATCTCTCGCCCTACTTCGTCACCAACGCCGAGAAGATGGTTGCGGATCTGGAAGACGCCTACATTCTTCTCCACGAGAAGAAGCTCTCCAACCTGCAGGCCATGCTGCCGATCCTCGAGGCCGTCGTGCAGACCTCGAAGCCGCTGGTCATCATCTCGGAAGATGTCGAAGGCGAGGCCCTGGCCACGCTGGTCGTCAACAAGCTGCGCGGTGGCCTGAAAATCGCCGCCGTCAAGGCGCCGGGCTTCGGTGATCGCCGCAAGGCCATGCTGGAAGACATCGCCATCCTCACCGGTGGCCAGGTCATTTCCGAAGACCTCGGCATCAAGCTCGAGAATGTCGGCCTGAACATGCTCGGCCGCGCCAAGAAGGTGTCGATCTCCAAGGAGAACACCACCATCGTCGACGGCGCCGGCAAGAAGGCCGAAATCCAGGGCCGCGTCGCCCAGATCAAGCAGCAGATCGAGGAGACCACCTCGGACTACGACAAGGAGAAGCTGCAGGAACGTCTCGCCAAGCTGGCGGGCGGCGTTGCCGTCATCCGCGTCGGCGGTGCGACCGAAGTGGAAGTCAAGGAAAAGAAGGACCGCGTCGATGACGCCCTCAACGCGACCCGCGCGGCCGTCGAAGAAGGCATCGTTCCCGGCGGCGGCGTCGCCCTGCTGCGCGCTTCGCTGAGCATCAAGGCAACCGGCGCCAACTCCGACCAGGCCGCCGGCATCAGCATCGTGCGCCGCGCGCTGCAGGCTCCGGCCCGCCAGATCGCGGCCAACGCCGGTGCGGAAGCATCGATCGTTGCCGGCAAGATCCTTGAGAACAAGGGGGCAACCTTCGGCTACAACGCCCAGACCGGCGAATATGGCGACATGATCGCCATGGGTATCGTCGATCCGGTCAAGGTTGTGCGCACGGCTCTGCAGGACGCGGCCTCGGTCGCCGGCCTGCTGGTCACCACCGAAGCCATGATCGCGGAGGCTCCGAAGAAGGAGTCGGCTGGCGGCGGCATGCCTGGCGGCATGGGCGGCGGCGGCATGGGCGGCATGGGTGGCATGGATTTCTAATCCAGCCAATCTCGCAAGCTTACGGAAAGGGCGGCAGCGATGCCGCCCTTTTTGTTTGCTTCATAGCGGGCTGCCCCGGCTCAAGCGGCGATATCAATGCACCGCGGCAGCGGCACTCTTGGCCGGCAATGCCCCCTCAATCAGCGCCGCGACCTCATCGGCTACCGCCAGCACCGGGGCGCGGTCGTGGGTGGCGCGTGCGATCACCATCAGCCCTTCCAGCGATGATTCGACCAGCAATGCGAGCGCGTACGCGCGGCGCTCGGGCACCCCTGCCCTGACGAAGGCCGCCCTGAGCAAGCCTATCCACTGCTCGAAGGCGGACCGGCACAATTCGGCCAGTTCCGGCACGTCTGTCGGCGAGTCCAACACCACGGGCGCGATCGGGCAACCGAGCGTGAACCGATTGTCCTCCAACATGCGGGCGACCGACTGGTAAATGTGGTGGACGGCCACCGCCGGATCCTTTTCGGCAGCGAGTGCGGCGTCCAGCCTCTGCGTCACATCGGCGACGCTGTCGCGCGTCACCTCGATGACCAGCTGGTCCTTGCCGCCCGGAAAATGAAAATAGAGCGAGCCTCTCGGCGCGCCTGAGGCGCTCAATATGTCGTTGAGCGAAGTGCCGTGATAGCCGCGCTGCCGAAGCAGGCGTCCCGTGGTCTCGAGTATGCGGGTACGGGTGTCGTTCGCCATGTCAACCTCTGTCAGGAGTGAGCATTATAGGCCTTGCCTCGAATATGACAATCGGTCTACATAATATGTAGATCAGTCTACATATCGAGAGGCAAATGCGCAGTTATCGTCTTGAAGGAACCTGCGGGACCAAGTGCCTGGTGATGCGCGACGAGGCGCAGCCGACGCCGAAGCCGCACGAGATCGTCGTGCGTGTCCGCGCCGCTTCGCTCAACCGCCGCGACACGATGATCCTCAACGGCAGCTATCCGCTGGCGCCGCGCCAAGGGGTCGTTCCGCTGAGCGACGGCGCCGGTGAAGTCGTTGCGGTCGGCGATGCCGTCACCCGCTTTGCCGTCGGCGACCGCGTCACCGGCAGTTATTTTGCGCGCTGGATCGATGGCCGCATCAATGCCGGTCTGATCGACCAGCTTGGCTGCACGCTGGACGGGATGCTGGCCGAATACGCCGTGCTCGACGAGCAATGGGCGGTGCGGCTTCCCGATCATCTCGACCGGCATCAAGCGGCGACACTAACCTGCGCCGGCCTGACCGCCTGGAATGCCGTGACTGGGGCCGAAATGCCGAAGCCCGGCCAATGGGTTCTTGTCATCGGTTCAGGTGGCGTCGCGCTATTTGCGCTGCAATTCGCCAAGCTGCTCGGCTGCCGTGTCGTGGCGGTTACCTCGCGCAACGAGAAGCTGGACCGGCTGCAGGCGCTAGGCGCCGACCTCGTCGTCTCGACCGCCGACATGCCGGAATGGGGTGCTGCGGTGCGAGAGCAGACCGGCGGCATCGACCTCGTCGTCGAGACCGGCGGCCCGCCGACCTTCGCGCAATCGATGATCGCCTGCGCGCTTTACGGGCGCATCGTGCTTCTCACCATACAGGATGCGAAAGGCGGGACGGTGCAGATCCCCGGCCCGGTCTACCAGCGCAGCCTCGCCACCATCAGCCGCCTGTTCGTCGGCAATCGCACCAACCTCGAAGCCATGCTGCGCGCCATCTCGGTGCATCGGCTTAAGCCTGTCATCGACAAGGTGTTCGCCTTCGAAGAGGCCAACGACGCCTATCGCTATTTCCAGCAAGGCGACGTCTTCGGGAAAGTGGTCGTCGACAGCGCCTGACTGGTCCGCCCCAAAATCTGATCGACCCCTCAAATCAAAGGAGAGACACAATGACCATTCGTGAAGCAGAGGCCCAATGGCAGGGATCGTTGAAGGAGGGTTCGGGCCGGCTGAAGCTCGGCAGCGGCGTCTTCGAAGGCGCCTACTCGTTCCCGTCGCGTTTCGAGAACGGTCCCGGCACCAACCCCGAGGAATTGATTGCCGCGGCGCATGCCGGCTGCTTCTCGATGGCGCTGAGCGCCATCCTCGGCCGCGAAGGTTACACTCCCGCACGCATCCACACGATCGCGAAAGCGCATCTCAGCGCCACCGCGGCCGGACCGACGCTGACCCGTATCGAGCTGGAGACCGAGGCAAGCGTCGCCGGGCTGGCGGCGGGGGAGTTCGAGCGGCTGGCGCAGACGGCCAAGGAGAGCTGCCTCGTGTCGCGGGCGCTGGCCGGCGTCGCCGTGATCACGCTCAAGGCCCGCCTCGTCGAAACCGCTACCGATCACTGAAGGGAAGGAATATCCAATGACACAGGAACTCATCATCGACATCGCGGCGGCCAAACGCTCCGCCGAAACGGCCGAGATCATGCGGCGCTACAACGACGTCTTCCAGCGCCACGACCCTTCGGCGCTCGACGATCTGGTGGCGGAAGATTGCGTGATCGAGAACACCACGCCGGCCCCGGACGGCGCCCGCCGCATCGGCAAGGGCGCCTGCGTCGAACTGTGGTCGGCGATCGCGACCGGACCCGGCACGCGCTTCGACATCGAAGAAACCTTCGTCGCCGGCGACCGGGCGACGATCCGCTGGCGCTACTGCATGGCCGACGGCAGATCGCTGCGCGGCGTCAACCTGATGCGCGTGGCGGACGGGCAGATCGTCGAGGCCATGGGCTACGTGAAGGGTTAGGTTGGCGCTGCCCGCGATCTTCCTGTCTACCGGTCCGCCAGCGCCAGTTTGGCGCCGAGCATGACAAAGGCACCGGCGAAGGTGCGGCGCATCCAGGTCAGCACCTTTGGCCGCGACACGACATGGCTGCGGATCGACGCGGCAAAAATGCCATAGCTGACAAAGACCACGAAGGTGAGCAGCATGAAGATGCTGCTGAGCTCCAGCATTTTCGACAGCGCATGCGGTTCGGTGGTGCTGACGAATTGCGGCAGGAAGGCAAAGAAGAAGATCGACAGCTTCGGATTGAGGATGTTGATGAGGATGCCCGAAGTGATCACTTTGCCGGCCGAGCGCGGCGCCACATTTTCTTCGACGCTCAGGCCGCCCTTCTCCTTCAGCGTGTTCCAGGCCATGTAGAGCAGGTAGGCGACGCCGAGATACTTCAGCGTCTCGAAGGCGACGGCACTGGTATGCAGCAGCGCCGCGAGGCCGGTGATGGCGGCCGCCATGTGCGGAATGATGCCGAGCGTGCAGCCGAAAGCGGCAATGATGCTGGCGCGCGCACCACGCGAAAGCCCGGCGCTCAGCGTATAGAGAACGCCGGTGCCGGGCGAAGCCACGACAATCAGCGACGTCAACAGAAATTCGATGCTCACAGATGGTCTCCCGGTGCTGGCCCTGCCGCCGGCAGCGTAATCAGCGAAACGTGCGGGCACAAGCCGGCCTGAGAGCCTATGCGAATTCAGATCATGCTGTTGGCGTGCAGCTTGCTATCGGCAATAGGCTGCCGAACTTCCCAGTGTTCGACCAGCTTGCTGTCCTTCAGCCTGAAAATGTCGACAATGGCCAAGCCCTCCTCCTCCGGTTCGCGTTTTGCGTGCATGTGCACGATGACGAAATCCCCTTCGGCAAAAATCCGCTTCACCTCTCCCTTCACGAGGGGAAATGACTGTTTGAGCTGCTGCAGATAGGCTTTGAAGCCTTCCGCACCATCCGCAATGTTCGGATTGTGTTGGATGTAGCGTTCGCCAAAATGCATCGAAGCAGCTTCGATGTTGCCTTGGTTTACTGCTTTGTCGATGAAGTCCAGGACGATCGTCTTGTTGGTCTCGAGCGAATTATGACTCTCGGCTGGAAATGGATTTGATGGTTCGTCACGCATGTTTTGCTCCTTCCCGTGCCTGCTTCTGCCCGGTGTGGACAGGAGCGTCCGCACGCCGACATTGCCAACATGATCTGTTGCGATTGTGAGATGGTCGATACGCTATTCCACTAGATTCTTATCCAATCGTCTAATAGCGTCGTCCTATTCATCGTTGGAGGATGGTTCTCATGGACGCCTTGTCCGAAGTTCTTGCTTCGCTGAGATTTGGCAGCGCCATGATCGGCAGCGCGACCCTGCATCGGCCATGGGGTATTTCGGTGGATCCGACAAGGAATGCCGCCATCCACGTCATACAGAACGGCGAATGCTGGCTGCGGTTAGCCGGTGAAAGGGAGCCGATCCGCTTAGGCGAGGGAGATGTCATCCTTGTCGCGAGCGGTATCGGGCATGCCCTTTGCAATCCGGCGGATGCACCGACGGCATCGATATCCGCCGTCCTTTCCGCAAATCGGAGCGGACTGGAACCGAAAAGCGAGAGCGGCGCGACAACTCTTCTTTGTGCGAGATATTCACTCGACGGCGTCGGGCCATATCCGATGGTTTCGCTGCTTCCTCCGCTGATTCATTTGACCCGGAATCAGATCGACACCAGCGAGCCGCTGCGGCTTGCCCTGGAACTTCTGCAGGTCGAAGCGAAAGGCGATCTCGGCGGCCACGACATTGTCGCCCCACGCCTTCTCGACAGCACGTTGATCTTCTTGTTGCGCGCCTGGATCGAACATCAGCCACTCGGAACAGGGGGATGGTTTGGCGCCTTGCGCGACAAAGGCATTGCGCAGGCTTTGCGCCTGATCCACGAGCGGCCGGGCAATCCCTGGACCATCGCTTCCCTTGCCAGCGGCGCAGCACAGTCCCGGGCCACCTTCGCGCGTCGCTTCGCTCAACTGGTAGGACAGCCGCCGCTGTCCTATGTGACCCGGTGGCGGATGAACCTTGCCGCCAAGGCTCTGCGGGAAACGAACCAGAACATTGGCGAGATCGGGCGCGCCGTCGGATATGAATCGGTGCCGTCGTTCTCGCAGGCATTCAAACGATTGACCGGACGATCGCCCGGCCTCTACCGCAGCGACTTTCGCGCATCTGATTGACGAAATTCAAACTGGGACGCCAGCCCGAGGGCCGTCATTCAAGCGTCGGCAGACCGTGAGCCCGACGCGCGATCAGGCAGTCGTCATCGCCCGGCATGCAGGCGCGGCAGACGTCGGGGCGGATGTCGTAGATGCCGCAGGCCGTTGACTTGCCGACCTCGCCGCACAGTGCCGAACAGCGCGCGCCGTCGCAGCGCATACCGGCTTCGTCGGCAGCCACGTATTTTTGCGGGATAAGGTCGAGCTGCGCGTCATCCTCGGTGGAGAAGCGCGGCCATCTGGACGAGTAGGCGCAGCAGGCGCCACAGGTCTGGCAATCGAAGGCAATCGGACCGACGCCCTCTTGTGGCGACGAAAACTCCTCTGCGACCGCCAGGGCAAGCAGCCTTGGCGCAGATTTCCGGTCGGCATTTTGCTGCAAGGACGCTATTTCTTCTTGGGCTTGCGCGGCGGTGCTTCCGCCGGCGACCTGAACAGATCGGTGCCCGCTTCGGCGGCTTCGCCGGTTTTTGGCGCGGCCGCCGGCTTGGCCGGCTTCACGGCGGCAGCAGGCGCTGCCGGCTGGCCCTTGGCGGAAAACTTGATTGCCATATCAATCCTCGTCAGAGAAACGCGATGATGGCGCATTCGGATTGCGAAGGCGGCCGATGAGCGCCGAAACGGCCGTGATGTTCATTTCTTCGGGCGACCAGTTCCTGGCTTCCTCGATGTGCCGGGGCGCCAGCTCGCGATGCGTGCTGCCGCTGTAAGCGGCATCCTGAAAGGTCATGCGCTCGCGGGTCTTGGCGTTTTCCCGGACGTATTCAATCAGATAATTGGGGCATTCGGCACGACCGCGCACGCCGAGCCGAACCTGGGCATCGCCGTGGACACGCCTGCAGCGCTCGAGCTTTTCGAGCACGCGCCGGACATATTCGACCGGCTTGTCTAGTTCGCCCACGACATCGGCGATGGTCGAATCTGCGGCGATCGCCTTTTGAGGCACGCGTTTGGTGGCCATCAGCGTTTGCCTGCGCGTTTCGGCGAGGCCGCGAGCGCAACCGCCGCCGCCATGTCGTCGGCTTCCTTCTCCAGCCGCAATTCGCGCAGCCGCGCGGTCTTGGCTTCGCGGGCCTGGCTGACGGCATCCCGTTCGGAATTGATGCGGTCGAGCGACATCGACTGGGTCCGCGTCTTGCTGAAAATGGATTCGGCCTGGTCGCGGGGTTTTTTTGAAGTTGCGGTCAAGGTCTTTCTCCCGGTTCGGAGCACGCCGCCGAAAAGTGGCGAGACTGGTCTTTCGGCCAGGATCCCGCACAAAGCAATACGGCAGCCGGTTCAAATTGCTGGAACGTCCTTAGCACGTCCGGGCCGTCGAGCAGCGCTCTTTCGGCGGTCGAAGCGCAAAAATGAAAAAGGCCAGGCACCGCCTGACCTTCCATAAGAGCGCCTGCGCATCCCGAGAAACGCGCAAAGAAACGTTCTTCTCAATGCACATGATCCGCTCCGAGATTTAACATCCCGCGATCATGCGCTGGAATTTGCCATTCACCGGTGCCAGTACATCCGTGGTCACCGGTGAGGCTGAATTCCGTTTTAGGCCGCCTTCAACTGGTCGGCGGACATCTTGCCCGACTTGTTGTCGCGGACCATCTCGTAGCCAAGCTTCTGGCCCTCGACGATGTCGCGCATTCCGGCGCGCTCGACGGCTGAGATGTGGACGAAAACGTCGGCAGAACCGTCGTCAGGCTGAATAAAACCAAAACCCTTGGTGGCGTTGAACCATTTAACTGTGCCTGTGCTCATAACGAACCCTTTCCATGGCAAATATTCGTTCGCCGTCATGCGGATGCACAACAACGTTTGTCTCGATTTTGATGGGGGAAGTTCGCCAAAGGCGCGCCTAAGCACGCGGATAACAAAAGTCGGTCAAACAAATATCGACAAAATTCTTATAGACTTCTTTGCGCGTTGTGTCAATTTTTTTGATTTGCCACACTCGCGAAGACGCGCGGCGGCGGCCCGCGCCAGCACATCGGACGGCGAAAGCCGGGCTATTGCCCGCCGAAAAAACCACTTAGCCGGGAACCATTTTGGCACCGCGGGCATTCTTTCGGTGTCGAAAGCCGTTCTTGAAAGAGCGATCTTGAGAGAGGCGGACGACAAACAGGACGCCCCCCGCGCAGATAAAAGGCACGAGGGGCGTTCCTGTGTGATGCGAGCATTCGCGCCGCCTGCCCCTCACAGCATGCCGCGGCTGAGCCCACCATCCACCGGCAAAGCCACGCCGGTGATATAGGCGGCGTCGTCGCTGGCCAGGAATGCGGCAACCGCGCCGAATTCGGCGGGGGTCCCGTAGCGCTTTGCCGGGATTTCGGCCTGACTCTCGGCGGCGATCACAGCAGCGTCCACACCCCTGTCGGCGGCGTCCATCGCGTCGAACTGCTTCGTCCGGTCCGTCGCAAAACGGCCAGGCAGCAACAGGTTGACGGTGACGCCGTCCGCCGCCACTTCGCCGGCCAGGGTCTTGGCCCAGCCGGCAAGCGACGCGCGCAACGCATTCGAAGCGGTGAGGCCGGGGATCGGCTCGCGGACGGACGTGGAGGAAACGGCGATGATGCGTCCCCAGCGCCGCGCCCGCATGCCTGGCAGGAAAGAAATGGCGATGCGCATCTGGCTCAGCACCATGCTGGTGAACTGCTTCTCCCAGACGCTCGCATCGAAGACGCTGGCCGCGAAGGGCGGCGGGCCGCCGCCATTGAGCAGGACGATGTCGATCCGCTGATGCTCGTCCTCGATGGCACGGATCAGCCGGGAGACGCTGTCGTTATCGGAAAGATCGGCGCTGAAAGTCGAGCAGATGTGGCCGGCGGACTCGATTGCGTGCCGCGCCGCATCCCGGGTCTCCTCCCCTCGTCCGACCAGGATGATCTCGGCGCCTTTCGCCGCGAGCGCTTCGGCGACGCCGAAACCGAGGCCCTTGCCTCCGCCGAGAACAAGCGCCTTCCTTCCCTCAAGATTTGCAGCCATCAGCCAAGCGTCCTCTTGGTTTCACTGCCCATTTCGGGCGACTTCCCTAGCGTACATGCACAATGGCGTCGGCTTCGACCGGAACATTGGCCGGCAAGCCGGCCATGCCGAGCGAGCAGCGGGCATGCTCGCCACGCTCGCCAAAAACATGGAGCAGAAATTCGGATGCTCCGTTGCCGACCTCCGAATAGGCCGCAAAGCCGGCCGCCGCGTTCACATAGACGGTCAGCTTGGCGAATCTCACGACGCGGTCGAGATTGCCGTCCAATTCCTTGTCCAGCCAATAGACGATGTTGGCCGCGCAGAGCCGGGCGGCGTTCCGCGCCGCGGCCAGATCGATCTCTGCGCCGACCTGGCCGATCGCAGCGATCTCCTGCCCGATCTCGGGGATCTGACCGGAGACATAGACGATGTCTGCGACCCGAACCGTCGGCGAGAACGGCAAAGCGGGCCGATCGAGCGACGGCCAGGCGACACCGAACTCCTCAAATCTTCTTCTGTAGGACAAGGTGGCTGCTCCTGTTTTCGTTGGCGCGAGCGGACCTTGAATTCAGACCGGGCTTTCGGATAGCCTGATAGTGCTGACCCAGCTATCAGGAATTTTTATGACTGGTGATATCGACGTCAGGCTGCTGCGCGCCTTCGTCACCGTGGCCGATACGGGAACGGTGAGCCGGGCCGCCGATCGGCTTGCCCGCACCCAGGCGGCGGTGAGCATGCAGCTTCAGCGCCTCGAGGGCGAAGTCGGCGCCGAGCTGCTGCGCCGTTCGCCGCGCGGCGTGACGCTGACCGAGGCCGGCGAGATCCTGCTCGCCTTCGCCCGCAAGGCCATCGCGATCGGCGACGATGCCAGGCGCGAGATAGAGGGCCGCAGGCTGGTCGGCCGTGTCCGGCTGGGCATCGTCGAGGATTTGGCGGTGACACGGCTGCCGTTGATCATCGCCGACTTCCGCCGCCGGCATCCTTCCGTGGAGATCGAGCTGACATCAGCCAGCAGCACCGATCTCAGCAAGTCGCTGGGCGAAGGAAAATGCGACATCGTCATGGCCGATCCGGCGCGCTTCACAAAGGCGCCGCGAGGCCATCTGTCACGACAGCTGGTCTGGGCGGCAAGCCGCATGATCGAGATCGATGACGAGGTTGAGCTTCCGCTGATCATCTTCGAAGGCGCCTGCTCCTGGCAGGACAGGATGCTGGCTTCGCTCGCCGAGGCCGGGATCGGCTGGAAGATCGGCTGCCGCGTGTCGACCTTCGCGACACTGAACTCGGCGCTGAGGGCCGGGCTTGGCATCGGCCTTCTGCTGCAGGAAGGACTACCGCCCGACTGCCAAAGCCTCAACGGACGCTTCAACCTGCCGCCGGCGCCGACAGCGGATTTCGGCGTCTATCTCGCGAGGGACCCGTCCCGGCTGGTCGAGGAGTGTGGCGATTTCCTGCGGGCGGGTTTCGAGACGTAGCGAAAAGATCTGACGTCATTCACCGCTCCTGGTCGGTCGGGCGGATGACGATCTCGTTGACGTTGACGTGTGCCGGCTGGCACACCGCGTAAAGAATGGCCGCGGCGATGTCCTCGGCGGTAAGCGCCTCCATGGCGGCAAGCCGCTTATCCAGATCAGCCTTGAACGTCGGATTGGTGATGTGGTCGCCGAGCTCGGTGCGTACCAGGCCGGGCTCGATGACGGTGACGCGAACCTTGTCGGCGTAGACTTCGCGGCGCAGCGATTCGGAAAAGCCGACGACGCCGAACTTGGTTGCTGCATAGCCGCTGGCGCCGGGATTGGCGACACGGCCGGCGACTGACGAGACGTTGACGATGTGACCCTTGGCGGCCCTCAGATGCGGCAGCGCCGCCTTGGTGACGCCCATCAGCGCCAACAGGTTGAGCTCGACCATGCGGCGCCAGTCGTCGAGCACCGCCTCGGCGGCGGGCGACAGAAGCATCACCCCGGCATTGTTGACGAGGATGTCGAGGCGGCTCCATTCGGCGACAACCTTGTCGACCATGGCGGTGACATCGTCGTTGCTGGTGACGTCGGCCTGGATGCGGAGCGCCGTGCCGCCGGCCTTTTCGATACGTGCGGCCAGCGCTTCGAGACGATCGGCGCGGCGTGCGGCAATCGCCACCTTGGCCCCGGCGGCTGCGAGCGCCACAGCCGTTGCCTCGCCGATGCCCGAGGAGGCGCCGGTGACGAGTGCGACCTTGCCGGCTAGTGCGGAAGAAACAGAAGTCATTGTGAAGTCTCCAAGGCCCCTGCCCGATCTTCAGATAGGCCGCGGGCCGCGAAGTGGAAGACCAGCTTGCCGGTTGCTCGGCTCTACTCGTCTGGGCCGGGCTCCGGCCAAGGCTCTTTCGCCGCCTCGGCATACCAGTGCCGCATCGCCGGCATCGAAAGCACGGCGTCGACATAGGCGCGGGTGTCGGGCGCCAGCGTGCCACCGTAGGTGTCGAAGCGGGTGACGACCGGCGCGTACATGGCGTCGGCCGCGGTGAAACGGCCAAACAGGAACGGGCCGCCTTTGCCGTGCTTTTCGCGGCATTGCCGCCACAAATCCTCGATGCGCGCCCGTTGCGCCTCACCTTCGGCGTCGAGCGGCCTGTGGCCTTTCGGCCGGCGCAAATTCATCGGCCAGCCATAGCGGACCTCGCGAAAGCCGGAATGCATCTCTGTCGCCGCCGAGCGGGCCAGCGCGCGGGCGCCGATGTCGGCCGGCCAGAGCTTTTTCCCGGGAAACAGCTCGGCGAGATATTCAAGGATGGCAAGGGTTTCCCAGACGATCCGGACCTCGCCATTCGGCAGCCGATGGTTCAGCACCGGCACCTGGCCGGTCGGCGATATCCTGGCCAGATTGGCCGCGGTCTCGGGCGTGCGCAGGCGCACAAGACCTTCCTCGAACGGGATCTCCAGATACTTCATCGCCAGCCACGGCCGCAGTGACCACGACGAAAAACACTTGTTGCCGATGAAGAGTGTGAATTCAGCCATTGTCCCTCCGGCCCTGTCTGTTCGGGCGTTCTGGTGCACCCTATCCTGTCGGCTTCGCGGCCGGAAGCTATCCCAATCGACGGGCAGAACCCGGAACCTAAGCGATCCGCGACCGTTTCTCCAGGCGAACGGTCCAGGAGATGCGAGATGGTGAACAAGGATCAGGTTGCCGGCGTTGCCAAGCAAGCCAAGGGCTCGGTCAAGCAGACCGCCGGCAAGGCCACCGGCAACAGGCGCGCCGAGGCCGAAGGCGACGTCGACAAGGCGACCGGCAAGATGCAGGCTTACGGCGACGTGAAGGAGAAGGTGAAGAAGGCGCTTTGACGCCGGCCCTTCGTGAACCAGGAAAAGGCGGCTCGGCCGCCTTTTTTGGCCCTCTCCTGCCCGTCAGAAAGTCAGGCTTTTGCTGTATGCATTGGTGAAGGTGACCTCGCCATGATCTCCGGCGGCTTCGCCCAGCACCACATCCATGCTGTTTCCCGTCACCCGCGCCAACGCAAAGCCGCCCATGAAGGCGGCCTTCGGCTTGAACAAGTCGACCCCGTCACGGTGGTAGATCATCGGCGTCGCGTGCTGGTGGCCATGGAAGATGCCGACGACGTTGTAACCCTTCAGCACAGCCAGCAGCGCCTGCCTGTCGGCTTCGCTCCACCAGTGCGGCGGACCCTTGCCGCGGTCGTCGAAGGTTTTCTCGGCGGCGTCCCATCTTTCGATCGAAAAAGTATCCCAGCCATAATGCTGGAACAGGATGACCGGGCGGCCGTCGCCGGCATAAGTCGCCAGGTCCTGCTTCAGCCATGGCAGGCTGCTGACGGCGCCATGGCCGGTATCGCCGGCGAAACGGTGCGTCTGGACAAGATGCAGGCCGCCCCAATCCCATGAATAGCAATCGGTCGCGACATCGTAGTCGGTCGCCGGCGCAGGCGGCTTGAAGAACACGCCGGGGCGGTGGTTGACCTCGACGTAGTCGCGCATTTCGCGGCGGTACCAGTCGACATGCGAGCGCGGGCCGTTCTGGTCGAGGTCGTGGTTGCCGAGGCCGACATAGACCGGCATGTGCACGCGGTCGGGGCCGACGCCTTGCTGGTAGCGCTGGCTGAACTGAAGCAGTTGCGTGCCCTCGCTGGGCTGGGTGATCTGGCCGCCGCCATCATCGGTGATGTCGCCGCCAACGACGAGGCCGAGCGGCGTGCCGATTTTGCCCGTCGAGCGCAGGGCGGTGGCAACGCCATCGATTTCAGCCGGCCATTGCCTGTCGCCGACGCCGTTGAGTGCGGCGACGTTGCGCAGCAAGGCAGCGTCGGTCTTGCCCTCCTGCTCGCAATGCGGGCTCAATCCGTTCGCCGTGCGGCAGGCATGGACATCAGCGATAAACAAGAAGGTGGCGTCGATCGGCGGGATACGCTGGCCGGTCTGGCCGAAGGCCGGGCGCGAAACGGCGCCGGCCGCGGCAACGGCCGCTGCCTTCATCAGGAACCTGCGCCGGGAAACCGGCCGGGCGGAAATACGATGCATCATGCGCTAAAATTCAGCACGACGCGGACCGGCAGTCCAGTTGCTCGCAAAGTGTGTCGACACGTTCTCCCAGGTCTGGCATTGCTTTCGGTATTCAACTTGCGCGGGCAGAGGAGGACGCCATGAAAGCTACATCCATCGGCATGCCAATGGCGATTCTGGCGGTGACGAGCGCAGCGCATGGCGCCGGGTGCATCGACGCCAAATCGGCCAAGGCCGGCTTCATTCTCGAAAGGCCCGGCATCCACAGCGAATTTCGTCCGGCGGCGGGCGGAATGGTTGCCGTGGCCAACAAATACCAGTCGCAATCGCCGCAGTCGCAGTACCTGTTCGGCGGGCTGATCGAGGTGTTTCGCGACAGCAGCACGGGGCAGCTGGCGATGATCCCGTTTTCCGATCTCAGGAAGGTGTTCCCGCTGAAGGCGGGGGCCAAGAGCAAGATCGTGTTTGCCCGCCTCGCGCCGAATAAGCCGCCGAAGGGCACCGAGACGCTGGAGATCAACATCAAGGGCAAGGAGACGTTCAGCTTGGGTGAATGCAAATACTCCGTGCTCGCGGTCAAGCAGACGATCAGGAGCGAGGCCGGCGAGATGCGGGACGAGTTTACCGCGCTTTACGCACCCGACCTGCAGGCAGTTGTGGCCAGGCGCTATGACGAGGGCACCAGTGCCGAAAGCGTGGTCGGCTACGAGCTGATCAAGCCGCTGCCGAATTAAGAGCTCGGCCTCCCCGCCTCGGTCATAGTGAGCGACTGTCCTGCCGGCGTCAGAGGGCTCTGTGCAGTATCCTGCTACGTCGCCTCGTTCCTGTTTTGGACGACATAACTCCCTGCTCCAACGCCATCAGGCAGTCACGCAGCACGCCTGCGTCCTGTGCTGTCTTGGCCATCGACATGGCGCCCGAATAGCTGGCGACGGCGAGCGCTGCGAAGCGCTGCGGATCGGTACCTAGCTCCCGGCCCGCCTGCTGGTCGGCGCTGATCTTGTCGGCGATCGCCTGACGCCAGGTAGAAAAAATGCCGGCAAGGGCAATGCGGAAATCCGGATCGGCAAGCGACAGTTCATGCGCCAGGTTGTTGAGCGGGCAGCCGCGCACGAAACCCTGCTGCTCCAGCTCCGCCGCGACGGCCGCGAACACGGAGCGCACGCCCTCGCGCGCTGAGAGAGCCATCCGCATCGGCGCGATCCATGTCTCTTCTACGGCGGCGGCGACCCGCTCCTCGATCACTGCGAGCGCCAGCGCCTTCTTGGTTGGGAAATGGTGGTGCAGCGCGCCGCCGGTGACGCCCGCCGTCGCCATCAGGTCGCCCATGCTGGATGCATGATAGCCGCGTGCCTGAAACGCCTCCTCGGCGACATCGAGCACCTTTTTGCGCATGCCTTCGGGGTCGTTGGTGCGTTTTTGAGCCCGCGACCTTGGGCGAGCGGATATCTCTGCTGACATCTTCACACGATAGCAGATTGACAAAACAGGACAACCGGTCTGTTTTGTAAAACAGCCGGTAGGGTTTGCTTGGCGCGACGCCGCCAACGGCCAGTGATCGATTCGGACGAGGCGCTGCTTCTACTCTTTCATGAACCAATCAATATCCAGCGTGCCTCTTCGCCACTCCGTTGCGGTCACATCGGCACTTAAACTAACCACCGACGATTTCGCGTCTCTTGCGAGGCTCTTCAAATCGGCAAGAGCCATTTTTTCTTCGAGTGGCAAAAGGTGCCCGGCACTCCAGAACCTGACATTTTCGTCTGTATGCCTCAGGGTTCCCAACAGAAAAGATCGGCCAAGATCAGGTCGGTTCCTGATCTCTCTTATTGCGCGGATTAAGCGGTCGTGAGCCGCATTCGATCCTTTGACATCCCCCATTTCAAGTAGTTGACGGTGCAATATGGCAGCCTCAACGTATTCTCTTTCGGGGTCCCTTGGCGCTTCTGGCTGCTTCACATCGAGCACTTTCTTGCGCATGCCTTCGGGGTGGTTGGTGCGTTTTTGAGGCCGCGACCTTGGGCGAGCGGATATCTCTGCTGACATCTTCACACGATAGCAGATTGACAAAACAGGACAACCGGTCTGTTTTGTAAAACAGGATGACTGTCCTGTTGTGGAGATCGCGCAATGAACCTGCCTTTGAACGTCGAATCTAAATCCGATCTGCTCGGCTCGCCCGTTGTCGAACTCAGGCAATACACGCTGAAACCCGGCAGGCGCGAGACGCTGATCGGTATCTTCGACAATCACCTGATCGAGGGCCAGGAAACCGCGGGGATGACCATCATCGGCCAGTTCCGCGATCTCGACCGGCCGGATATGTTCGTCTGGCTGCGCGGCTTCGACGGTATGGAAGCGCGGAAACACGCTCTGACCGCCTTCTATGACGGGCCGGTCTGGGCTGCCTGGCGCGACGCCGCCAACGCCACGATGATCTCATCCGACGACGTGCTGCTGCTGAAGCCGGCCTGGCCGGGCGCGAGCCTAGACCTCTCGGGATCGAAACGAGTACCCCGGTCGGACCTCGAAAAACCGAGCGCAAGCAGCGATTTGCAGGCAATTGTTGTCATCAAGATTCACCATTTGCAACCGGGCCTGGAAGCCCGTTTCGCCAAGGAGTGTCAGACCGCAGCTCTTCCGGTGCTCGCCGCACTTGGCGCACGGCCGCTTGCCGCCTTCGTTACCGAACATGCCGAAAACAGCTTTCCGCGGCTGCCGGTGCGGGCCAGCGAAAACGTCTTCATCAGCATCACCGGTTTCGCCAGCGCCGATGCACATGCCCGCCACGAGGCAGCCTTGGCTGCCTTCCCGAGATGGCAGGAATTCGAGCAGGCCGCGCAGTGGGATTTGGCCAGGCCCGTGGAGGTTCTGCGCCTGGCGCCGACGGCGCGATCGCTGCTCGGACAGCCAACGCCGGCGTGACCAACGCCGTTGAAAGCCACCTATGTGCACTGAACCCTCTGTCTGGCTCACGCCTGAAAATGCCTGCCATGGATCACCTGGTAACGCGTGGTCCATGCGGTTGCCTGCTCCAGGTCAAGGCAAACGCGCAGCAGCCGGTGATCCTCGTTCTTGCGGCCAATGAGCTGGATGCCAATCGGCAGGCCGTCTTTCGACTGGAAAAGCGGCAGGCTGGCGGCCGGTTGGCCGGTCACGTTGAAGATTTCGGTGAAAGGCGCAAAGCCGTAAGCCCGGCTCGCCCAAGCCTCGTAATCGAAGACAGCACCATCGCCATGGATGGCGCCAAGCCGGGGCGTAAGCTCGGCCGTCGTCGGCGTCATGATCAGGTCGAACCCATCGAACGCCATCGCCATCGCCAGCGAAGCGCTGTGCACATGGTCCTGCGCCCTGAGATAATCGGCGGCCGAGGATCGCCGAAAACAGTCGAGCGCGTGACGAGTCAGGCTTTCGATTTCGCCGGCCCCCGGCATCTGCCCGATCTCGTCGGCGCGCTCGTCAATCAGCCGCGCGACCTCCGACATCCAGAAGATGCTCCAGTCCGCTTCGGCGCTGGCTTCCCGCGGGAAACGCGCCTCTGTGACCTCGTGCCCCCTGTCCTCGAGGAGGATCATGGCTTCCTGGAATCTTGCCCCGATCTCGGACGCGACGGGCGTGCCGTCCGGCCGGCGCGCCAGGCACGCGACGCGCAGACGCTCGCCGGGCGAAGACAGCCAGTCCAGGTAGGACGGCACCGATTTGGACACGGAGTAAGGCGCTCCTTGTTCTGGACCGGCAGTCATGTCCAGCATGGCGGCGCTGTCGCGAACGGTGCGGGACAGCACGTTCTCGGCGTAGAGCCCGGCGCCGACCTGACCTCGACCAGGCCCGACAGGCGTGAGCCCGCGCGACGGCTTCATGCCGAACACGCCGCAACAGGCAGCCGGCACCCGGATCGATCCGCCGATATCGGAACCGTGGGCGACCGGCACCATGCCGCTCGCCACCGCGGCAGCAGCTCCGCCGCTTGAGCCGCCCGCCGTCAGCGAAGGATCCCAGGGGTTCGAGGTGGGGCCGCGAAAGCTGGGTTCGGTGACGAAGTCGTTGGCAAATTCAGGCGTGTTTGTCCTGCCCAGCAAGATCAGACCGGCGGCCCGCCAGCGCCGGACGATCTCGCTGTCGGGCTTCGGCGCGGCATCCTTGAAGTAGAGCGACGAGTGCGTCGTCGGCCACTCCCGTACATTGACGCCGGTGTCCTTGACCAGAAAAGGAATGCCGGCGAGTGCCGCCTGCCGGTTGCAGCTTGCCGCAACGGAAAGCGCCCGGTCCGCATCGATCAGCGTGACGGCATTAATGGCGGGATTGATGCTTTCGATCGCTTCGATAGCCGCCTCGACGACCTCGACGGCGGATAATTCGCCCGAGCGAACATGCCCGGCCAGGGCGACGGCATCCAACGCCACGTATTCGGAAAGATTCATGACTGCTCTCAGCCCGGACTACCGGTCGCTTCGGCTGTCGGCTGGGGTCCAGCTTTGGTCCGGACCTTGAAATACCGGCCGATGGCTGCCGCGACCAATGCCGGATCCTCCCAGTGCGGGTTGTGTCCGCATCGCACCGCGCTTACGAACGCGGCGCTAGGGATTTCTTCGAGGAGCCGCCGTTGGTGCGTTTCGTCGAAGAGCAGGTCGTGCGCGCCAGCAATGACAAGCGCCGGCAGGCGCAGCATGCGCGCCTTGTCGGTCAGATCGATGCGCCGAACCTGCTCCAGGATTGCGCGCCAGAGTGCCGCCGGCATGGCTGACGCCTCCTCCGCAGTCATGGTCAGGAATTCCGCTGGAACCTCGGCCTCGCAGGCATGCCAGTAGTCATAGAACGGATCGGCCGGCGATATCGGGTCTCGAAGTGCCCGCACACCAATGGTCATCGGGTGATCCTCACCGATCTGCGGCCGTAGCGTTCCGGCCATCAGCACCAGGCCGCCGATCATCTCGGCGTAGCGCGCGGCTGCCTCGATCGCCACCATACTGCCCAGGGAATGCCCGACCAGAACCGGCCGCTCGAGCCGCAATCGCTCGATCAAACTCGCCACATCTTCCGCGAAATCCGCTGGGGCGAAGCCGCGTGTCCCGGCCGGCGAGGCGCCATGCCCGCGCAGGTCTGGAATGACAAGCCGGCGCCCGGCGAGATGCGGCGCCAGCAAGGAGAAGCTGCGGCTCGTGTCGGAGAAGCCGTGCACCAGCACCAGCGCGGGCTCCTGCCCGGCGATTTCGACGCAGGCCGTTTCAGTGCAGCCGGCACCGACCCTGCGCTTGCGGCCGTTCCAGCCCGCCTGATCGGCCGATATCACAGGCCGAGCTGCTGCTTGACTGCGTCGAGCGCGGGCTTGCCATCGAATGTGGTGACACCGGCAAGCCAGGCGCCGAGCCTATCCGGATTCTCCTTGAGGGCCTTCAGGCCGGCTTCCTCCGGCTTCATACCGTCATTGATGAGATAGCCCATGCCGAGATTTTCGAAATCGACATCGAAGGCGAGGTTCTTCAGCAACTGCCCGACATTCGGACATTGCTGCAGATAGCCCTTGCGCACCTGCGTCGTCACCGTCGCGGCGCCGAAGTTCGGGCCGTAGAACTTGTCGCCGCCGCTCAGATATTTGAAGTCGTACATCGTGTTCATTGGATGCGGCGCCCAGCCCTGGAAGACGATGAAGCGCTTTTCCTTGATCTCGTAGCCGACCTCGGAAAGCATGCCGGCTTCACTCGATTCGACGACCTGCCAGCCATCGAGGCCGAGCGACTTATCGGCGATGCGTCCATCATCAGCTGGTTCGAGCCCGGCTCGATGCCGTACATCTTCCTGCCGAACTTGTCGGCGAACTTTTGCAGGTCGGCAAAATCCTTGACGCCGGCCTCCCACACGTAAGTCGGCACGGCAAAGGTGTATTTGGCGCCGACGAGATTGACGCGCACATCGTCTACCGAGCCGCCCTTCTTATAGGGCTCGTAGTAGGTGATCATCGCCGGATCCCAATAGCCAAGGAACACGTCCAAATCATTGTTCTTCAAGGATTCATAGATGACGTTGATGCCCAGAAGCGAGCTTGCCGGCTTGTAGCCGAGCGCATCGAGCAAGACGCTGGTGACGCCGGTGGTGAAGGCAAGGTCGTTCCATCCAGGCTCGGCCATGCGCACGACCTTGCATTGCTCAGGTTCAGCCGCAAAGGCCGGCTGGATCGCCAGCAGGACGTAGAGCGAGGCGCCTATTCCAAGGCTACGAAGCATTTCGGTTCTCCTCATTTCACCAACGATGTTGACCACTCGGTTTTTATATTGTCCCAACGGTCAATTCTTGATCTCGACGGACGAAAATGTCAACGTCGGTTTTCGATGCATGGATCCGGCCCGTGAAACTCAAGCGTCTCAGCGACATACGCCGCAAGGAGCTGCGGCAGGCCGCCTTTGCCGTGCTTCAGCGCGAAGGCATAGCTGGCGCGACCATAGAAAAAGTGGCGGCACAGGCCGGCGCGTCGAAGGGCATCGTGCTGCACTATTTCAACAGCAAGCGGGAGCTGTTCGAGCATGCCATGCGCGAATCGAACCTGGTGCTGCGTCATGCGGTGGTGGAGCGGTTGAGGCAGGCGCGTACGCCAATGCAACGGATAGATGCCATCATCGAAGGCAATTTCGAGCCGCATCTCTTCCAGCCGTCCCTCTGCCACGCCTGGCTTTCGCTTTGCGCGGAGGTGCCGCGCGACGAAAAGCTTGCCCGCATCCAGAAGGTGATCCATGCGCGCATGCGCTCCAACCTGCTGTCTGGCCTGCGCGGTCTGGCGCCGGCACGCGATGCTGACGAGATCGCTTTCGGCGTCACCGCCCTGATCGACGGGCTGTGGTTGCGGCTTGGCCTGCAGCCAGGCAGCGTTACGCGTGAACAGGCCATTCATCAGGTCAAGAATTTCGTCGCTACCCGGCTGGCTGTTCGGCGCGGTGCAGCCGCTGCCGAATAGCCAGGGCGCATCAGCCGAAAGTTCATATTGTAGGATAGGCCGGCGGCTTGACCACAATCGGCAACGGCGCTGCTCTCCTTTGCCAGACAAGACGGCAGTGCGCGGGAGTGTTGGATGAGACTAGGCGGCAAACGGGCACTGGTCACCGGCGGCTCGGACGGGATCGGGCTGGCAATCGCCGAGGCTTTCTTGCGCGAAGGCGCGGACGTGCTGATCGTCGGCCGCGAAGGCAAAAAGCTCGACGCCGCCCGCAAGCAGCTCGGGGATAATGTCGGAACGCTTTCGGCCGACCTGTCGGCCAGCGCCGGGATCAATGCCGTGGTCGAGCATGCCAGGCGCGGCCCACCTGTCGATATCCTCGTCAACAATGCCGGCGTAGCGTTCCTTGTGCCGTTCGAGACCGTCAGCGAGGACCAGTTCCAGCAGTCGTTCGCGCTCAACGTCACGGCGGTATTCTTTCTCACCCAACGGCTGTTGCCGCATCTCGCGCCGGGTGCGGCTTCGGTGATCAACATCTCGTCCTATTTCGCGCACAAGATGATCCCGAAGCGGCCGTCCAGCCTCTATTCGCTGTCGAAGGGCGCGCTCAATTCGCTGACCAAGTCGCTCGCCTTCGAGCTCGGGCCGCGCGGCATAAGAGTCAACGCCATCGCGCCCGGCACGGTCGACACAGCGATGCGGCGCAGGTCGATCGAAAACCTGCCTGAGGCCGCGCAAGCCGAGCTCAAGGCCTATGTCGAGCGCAGCTACCCGCTCGGCCGCATCGGCCGAACCGGCGACCTTGCCGGCATCGCGGTCTATCTCGCCAGCGACGAAGCGGCATGGACCAGCGGCGGAATCTTTGCCGTGGATGGAGGATACACGGCGGGGTGAGGTTGCGATCTCCCCCCTCGAGGGGGAGATGGCCGGCAGGCCGGAGGGGGTCGTCTCGCGTGGAACACCAGCCTGTTCCGTCCGCTATGGGAGTTGCGTCAAGACCTACCGACCCCCTCTGTCGCCTTCGGCGACATCTCCCCCTCAAGTGGGGAGATTGCCAGCACCTTCAACCGATTTGCATTCCCGTCACCCGCAATCTCCGCTTGAAGGCATTTGTGCAACGCGATACGCCGTTTGCAAAATGCAAACCGGAGAGACTTCGTGAGCGCGCCAGAGACCAGAACCGAAACCGACACGTTCGGTCCCATCGAGGTCGCCGCCGACCGCTATTGGGGCGCGCAGGCGCAGCGTTCGCTGGCCAATTTCAAGATCGGCTGGGAAAAGCAGCCGGCCTCGATCGTGCGGGCGCTGGGCATCGTCAAGCGGGCGGCAGCGGAGGCCAATATGGAGCTGAAGCGGCTCGATCCGGCGATCGGCAAGGCCATTATCGAGGCCTCCCAGGAGGTCATCGACGGCAAGCTGAACGAGCATTTCCCGCTGGTCGTCTGGCAGACCGGCTCAGGCACCCAGTCCAACATGAACGCCAATGAGGTGATTTCCAACCGGGCGATCCAGCTTTTGGGCGGCGTCATGGGGTCGAAGAAGCCGGTGCATCCCAACGACCAGGTCAACATGAGCCAGTCGTCGAACGACACCTATCCGACGGCCATGCACATCGCCTGCGCCGAGCGCATCATCCACGACCTGCTGCCGGCGCTAAGACATTTGCATGCGGCACTCGAGGCCAAGACCAAGGCTTTCGCCCATATTGTGAAGATCGGCCGCACCCATACACAGGACGCGACGCCGCTGACGCTCGGCCAGGAATTCTCCGGTTATGCGGCGCAGGTCGCCTCGTCGGTCAAGCGCATCGAACTGACCCTGCCCGGCCTGCAGGAATTGGCGCAAGGCGGCACCGCGGTCGGCACCGGCCTCAACGCGCCGGTCGGTTTTGCCGAAAAGGTGGCGGCGCGTATCGCCGCGATCACCGGCATCGATTTCGTCACCGCGCCGAACAAGTTCGAGGCGCTTGCCGCCCATGATTCCATGGTCTTCTCGCACGGCGCCATCAATGCCTGCGCGGCGGCGCTGTTCAAGATCGCCAACGACATCCGTCTGCTCGGTTCCGGCCCGCGTTCGGGCCTCGGTGAATTGTCGCTGCCGGAAAACGAACCGGGCTCGTCGATCATGCCGGGCAAGGTCAACCCGACCCAGTGCGAAGCGATGACGCAGGTTTGCGTGCAGGTCTTCGGCAACAATGCGGCGATCAGCTTCGCCGGCAGCCAGGGCCATTTCGAACTCAACGTCTACAATCCGCTGATGGCCTATTGTTTCCTGCAGTCGGTGCAGCTGCTGGCCGACGCTTCGGTGTCGTTCACCGACAATTGCGTCGTCGGCATCGAGGCCCGCGAGGACAACATCAAGGCGGCACTCGACCGTTCGCTGATGCTGGTGACCGCGCTGGCGCCGACGATCGGCTACGACAACGCGGCCAAGATTGCAAAGGCGGCGCACAAGAACGGCACAACGCTGCGCGAGGAAGCGCTGGCCACCGGGCTGGTCAGCGAAGCCGATTATGAGCGGCTGGTGCGGCCGGAGGACATGACGCATCCGGGCTAGGGTGCTGAAATGCCTGGATCTCAACACCTATGTTGATCGCGAAAACGTTACCTTGGTGAACAATCCGTAACCAATCTGGTGTCTTTGGTGAACAGTCGGCCTGCGCTAACTAGACGGGTATCCCAAGCCGTTTGGCCAAACCCTTCTGGAGAGTTACGCATGTCCACCAACACGTCGACCAACACTTCGTTTGCCGGTTCCGGCACCGCCTCCGGCGCCTCGGGCACGATCCTGCTCGGCCGCATCCTGCTTTCGGTCATCTTCCTGCTTTCCGGCTTCGGCAAGCTGACGGCGATTGCCGGCACGGCCGGCTATTTCGGCAGCCTCGGCCTGCCGCTGCCGATGGTGACCGCCATTGTCGTCGGCCTTATCGAACTGCTTGGCGGCCTCGCCATCCTCGTCGGCTTCCAGACCCGGATCGTCGGCTGGGTGATGGCGATCTTCACCGTTGCCACCGCATTGGTCGCCCACACCGGCTGGGCCGATCAGATGCAGATGATCAATTTCCTGAAGAACGTCGCGATTGCCGGCGGCTTCCTCGTGCTGGCCTCCTCGGGCCCAGGCGCCTATTCGATCGACGCCAAGCGCGGCTGAAGCAGTCCAGCATTGCTTGGACAAAAGGGGTGCGGAATTTTCCGCGCCCCTTTTTCGTTGTCGGTTTGTGCCCTTCGGTCCGCTGACGGAAAACCTGCTAAGATCGGGCGCCAGGCCAAGCGGCCGTCGACAACGGAGGTGAAGATGCCCCGCAATGCGCTGCTTCTGCTTTCCCGACTGCTGTTCGCCGCACTGTTCGTGCCGTCCGGCTTCCACGCGCTGACCGACATTGCCGGCACATCAGGCTATTTTGCCGGCCTCGGCCTGCCGCTGCCAACGCTCGTAGCCTGGGCGACGAGCCTGTTCGAGCTGATCGCCGGGCTGCTCATCCTCGTCGGCCTCAAGACGCCGATCGTGGCGCTGCTGCTCGCCGCCTTTTGCGTCGCGACAGCGTTCATCGGCCACTATGGCCAGGGCGGCGGCGATCCGACGCTGACCTTCATGCATTCGCAGATGCTGATGAAGGACATCGCGATATCAGGCGGTTTTCTGGCGCTGGCAATGGCTGGCGCGGGTACCTATTCGTTCGATGGCCGGGCGTTTGGGACCCGCGCCTGAGCAAGTCACCCGGTTTATTTGGTGTCCAGAAAAACAAATTTTGCGAGACGGCTTACATTGACGGGCACCGACGCAAAACCGCGGAACCCCATCTCCCCCACTCCCACATACAGACAGAGCTGTTTCTTCTTTACCGCCATTGCCACCCACTCGGATCCAAAATCGTTTGGGTCCTTGACGTAATTTCGAAGATTGCTGTCAATGGCGACGTACACATAACCATCTGATTGAATCAGTTCTTGTCTCTTCACGTATGGTAACAGATCGGACCGACCCACGATGGGCTTGATCGACCCGCCGATGGTCTGAGCCTTGTCGGAAAGAGTTCGATCGACCCCTCTCGAACACGGCTCGAGGCGTGAGAATAAATCGCTCTTCGAGAGGGATTTCATGAGCTTGAATATGTCGGCGCTCGGCTTGAACACGAAGTAGTTTATTTTCTCTCTGTTTTTGGGTGCGCGAAGCATTCTATGAAAATTGAACGGCGTTCTGACGCCCGGCTCTTTGGGATAATGTCGATCCAGATCGAACGTCCCCTTGGCCACGACGGACAGGGTGTACAGCGTCTGGGCACTGGCGGTGCCCGCGAAGAGGACTAATATCGCCGCAACCAACAGCTGAAGAACCTGCCTGGATTTCACGGCGTTTCCCTTCTTTCCTCAACGGTCGCGACGCGACAGCGCGGGCGTCTATTTGACAGACATGCTAGGCCCGCCCTCGACCGCCAGCACCAGCCGGCGATTGGTGACCCTTGCCAGCTGTGCCAGCCGGCCGGCCGGCCGCTCGCCGTAAAGATCGGCCAGCGCTGCCGGCAGCACCAGCGCCAGCACGCCATTGCCGCGGTTTTTCCATTTCAGCCGTGGCATGACGCCCGGCATTGCCGCGGTCAGCAAATAGACGACGCGCAGCAGCGCGGCCAGCACGCGGGCCCGCTCGAGATAGCGCGGTGTCGCCAGTCCGCGGATTTCCGGAGCGGCTTCATTGAACACGCCCTCGTGGCGAAACAGGCTGACAAGCGCCAGGAAGGCGCGGCCGGGATGATCGACGCCGATGAACGACGCGTGGGCGATGATGTTGAGCGATTGCTTGCCGCGATATTCGGGGTGGGCACGCCAGCCGATATCGGCGAGCAGGCAGGCGGCGTGGCGGTAGCGCGCCTCATCCCTGGTTTCGTCGATGCCGAAGGCAGCGAAGGCCTTGCCGGTCCACTCGACAAGCTCATGCGCGTGGTCGACCGAGCGCGAGCGCAGGCGGGCAAGCTCTTCCGCCGCCGAGATTAGCGGATCGGCTTTCTGCTCGGCCTTGTCGAGCAGCGAGTAGAGAAAGCCCTCGCGCACGCCCAGCGCCGACACGATGATCTTCGACGGCTGCATCGCCGCCATGATCTCCTGCAGCACGATGGCGCCATAGGGCAGCAGCGAGCGGCGGTTCTTGGAGATGCCCTCGATGCCTTTGATCTTGTCGATCTCGGCTTTGGCGACCTGCCGGAGGAAGTTCGCGGCGCTTTCGATGCCGATCTCGTAATGGTGCATGACGCCGAGCGGGTAGTTGGTCATTTCCATGTGTAGCCGGGCGAGATTTCGCCAGGTGCCGCCGACCGTGTAGAAGGTCCTGCCCTGCCCGCCCTTCAGCAATTTCGCCCGCGCCAGTTGCTCGCGCGTGATCCTTGCCGCCTGGGTCAGCGAGTTCTTCGCCATGTCCTGCAGGCGCAAGCCGCCCAACGGCAGCGTGATGCCGTCACCGATCGTCTCACCATCGATGTCGATCAGTTCGAGGCTGCCGCCGCCAAGGTCGCCGGCAATGCCGTTGGCCGGGTGGAAACCGGAGATGACGCCGAGCGCCGAATAATGGGCTTCCTCGCGGCCGCTCAGCACCTGGATCTCGGTCTTGAGCACATCCTCGGCGCGGTGGATGAAGTCGGGGCCGTTGACGGCCTCGCGAGCGGCGGCGGTCGCCAGCACATATATGCGCTCGGCGCCGGCCTGGTCGGAGAGCGCGCGGAAGCGGCGGAATTCTTCCATCGAGCGCGTCACCGCCTCGGGATCGAGCTTTCCGGTCGAAACGATGCCGCGGCCGAGGCCGGCCAGCATCTTTTCGTTGAACAGCAAGGTCGGCGAACGCGCCAGCCCCTCATAGATGACAAGACGGATCGAATTCGACCCGATATCGATAATGGACAGCGGTCGGCGGTCCTGAAGCCGGCCCTGGGATGCTGAAATCATCAGCCCGTCGCTGCGTTCTGTTTCTTGCGGCGCTTGAACTGCGCGATGCGCTTGGGCGCATGCGACTTCAACGCATCGCCCCGTCCGGACAGGCTCGGATTGGTCATGAAATATTCCTGCGCGTTGAACGGTTCCTCGCCCTCTTCCAGCACGACGCGCCGGGAGGTTCCGTCAGCCAATACGTCGAAACTTTGCTGGTTGTCCATGATGTTGCCGAGCATGATCTGGCCGAGCACCTGTTCGTGCACAGTTGGATTGGTGATCGGCACCATGGTCTCGACGCGGCGGTCCAGATTGCGCGGCATCAGATCGGCCGAGGAGATGTAGACGATCGCCCCGTCCGAGGGCAGGCCGTGGCCGTTGCCGAAGCAATAGATGCGGCTGTGTTCGAGGAAACGGCCGACGATCGATTTCACCCTTATGTTCTCCGACAGGCCGGGCACCTGCGGCCTCAGGCAGCAGATGCCGCGCACGACGAGATCGATCTCGACGCCGGCGCGGCTGGCATCATAGAGGGCATCGATGACGATCGGATCGACCAAGGCGTTCATCTTCATCCAGATGCGGGCGGGCCTGCCCTCCAGCGCGTGACTGATCTCGTCCGAAATGTGCTTGAGGATGCGGTCGCGCAGCGTGAACGGCGATATGGCCAGCCGCATCTGCTCGGCCGGCTCGGCATAGCCGGTGATGAAGTTGAACAGCTGGGCGACATCGCGCGCGATCGTCGGGGCGGTGGTGAAGAAGGACAGGTCGGTGTAGATGCGCGCGGTGACCGGGTGGTAGTTGCCGGTGCCGAGATGCACGTAATTGCGCAGCCTGCCATCCTCGCGCCGCACGACCAGCGACATTTTCGAATGGGTCTTCAGTTCGAGGAAGCCGAAGACGACCTGGACGCCGGCGCGCTCGAGGTCGCGGGCCCAGCGGATGTTGGCCTCCTCGTCGAAGCGCGCCTTGAGCTCGACCAGCGCGGTCACCGACTTGCCGGCCTCGGCGGCGTCGACCAGAGCGCGCACGATCGGGCTGTCGTTGGAGGTGCGATAGAGCGTCTGCTTGATCGCCACCACTTCCGGATCGGCCATTGCCTGGCGCAGGAACTGCACCACGACGTCGAAGGATTCGTAGGGGTGGTGGACGATGATGTCCTTCTCGCGGATCGCCGCAAAACAATCGCCGCCATGCTCGCGGATGCGCTCGGGGAAGCGCGGATTGTAGGGCGTGAACTTCAGATCGTCGCGGGCGACGGCGACGATCTCCGAGATCTGGCTGAGCGCCAGCGGACCGGTGAGCACGCTGATGCGGCTTGCCGAAACGCCAAGCTCGCCGGCGACGAAGTCGCGCAGTTCGGGCGGCATCAGCCGGTCGAATTCGATCCGGATAACCGAGCCGCGGCGCCGCCGCTTCAGCGCCGTCTCGAACAGGCGCACCAGATCCTCGGATTCTTCTTCGACCTCGATATCGCTGTCGCGGATGATACGGAACGTGCCGGAACCCTTGACCTCGTAGCCCGGGAACAGCTTGCCGATATAAAGGCCGACCGCCTCCTCGAGCGGGATGAAGCGGACATGGCGCTTGCGATCCGGCAAGCGGATGAAGCGCCTCAGCGCCACCGGCAGGCGCAAAAGCGCGCTCATTTCCTCGCCGTTCTTACGGTGGCGCAATTGCAGCGCCATCGAGAAACCGAGATTGGGAATGAACGGGAACGGATGCGCCGGGTCGATCGACAGCGGCGTCAGCACCGGAAATACCTGCTCCTGGAAATGGTCCTCGAGCCAGATCTTCTCGTCCTTGCTCAGCGCATCGCGGGTGATGCTCTCGATGCCTTCCTTGTCGAGCAGCAGCATCAGCGCCGAAAGGCTTTTCTGCTGGTCCTCCTGCAGGCGCTCGACCTCGCGCAGCAATTGTTCAAGCTGCTGCTCGGGCGTGCGCCCATCCGGGCTCTTCAGCACGATGCCCTCGCGCACCTGGCCGGCAAGACCCGCAACGCGGACCATGAAGAACTCATCGAGGTTGGCGGCCGATATCGACAGGAAACGAACACGCTCGAGCAGCGGATGATTCGCGTTCAGCGACTCTTCGAGCACGCGCCGGTTGAATTGCAGCCAGGAAAACTCGCGGTTCACGAAGCGGTCGGGATTGCCGCCTTCGCGGCTCGCCGCCTCGACGGTGATGAATTCGTTCTGCACCGGCTTCAGTTCGTTCATGGTTTCCGCTCTTCCCACACCGTTCGACGACCATAGCCTTAACCGGCTTAACTTATCCTCTGACAGGCTTTTGCGACAGTTTCATTTCATCGATCTTGCAAAGAGACGGGTTATGATCCAGATGCAATCGACAAGATCAGGAGACGACGATGGCAGGCGGTTCCATTCCCCATTTCCAGAACGATGCGGGCTATCCGGCAATCGACATCGGCGTCAAGGAATTCATGTGCACCGGCGCCAATCCGCCTTTCGACCACCCGCATGTATTTCTCGACATGGGCGACGACAATGAAAAAGTCTGCCCCTATTGCTCGACGCTCTATCGCTATTCGCCGAAGCTGAAGGCGTTGGAAACGCAGCCGCCGGGCTGCCTCTATCTCGACCAGGCCGCCTGATTCTTCCGCGACAAACCTGATGCAGGAAACGCAGTCCCGGCAGGTGGTCATCGCCGGGGCGGGCGTCGCCGGGCTGACCGCGGCACTGGCCTTCGCCGAGCGCGGCTATCGGATAAAACTGTTCGAACAGGCAGAGCACCTCGAGGCTGCCGGCGCCGGTATCCAGCTTTCGCCCAACGCGACGCGCATCCTACGGCAGCTCGGCGTACTCGATCGGCTGCTGGCGACGGCGGTGCGGCCGGAGGCGGTCGTGCTCAAGGATGCCGCCACGCTGCGCAAGCTGGCGCGCGTACCGCTTGGCCAGGCGGCCGAAACGCGCTGGGGAGCGCCCTATCTCGTTGCCCACCGCGCGGATCTGCAGTCAGCGCTGATGCAGCGAGTTTCGGAGCAGCCCGGTATCGATCTGATCGCCGGCGCGCGGGTGACCGACATCGCAGCCGGATCGAAAGGTGTTACCGTCACTGCATCGGCTGATGGCGACACGGTCGAGGCTGGCTGTCTTTTGATCGGCGCCGATGGCGTCTGGTCGTCGGTGCGAGAAACGCTTGCGCGCAAGGCGGCCGAATTCGGCAGAAGCCGGTTTTCGGGCGAGCTTGCCTGGCGCGCCACGGTGGCCGCCGACAGCCCCGCCGGACAAGCCTTCAGGGTGATCGGTGCGCCCGATTGCGTTACCGCATTCCTCTATCCCGGCTTCCACATGGTCGCCTATCCGGTCAGCCGTGGCACTGCCTTCAACCTCGCGGCCTTCACCAGGGGCAAGCGCATCGCCGAGGGCTGGTCGGGGCATGCCAACCCCGCCAGCCTCGCCAGCGCCATGCGCGGTGCCGCGCCGGCGCTGGTCCGTCTGGCGAGCGAGGCCGCGCCATGGACGGCATGGCCGATCCACACCGTCGAGCAGCGGCGGTGGACGACGCCGGAAGGGATCGCGCTGATCGGCGATGCGGCGCACGCGATGACGCCGTTTGCCGCACAGGGCGCGGCGATGGCGATCGAGGACGCGGTAACGCTTGCCGGTTTCGTTGCCACCTCGCCTGCCGATCTCAGCAGCGCCCTTGTCGCCTGGGAACAGGCGCGGCGGCCGCGCGTCGCCCAGGTCGCCCGCCGCGGCGTCGTCAACCGCCTCGCCTGGCATGCGGCCGGGCCGGTGGCGATGGCCCGCAACCTGTTCCTGGCGATGCGCTCGCCCGAAAAACTCGCCGCCGATCTCGACTGGCTCTATGGCTGGCGGGCGTTGGACGATGGCGCGCGATGATACGCACGACAGGCTGGCGGGACAGCGCCCCTAGCAAGGCGCCGAAGCCGCTAATCTCCCTCCTCGTGGGGGAGATGTCCGGCAGGACAGAGGGGGGCGCGAAGGATCGCGGCGTTGATCAACCGGAACCCTCTTCAATTGTAAAGCCGCATCGACAGGCCGAGCGAGGCCGGCAGCGGGTTCCACCAGCCGGTACGCAGGCCGGCGGTGCGCAGTGCTGCCGCCGCCCAGGTGTTGCAGCCGACCAGCGCGTTGAAATGGCCATTGGCCTCGAAGAACCGATCGAAACGGGAATACGCCGCATTCTCGATCGGCATGGCTCCGTTCGGTCCCTGCCGGAAGCTTGCCGCAATGTAATCGAGCAGCGCCGTAAACCGCTCCTCGCCGATGTCGAAGCCAGCGACGTCGCGATGCGGCTCGGCGATGTCGACGGAAATGTCGACATGCATTGCCGAGGCATCGACCGTCAGCGCCTTCATCACCGGCACCGCCTTCAACTCCGACCAGGTCGGCGTCTCCAGATAGAAGGCGCGGCCGCCCCAGCCGAAGACGATGTAGCGGACCTCCGCCATGTCTGCTGGAATGCCGGCATCGACCAGGAAATGGAAGCGCCGGCGCACATCGTCGTCGACCGGGATGGCGATGTCGGTGTGGATCGGATTTTGCAGCACCAGGATACGGTGGCTTGTGCCGATCGGATCGGCAACGGCCGCCGGCCAGAGCGGGCGCGGCAGCAGCGTGCCCAGCGCCACCGCAAGGACTGCTGCAACGACCAGCAGGCCAAGAAAACGGGCAAGCTTCTTCATGGGAAAGGCATAGAACAAGCAATGCTCAAGGTGAAGCCCCTCCGAACGTTGCACAGCTGAGCTTGACGCGTATCCTCCCCGGGAGGATATGCTCAAGCATGTCAGATCACCTCCACGCCTCGCATCCTTCCATCATAAAGCGCCTGAAGCGCGCGCAAGGCCACCTTGCGGCGGTGCTGGCGATGATCGAGGCGCATCGCCCTTGCGTTGACCTGGCGCAGCAGCTTCATGCCGTCGAAAGGGCCATCAGCAGCGCCAAGCGCGAGCTGATCAACGATCACATCGAGCATTGCCTGACGGACAGCGTGGAAACCGGCGGCAACTCGCTGGCGGAACTCAAGCAGCTGGCGAAATATCTATGAATGCCATCGTAGTCCGCATTCTGGACTGGCTCGGGTTCGGCTCGCACGCCGCACATCATCACGGCGGTCACGGTCCGCACGGTCACAGCCATGGCGTCATCGACGCGACAATTGCCACCACCGACCGGGGCATCTGGGCAATCAAATGGTCGTTCGTGATCCTGGCCATCACCGCGGCATTGCAGATGGTCGTGGTTGCGTTGTCGGGGAGCGTGGCATTGCTGGCCGACACGATCCATAACATCGGCGATGCGACCACGGCGATCCCGCTATGGATTGCGTTCGTGCTGGCGCGGCGCAAGCCGTCGCGGATCTTCACGTATGGCTTGGGCCGGGTCGAGGATCTGGCCGGCATCATCATCGTGCTCATCATCCTGTTCAGCGCTGTAGTCGCTGCCTACCAAGCCATCGACAGGCTGATCAATCCACAAGTGGTGACACACCTGGGCTGGCTGACTGCGGCGGGCATTGTCGGCTTCCTCGGCAACGAGGCGGTTGCCGTGTTCCGTATCCGCGTCGGTCGCGAAATCAACAGCGCGGCACTGATTGCCGACGGCTACCACGCCCGCACAGATGGACTTACCAGCCTTGCCGTGGTCATCGGAGCCATCGGCGTCTGGTTCGGCTTTTCCTTGGCCGATCCGATCGTCGGTCTGCTGATCACGATTGCGATCTTCGGTATCGTCTGGCAATCGGCCCGCTCGGTGCTGACCCGCATGCTGGATGGAATCGAACCCGGTGTGATGGACGAAATCCGACATGCCGCCGAGCATGTTCCGGGCGCGCGCATTGTCGATGCCAAGGCGCGCTGGATCGGTCATAGATTGCACGCCGACATCGCAATTGCCGCGGACGAAACCCTGCCGCTGTCGGCGGCGAACAAGATCGCCGCAGCGCTGAAGGACGAACTATCCCAGCATATGCCGGCCCTGGCTGAGGCGAATGTGCGGTTTTCAACGGAACGTGGAGAGAACGACCATCCTCACGAGCACACGCATGACCACGGCCACATGCACTGACGCTCGCCGATTTTCTGCTAGTCTCGTCCGATGTTCCAGACGCTCGTCGAATTTCAGCGCACGATCTATCTGACGCTCGGCGAACAGATCAAGCTGCTTGCGGCCGGAGGCAATTGGCTGGCGTTCATGGCTTTCCTGCCGATGGGCGTCGTGTTCGGGGCTGCCCATGCGCTGACGCCGGGGCACAGCAAGGCCGTCCTGGCGACGTATCTTGCCGGTTCGGATGCGAAGGTCTCGCGTGGTCTGCTCGTATCTATCACGCTATCGTTCACGCATGTGACGATTGCCGTTCTGATTGCGGCTCTCTCGCTGCCACTGGTCTCAATAGCATTGGGCAGCGTCGGCCGCGCTCCGCTTCTGGAGCACATCAGTCGCGGGCTGCTCGGCCTCATTGGCGTCTGGATGCTCTGGCGCGCTTTGAGCCACAGCCATCACCACAGGCACGAGGGCGAGGCTGTCGGCGTCATGGCAGGCCTGATCCCATGTCCGCTTACGCTTTTCGCGATGACTTTCGCGATGTCCAGGGGTGTTCCGGCAGCGGGCGTCCTGTTTGCCATCACCATGATGGTCGGCGTGGCGCTGACGCTGTCCTGCGTCGCCGTGTTGTCGATCGTGTTTCGGGAACGGCTTGTACAGTTTTTCGCGCGCCAGCCACGGCTGTTCGAAACCATCTCCCGGGCCATCGAGGGCGCCGCCGGTCTCGCCCTTGCCGGCGTCGCTGTCTGGCAGATCACCTCAGCTTGAGAGAAAATTTGGCCCCAGCCACTGCATGGCGTCCGGGCCGGTGCAGCGGATGGAACGAGCCTAGGCGACGCCGGGCGCACGGTCAGCGCTCGTCGAATACGCGCGAAGCCAGCAAGACAGAGAGGCTTGATCCGCCGGTCTTGTCCCGAACCGGCGTACAGGATCAGTGCAGGATCTGCGACAGGAACAGCTTCGTGCGCTCATGGCGGGGGTGGTCGAAGAACTCGGCCGGCGTGTTCTGCTCGACGATCTGGCCCTGGTCCATGAAGATCACCCGGTTGGCGACTTTGCGCGCAAAGCCCATCTCGTGGGTGACGCAGAGCATGGTCATGCCCTCCTCGGCCAGCCCGACCATCGTCTCCAGCACTTCCTTGATCATTTCCGGGTCGAGAGCCGAGGTCGGCTCGTCGAACAACATGATGCGCGGGTTCATGCACAGCGAGCGGGCGATCGCCACGCGCTGCTGCTGGCCGCCGGAAAGCTGGCCGGGATATTTGTTGGCCTGTTCGGGGATCTTGACGCGCTTGAGGAAATGCATGGCGATTTCCTCGGCCTGCTTCCGCGGCATCTTGCGCACCCAGATCGGCGCCAGCGTGCAATTCTCCAGGATGGTCAGATGCGGGAACAGGTTGAAGTGCTGGAACACCATGCCGACCTCGCGGCGCACCTCGTCGATCTTCTTCAGATCGTTGGTCAGTTCCTTGCCGTCGACGATTATCTTGCCCTTCTGGTGTTCCTCCAGCCGGTTGATGCAGCGGATCATCGTCGATTTGCCGGAGCCCGACGGGCCGCAGATAACGATCCGCTCGCCGCGCATCACCTTTAGATTGATGTCCTTCAGCACATGGAATTCGCCGTACCATTTGTGCATGGCAATGATGTCGATGGCGACATCGGTGGTGGAAATGTGCATCTTGGCGGCATTGACCTTGATCTCTTCCGCGCTGACGGCGTTTTCTATGGCCATGACAAGGTCCCCTTTTTTAGCGTTTGTGGCCGGTGTCGAGACGGCGTTCCGTGTACATTGAATAGCGCGACATGCCGAAGCAGAACAGCCAGAAGATGAAGGCCGCGAACACCAGGCCGGATCTGGCCGTCTGCGGCGTCGCCCAATTGGCGTCGGAGAAGTTCTGCTTGACGATGCCGAGGAGGTCGAACATCGAGATGACGATGACCAGGCTGGTGTCCTTGAACATGCCGATGAAGGTGTTGACGATGCCGGGAATGACCAGCTTCAGCGCCTGCGGCATGACGACCAGACCCATCTTCTGCCAATAGCTGAGGCCGAGCGAATCGGCGCCCTCATACTGGCCTTTGGGGATCGCCTGCAGGCCGCCGCGCACCACTTCGGCCATGTAGGCGGCGGCAAACAGCGACACGCCGATCAGCGCGCGCAGGAACTTGTCGAAGCTGACGCCGGCCGGCAGGAACAGCGGCAGCATCACGCTGGCAAAGAACAGCACCGTAATCAGCGGGATGCCGCGTACCGTCTCGATGAAGATCACGCACAGCAGCTTGACGATCGGCATGTTCGAGCGCCGGCCGAGCGCCAGCACGATGCCGACCGGCAGCGACACAGCTATGCCGACAAAGGACAGGCTGAGTGTCACCAGCAGTCCACCCCAGAGCGGGGTTTCGACATAGGGCAGGCCGAACATGCCGCCGATCAGCAGAACGAAGGCGACGACCGGCAGTGCAAAAAAGAGAAGAATGGCATTCAGCCCCTTGCGCGGTACGCGCGGAATGAGCAGCGGCACCAGCAGCGCCACGAACAGGATGGCGACCAGGATCGGGCGCCAACGCTCTTCCAGGGGATAGCGGCCGAACATGAACTGGCCGAACTTGGCGTTGACGAAAGCCCAGCAGGCGCCGGTCCAGCCGTCCGACTGGATGCCGCCCTGCGCCACGGTGGCGCAGACCGTGCGGTCCGGTCCCGTCCACTGGGCGTTGATGAAAGCCCAATTGACGATCTGCGGCAGGATCATGGCAACCAGCACGATGCCGATGATGGTCAGGATGGCGTCGCCGGTCGATGCGATCAGATTCTTGCGGACCCAGGCGGTGAGGCCGCGCTCGCTCGACGGCGCCGGCTGCGCCAGCGCCATCTCCGTCCGCACCCAGGACATATCGTGCTCTTGCATGGCCCTACCTCTCCACCAGCGCCATCCTGGCATTGACGACGTTCATGATCGCCGACGTGATCAGGCTGAGCGCCAGGTACACCGCCATCATGATCACCACGCCTTCGACTGCCTGCCCGGTCTGGTTCAAGACCGTGCCGGCCGTCGCCGTCAGGTCCGGATAGCCGATGGCGATGGCGAGCGAGGAATTCTTGGTCAGGTTGAGATACTGGCTGGTCAGCGGCGGAATAACGATGCGCATCGCCTGCGGCACGACGACAAGCCTGAGGATCGATCCCGAGCGCAGCCCGAGTGCCGCGGCCGCCTCGGTCTGGCCTGCGCTGACGCCCCTGATGCCGGCGCGCACGATCTCGGCGATAAAGGCGGCCGTATAGCAGGACAACGCCAGATAGAGTGACAGGAACTCGGGCCTGACCTGAAAGCCACCGACGAGATTGAAGGTCGACTGCTTTGGAAATTCAAAGCTCAGCGGAAAGCCGCTCAGCGCGTAGGCCAGCAGCGGCAGGCCAACGATCAACGCCATGGATGTCCAGAACACCGGGAATGGCTGTCCCGTCGCCATCTGCCGCTGCCGCGCCTTGCGGGCGACGAACCAGGCCATGGCGATGCCGAGGAGCAGTGCGACCAGGATCAGCCAGGAGCCCTCGCCCCATACAGCGCGGGGAAAATAGAAGCCGCGCTGGTTGAGAAAGGAGCCGAACGGCAGATTGATGCTCTCGCGTGGCGGCGGCAGCACGGCGAGCACGCCGGAATACCAGAAGAAGATGACCAGCAGCGGTGGGATGTTGCGGAACACCTCGACATAAACGGTGCAGATCTTCCTGATCAGCCAGTTATGCGACAGCCGGCCGATGCCGACGATGAAACCGATGATGGTGGCGGTGATGATGCCGACGACAGCAACGATCACGGTGTTGATAAAGCCAACCAGGATGGCACGGAAATAGGTCGAATCCGATGAATAAGCGATGGCGCTTTCGCTGATGTCGAAGCCGGCGCGGCCCTTAAGAAAGCCGAAGCCGGAAGCGATGTGCAGCCGCGTCAAATTGGCGATGACGTTGTGGGTAACCCACCAGACACCCGCTACCAGCAGGACGAGGACCAATGCTTGAAAGAATATGCCGCGGACGCGCGGATCATTGATGAAGGAACCGCGGCTTGGCTCCTCGCGAAGAACTTCCTGCGATGCCATTCGACAGTCCCCTGGAAAGAGAGACCGGAAGGCAGACGATCTGCCTTCCGGATCCATTTTCGATCAGCGGATCGGCGGAGCGTACTGCAGGCCACCCTTGGTCCACAGCGCGTTGATGCCGCGGGCGATCTTCAGCGGGCTGCCGGAGCCGACATTGCGTTCGAACATCTCGCCGTAATTGCCGACGGCCTTGACGATGTTGACGACCCAGTCGTTGGAGACACCTAGATCGGTGCCGATCTTGGTGTCGGCTTCCTGGCCGAGCACGCGCTTGATCTCGGGATTGTCCGAGTTCTTCATCTCGTCGACATTGGCCTGGGTGATGCCCAGTTCCTCGGCGTTGAGCAGCGCGAAATAGGTCCACTTGACGATGTGGTACCACTGGTCGTCACCCTGGCGCACGGCCGGCCCAAGCGGCTCCTTGGAGATGATCTCGGGCAACACGACGTGGTCGGCCGGCGAGCTGAGCGTCAGGCGAATGCCGTAGAGACCCGACTGGTCGGTGGTGTAGACGTCGCAGCGGCCGGCATCATATGCGGCGTTGACCTCATCCAGCTTTTCGAAAACGACGGGGTTGTACTCCATCTTGTTCGACTTGAAATAGTCGGCAAGGTTGAGCTCGGTCGTGGTGCCGCTCTGCACACACACCGCCGCGCCCGAAAGCTGCAGTGCCGAATTCACGCCCGGAAGCTTCTTGGCGTTGATCATGAAGCCCTGACCGTCATAATAGGTCACGCCGACGAAGTTCAGGCCAAGCGCCGTATCGCGGTTGATGGTCCAGGTGGTGTTGCGCGACAGGATGTCGACCTCGCCCGACTGCAGCGCGGTGAACCGCTCCTTGGCGCTGAGCGGCGTGAACTTGACTTTGGTGCCATCGCCGAAGACGGCGGCCGCCACGGCGCGGCAGAAATCCACATCGATGCCTTTCCATTCACCCTTGTCGTCAGGCGCCGCGAAGCCAGCAAGACCCGTATTGGTGCCGCACTGGATGAAGCCTTTCGCCTTGACATCGTCGAGCGTGCTCGCCGATGCGGCCGAAGCCGCGAACCCAAACGCGGCGGCGCCCAAAACGCCGATTGCAATGTGTTTCATGACCCACAGACCCTTTTCTGTTTTTTCCAGGCGAACCTGACTTTTTCCCGTGTGAACGCAGCTATGTATCCCGGCCCGTTACCGGAATCCCGCATCGTCACCGACGCGCTGCCTCCCATTCACGAACAACATCGAAGGCGATTATTCCTGTGAGGTCAAGGGAAATGACCAAATCCGAAAGACTTTGAAAACCAACCGCCTGAAATGCCTGAAATTGCAGACAAACGCGCTCGCAAATTGGTCAGCGCGCCAATAAAGCCGGCAAAGTCCGACCGTGAGTTGCCAAGCGCACTTGGCAGCCTTCCCGCGGATCCACGGCTCGTTGCTGAATTGGCATATTCAAGACCTTGGCCTGGCGAGTGCGGTGCGGTTGCGCGGCCAATGCCGCCGCACTATGGCTAACGACCAACCCATGGGACGAAAAGCAATGGCAAAAGACGACAGCGAGATGGGCGTCAACACGCGGCTCGCCCATTCCGGCAACAACCCGCATGACTATTTCGGCTTCGTCAATCCGCCGGTGGTGCATGCCTCGACCGTGCTCTATCCCAATGCGGCGGCGATGGCTTCACGCAGCCAGAGATACACCTACGGCACGCGCGGTACGCCGACCACCGATGCGCTGAACAGCGCGATCGATGCGCTGGAAGGTTCGGCAGGCACGGTCGCGGTACCGTCCGGCCTGGCGGCGGTGACGCTGCCGCTGCTCGCCTTCCTGTCGGCCGGCGATCATCTGCTGATCGTCGATTCCGTTTATCATCCGACCCGCAACTTCGCCGACACGATGCTGAAGCGGCTGGGCATCGAGGTCGAGTATTACGAACCGCGCATCGGCGCCGGCATCGCGGCGCTGATCAAGCCCAACACCAAGGTGGTGTTCACCGAATCGCCGGCCTCCAACACTTTCGAGGTGCAGGACATACCGGCCATCGCCAAGGCAGCGCATGCCGCCGGCGCCATCGTCATGATGGACAACACCTGGGCGACGCCGCTCTACTTTCGCCCCCTCGACCATGGCGTCGACATCTCGATCCACGCGGCGACGAAATACCCGGCCGGCCATTCCGACGTGCTGCTCGGCACGGTGTCGGCCAATGCGGACTGCTGGAAGCAGCTTTTCGAGACGTTCAACACGATGGGCTGCTGCGCCGGGCCTGACGACGTCTACCAGGTGCTGCGCGGCCTGCGCACCATGGGCGTGCGGCTGGAGCATCATCAAAAGAGCGCGCTTTCCCTCGCCGGATGGCTGGAGGGTCAGCCGGGCGTAGCGCAGGTGCTGCATCCGGGGCTGCCCAGTCATCCCGACCACGCCATGTGGAAGCGCGATTTTTGCGGATCGAGCGGCATCTTCTCGATCGTTCTCGCGGGCGGCGGACAGAAGCAGCAGCACGCCTTCCTCGACGCGTTGAAGTTTTTCGGCCTCGGCTATTCCTGGGGCGGCTATGAGAGCCTTGCCGTGCCGGTATTCCTTGGCGACCGCACCATCGCCAAGGGCCCGTATGACGGGCCGCTGGTGCGCCTGCAGATCGGGCTCGAGGATGTAGGGGATTTGAAGGCCGACCTGGCGCGCGGGCTGGCGGCGGCCGCTGAAGCCTGAGCCAGCACCTTTTCACATTGAGTCAGAAAATCGGCGTAACAGCCTGGAAAAATTGCGATCCTGAGCGATATCATGGCGACCGATCGGCCGATGATACGGCTCTACAAAATAGAGGCGGCGGTGTGGTGAAGGCGGTAGAATAGCCTCTGCCGGTCCTTGACACGGATTGAGGCTGGCCGGCGGGATCGGTCGGGAACCTTTTGTCGGCCGATGCATCCAATGTCGCGATGAGAAGCCTATCAGGAGATCGGCCATGCCTGCTGCGTTGACGGCAACGCCCGCCGCTTCCGGCGACATGCAGCTTGTCGGCCGCGCGCTGGCACGTGATGGCGATGCATTCCGCACCATCATCAAGACGCACAACCAAAGGCTCTACCGCATCGCCCGCGGCGTCGTGCGTAACGACAGCGAGGCCGAGGACATCGTCCAGGAGGCCTATGTCAGCGCCTTTGCCCATCTCGAGGCCTTTCGCGGCGATGCCTCGCTCGCCACGTGGCTATCGCGTATCGTCATCAACGAAGCGCTCGGCCGCTTGCGCAAAAGGCGGCGAATGGTTGCGATGCCTGAAAACCCGCAAGCCGAAATCATCCGGTTTCCCCTCAACCCGAGCGACGATCCGGAGCGGACGATGGCGCAACGGCAGATCCTTGAGCTTGTCGAACGGGCAACCGACAGTCTTCCCGATGTCTACCGGATGGTGTTCGTGGCGCGCGTCATCGAGGGATTGAGCATCGAGGAAACCGCCGAACTGCTTGGCGTGCGACCAGAAACCATCAAGACCCGGCTGCACCGCGCCCGCGCGCTGGTGCGCAAGGCGCTGGACGACCAGATCGGCCCGGTGCTGCTCGACGCCTTTCCCTTCGCGGGCCGGCGCTGCGAACGGCTGACCAATGCCGTGATGCAGCGGCTTGGTCTTTCGGGATAGGCCGCGCCGATTTTCGCGGGAACGTTTGGCGGCGACCTGCATCCAATGAGCATCACTGAAAACGAAGCCCGATGCAGTTCCGCGTCGGGGCGAAGGAGAGCATCATGTTTATTCGATCGACCACGGCACTGGCCGCAGTTTTCCTGCTTAGCGCAGCGCCCTTGTCGCAAGCTGCCGACAAACCGACCGATCCGCAGATCGCACATATCGCCTACACGGCGGGGGTGCTTGACGTCGAAGCGGCCAAGCAGGCGCTGAAGAAATCGAAGAACAAGGAGGTGGTGGATTTCGCCAAGGACATGGTGCGAGATCACGAGGCGGTCAACAAACAGGCTCTCGACCTGGTCAAAAAGCTCAAGGTCACGCCTGAGGACAATCCGACCAGCAAGGCGCTGACCAAGGCGGCGGCCGAGGAACGTGCCAAGCTTGCCAAGCTCAAGGGCGCGGCGTTCGACAAGGCCTATGTCGCCAACGAGGTGGCCTACCACAAGCAGGTCAATAGCGCGCTCGAAACTCTGCTGATCCCGTCGGCCAGCAATGCCGAGCTGAAGAGCCTGCTGGAAACCGGCCTGAAAATATTCCAGGGCCACGAACAGCACGCCGAACACGTCGCCGGCATGCTGAAGTGAGGATCGAGCCAATGGCGTCGAGGCGGCATCTGTGGGTTGCGCTGGCATTGGCCATGGGTGCCGCGCCGGCCAAGGCCGACACCATCGAGGTGACGATCGAGAAGCTTGTGTTTTCGCCGGCAAAGATCGAGGCGAAGGTCGGCGACACGATCAGGTGGGTGAACAAGGACGTGTTCGCCCACACGGCAACCGTCAACGGCGCCTGGGAAGTGATGATCCCGCCGAAGAAGGCGGCGAGCCTGACGGTGAAGAAGGCGGAATCGGTCGATTATTTCTGCCGCTTCCATCCCAACATGAAAGGCCATCTGACGGTGACATCGCCCTGACTGGCTGATGCATGTCGCGCAAAAGTGTGCAGCGGTTTTGCGATAACGACATGCATAAAAAAGAGCCTAAAGCGCGCCGCATGAGCCCGGTCTAATGCGACGCGCTTTTAGGCTGCCAGCCATGCCGTCCCTACAAGCAGCGTGACCAGCGTCAACGGCAGGCCGACCTTGAAGAAGGCGATGAAGCCCAGCGGTTTGCCGGAGACCCGCGCGTGCTCGGCAACGATCAGATTGGCGACCGAGCCGAGCAGCGTGAAATTGCCGGCCAGCGTCGAGCTCATGGCGACGACCAGCCAGGCCCGCTCGGGGTTTTCCAGTCCGGGCACGAACGGCTTCAGCGCCAGCACGGCCGGGACATTGCTCATGATGTTGGACAGCACCGCGGTGAAGCCGGACAGCCGCCACACATCATTCAGCCCGAGGTCCTTTGCCGAGGCGACGATGTCGGGCGTCAGCAGCGTCTTCTCCGCCCCGGCGACGACGATGAACAGCCCGGCGAACATGAACAGCAGCGGGCCATCGATCTCGCGATAGATGCGCTCAGGTTTGATGGCGCGGGTCAAAAGAAGAATGGCGCCGCCGATCAGCGCTGCCTTGGCGACTGGAACGCCGGCGAAGAAGGCGATCGCCAAACCGACACAGACGACCACCGCCTTCACCACCTGCCCCGGCAGCATGCGGCCGCGATAGACTTCGGGGCTGAGCTCGGCCTTGCGCGAAAATTCGGCGCGGTAGACGATGCGGATGATGACGATGACGGCGACGAGGCTGAACGCCGCGACCGGCGCCAACGCCGCCGAGAAGGCCGGGTAGGAAATCCCCGACAGCGCGCCGATGACCATATTCTGCGGATTGCCGGTAATGGTGGCGACGCTGCCGCAATTGGACGCCGTGGCGGTGGCGATCAGATAGGGAACCGGATTGCGGTTGATGACGCGGGTGACATGGACGACGATCGGCGCCATGACCAGGCAGATGGCGTCGTTGACCAGGAACGCCGAGAGGACGCCGGTCAACAGCGTCACCATCACCAGCAGCATGAATGGCGCATGGGCGTGCTCGATGGCGAACCCACCGAGCGCGCGAAAGGCGCCCGACACTTTCAGATGCGCCACGACGATCATCATGCCGAGCAGAAGCGTGATGGTGTCGAAGCTGATGGCGCGGTAGGCGTCTTCCATGTCGAGCGCGCCGATGGCGATCATCGCCGCACCGCCGAGCAGCGCGATGCCTGCCCGGTCGAGGCGCAGTCCGGGTATCCTGCCGATTGCGACGCCGGCATAGGTCAGGACCAGGATCAGCAATGCCGCCGCGCCCATCGCTGTCATGTGTTGGAAAATCCTGTGCGACTGGCGAGTGAACCTGTCCGGAATGGACCTGAAGATATTGGCGATCCCGACAGGATTCGAACCTGTGACCATCGGCTTAGAAGGCCGGTGCTCTATCCAGCTGAGCTACGGGACCGCTGGCCGGCCGCATGACCGGCGGATTGTGCCGGCAGGGCCGGTATGGGATCAATGCGTCCAGGGCGTCCTGCGGTCATAGCGGAAATTCTCCGCATAGGAAATCTGGCGGCGCTTGATTTCCTTCGGCTCCTCGACGCGGAAAGCCAGCCCTTCCTTCTCGGCATAGGCGACCGCCTCTTCTCTTGTGTCGAAGGTCAGCCTGATCTGGCTTCGCATGTCGCCGGACGTAGTGTAGCCCATCAGCGGATCGATCTTCTTGCGCTGCTCCGGATCGAATTCCAGCACCCAATAGCCGGTCTTGGCCTTGCCGGACTGCATCGCGGTTTTGGCTGGGCTGAAAATGCGGGCTGACATGACCACCTCATTGCTGGTTGCAAGCACACGACCCGAGCCCACATTACTGTTCTCTGGCCATGCACTAGCCCGTCATTACTGCGCAATGCCGCCGGCAGCAAGGCCGATGGCTTTTTACGCTTGCTTTGGCGGGCTGAAATCACTAGGCAACAGACCGTTCGGAGTGTAGCGCAGCCTGGTAGCGCATCTGGTTTGGGACCAGAGGGTCGGGAGTTCGAATCTCTCCACTCCGACCATTCATCAAGCAAATCTCGTCGGCAGCGCAAGCGGATCACGCTCGAGTGTGTCTCCCGTCGCCGGTCATGTTTAAGCGACGGACGGACAGCACGAGCCCGCGCTGCCCGTCCGACATGCAAGCCGTCAGCCCTGGATGAAAGCCAGCAGATCCGGATTGATGATCTCCGGATGCGTGGTGCACATGCCGTGCGGCAGGCCCTTGTAGACCTTGAGCGTGCCGTGCTTCACCAGCTTGGCCGCAAGCAGCGCGGAATCGGCGATCGGCACGATCTGGTCGTCGTCCCCGTGCATGATCAGGACGGGAACCTCGATCTTCTTGAGATCGTCGGTGAAGTCGGTCTCGGAAAAGGCCTCGATGCAGTCGTAATGAGCCTTGGCTCCGCCCATCATGCCCTGGCGCCACCAATTGTCGATAGCCCCTGGCGAGACCTTGGCGCCCTCGCGATTGAAACCGTAAAACGGGCCGGCCGGCACATCCCTGTAGAACTGGGCGCGGTTGGCGACCAAAGCGGCGCGAAAGCCGTCGAAGACCTCGATCGGCAGGCCACCCGGATTGCTGTCGGTCTTGACCATGATCGGCGGCACGGCGCCGATCAGCACCGCCTTGGCAACGCGGCCGCCACCGCCATAAAGCGCGACGTAACGGGCCACCTCGCCGCCACCGGTCGAATGGCCGATGTGGATCGCATCCCTGAGATCGAGATGCGCCGCCAGCGCCGCAACGTCGGCGGCGTAGGTGTCCATCTCATTGCCAGTAGCGGTCTGCGACGAGCGGCCGTGGCCGCGGCGGTCATGTGCGATGACGCGGTAGCCCTTTTCGAGGAAGAACAGCATCTGGTTGTCCCAGTCGTCTGAGCTCAGCGGCCAGCCGTGATGGAACACGATCGGCTGGCCCTTGCCCCAATCCTTGTAGAAAATCTCGGTGCCGTCATGGGTGGTGAATGTGCTCATCGTCCTACTCCTTGATGGAAAAGTTAGGGGGTAACAGGGAAGCTTCTAGCCCCTTCAGCTGGACAAATTATAACAGTGCGGCCAGGGTGAGCATTGGCAAAACGGACATTCAACGTGGCAAAACTGACAAATGACGGCGGCGCGTGATCTGATCGAAATCGGCCTTGTCTTGTATCCCGGCGTGCAGGAAGCGGCCGTGCTCGGCCTGACCGATCTTTTCATGCTGGCAAACCGGCTGGCTGTCGAGCTGTCGCCGGAGGCGGCGAGGCTTCGCGTCAGCCATTGGCAATTGGAGGACGCGGGCCACACCGTAGTCCGCACCTTCGACAGCGACCCCGGCGCCGACAATGAACCAGCCATGGTTATCCTCCCGCCGACCTTGGGAGATCCGATCGCTCGGGAAGCAGCCGCGCCCTATGCCGGCTGGCTCAGGGATCGCCACACGGCAGGCGCGACGCTCGGTTCGGTCTGTGCCGGCGCTTTCGTGCTTGCCGAAACCGGCCTGTTGTCCGGCCGTGCGGCGACGACGCACTGGGCTTATCGCGACGCGCTGGCGCTACGCTTTCCCGACATCCTGCTCGACGCCGACAGGCTGGTCATCGACGATGGCGATATCATCACCGCCGGCGGCTACATGGCCTGGACCGACCTCGGCCTCAAGCTCGTGGACAGGGTGCTCGGGCCGACCGTCATGATGGACACGGCGCGTTTCATGCTGGTCGACCCGCCGGGCCGCGAGCAACGTTTTTACAGTCCGTTTGCGCCGCGGCTGACCCACGGCGACGAAGCGATCCTCAAGGTGCAGCACTGGCTGCAGGCGAACGGCGCGCGCGATGTGACGCTTGGCGCCATGGCCGATCACGCCGGGCTGGAGGAGCGGACTTTTCTGCGGCGCTTCCGCAGCGCCACCGGCCTCAAGCCGACCGAATATTGTCAGCACCTGCGGGTCGGCAAGGCGCGCGAGATGCTGGAAACCACGATGCGAGCGATCGACCAGATCGCCTGGGAGGTCGGCTATGACGATCCCGGCTCGTTCCGCAAGGTATTCGCCAGGATAACCGGCCTGGTGCCCGGCGACTATCGCAAGCGCTTTGGCACGGAACGAGCGGTGGTTGCAGGCGGAGAGAGCTGAGGCCAGCCGCGCAATGGCGCTATCGATTCGATGCTGCCAAAGGCAAGCTCGCCGGGCGAGAACCCCAACCACCCATCTCCCGGCGAGCCTACTACCTGATTTGATACGCAATCAGGACCGGGATTAGCCGGCAAGCTCTTTGTTGCAAGACAGGTGCCAGTCTTTTTCTCGAAATGGGACACACACGGAAGTGAGCTCCCTGATGTTCACGCCGAGGCTTTTTGCCTGATGTGCCGGATCAGTCGAATTCCTGAAATCAGCAGTAATGCGCCTCCGACTTCCACGACCAGGATCACGGCCGAGCCCCAGGGAATAGCTGGCCAAAACTCCGAAAAGGCTTGCCTGAGCCAGGTGATATGAGCAGGCTCCTCGCCGTAAGCCCTGAGCATCAAGTCCGCGTAATCGAACATCTCTTTCACCACGATCGCCGACCAGAACAGCGATGAGACAAGCCATATCAGTGCGATTCGTCTGACGATCGGGCTCATTCCAATACCTACTGTCAAAAAGATCGACTTGATTAGCACACCCGCCTAACGAGATCATCCCGCTATATCTCGAACTCGCCCTGCCCTTCGTCCATGGCGCTGACCGTCTCGGCTGCCAGGGCGCGGGTGATCGGCGTCTTGCGCTCGAGCGCGGTGCGGTCGAGCCGTTCGACCACGCGCATGGCAGTGGCCAGCGAGCGCTCGATGCGGCGCACCAGATATTGCACGACATGCGGCTCGACCTCGACCTGGCGGTCGGCGAACAGCTTTGTGATGACGCCGGCCAGCAGAAGATCGTCGGGTTCGTGGATCTCGACGGTCGCCGCCGCCTTCAGCCGCGACGCCAGGTCGGGCAGCCTGACGCCCCAGGCGGACGGGAAGCGCCGCGCCGTCAACAGCAAGCTCGAGCCGGCGCCGCGCACCGCGTTGATCAGGTGGAAGAGGCCGTGCTCATCGATCGGTTCGGCATCGATATCGTCGATCAGGGCCGGATGCGGGCCGAGGTTTTCGATGCAGTCGCCGATGCGGCCGGCCGCCACTTTCACGGCGTCGGCGCGGGTCCGCCAAATCGAGGCCAGATGGGTTTTCCCCGAGCCGGCCGGCCCGGCCAGCACAACGACCGGCGACGGCCAGTCCGGCCAGCGGTCGACAAGCGCCGCCGCCTGGCTGTTGGTGCTGGAGACGACGAGCTCGTCACGCGAATAGCCGGTGCCGTGGCCTAGATCGAGCGGCAATTGACGCGGCGGATCGATCTTGTCCGGCATCTGGCTCAACCGCGCGCGCCCCCGCGGCGCCGCACCTGCAGCGGCGGCACCGGCTCGTCGGCATGGCCCTTGTAGAGCGGCGATTCGAGATAGCGGGCGATGGCGAAACGCACCAGAACGGCAACGGCGGCGGAAGCCGGCACGGCAATCAGCAGGCCGACGAAGCCGAACAGCGCGCCGAAGGCAAACAGCGCAAACATCAGCCATACCGGATGCAGGCCAACGCTTTTGCCGACCAGCCTGGGCTGCAGGATGTTGCCCTCGATGAACTGGCCGACGAAGAACACGCCGGCGACCGCCGCGATCATGGTCCAGTCCGGCCAGAACTGGACGAAGGCGACGCCGACGGCCAGCACCAGGCCGGTCAGCGAGCCGACATAGGGGATGAAGGAGATCAGCCCGGCAAACAGGCCGATGAGGATGCCGAAATTCAGGCCCGTCAACGTCAGGCCGGTGGCATACATGGCGCCCAGCACCAGGCACAGCGTGCCCTGGCCGCGCACGAAGCCGGCGGTCGCCGTGTTGATGTCCCTGGCGATCGTCCTGACGGTCTTGACGTAATCGCGCGGCACCCAGCTGTCGACGATTGCCACCATGCGGTCCCAGTCGAGCAGCATGTAGAAGGCGACGACCGGCGTCACCACGAACAGGCTGACGACCGAGACCAGCGCCACGCCGGAGCTCCAGATCGAGGTGAAGACGGTGGTCAGGAGGCCGAAGCCGGAGGTCAGCAGCGAGTTCAGGCCTTCGCGCAGGCCGTTGGCGTCGACGCCGAATTTTTCTTCCAGCCATTTCGGGTCGAAGCTGGTGATCAGGCCCTGCAGCCGGGTCAGATAGTCCGGCAGCTTGCTGGCGAAATCAGCCATCTGCGAGGCGAGCACCGGAACCAGGATGACGACGGCCAGCACCAGGACGACGATGAAGGCGATGAGGATGACCACCGTCGCCATCAGCCTGGACAGGCCGAGCCGCTCCAGCCGGTCGGCCACAGGATCGAGGAAATAGGCGAGCACCATGCCGGCGACGAAGGGCAGAAGGATGCCGCTGAAGACATAGAGGAAGACGGCGAGGATGATGGCGCTGACCAGCCAGAAGCGGATCTGGCGGCGAAACGACGCCGATGCCGCAGCCTCCGCTGCCGCGGCTTCGGCCTCGGCGTCGATGGACCGTTCGTCAGGTGCCCGGTGGTCAGGTGCCCCGTGTTCAGGTGCCGGGTGTGGAGCCTTCGCCATAGCCGCTCATATGCCTCAGCCAAGCCACGAGATAGGCCGCGGCCGAAGCCACGGTCAAGACCCCGGACAGCAATATGAGGGCCGGCCTCAGCGGATCGAGACGGATGTCGAAGGCGAGTTCGCCCAACACCACTGCCGCCAGCACGATCTGGATCGCGGTGTTGGCCTTCGACACCAGGAGCGGCTTCATCTCGACCGGATGCGCCATGACGGTGGATAAAAGCACGGCGCAGACGATCAGTGCGTCGCGCGACACCATGGTAACGACCAGCCACAGCGGCAGTTCGCCGCTGAAGCCCAGGACCACGAAAACCGAGACCAGCAGCAGCTTGTCGGCCATCGGATCGAGATAGGCGCCGAGCCTAGAAAACTGGTTGAAATGACGGGCGATGAAGCCGTCGACGCCGTCGGAAATGCCGGCAATGAGGAAGCCGGCAAACGCCCAGTCCCAGCGTTCCTGCAGCATGGCCAGCACCACGGCCGGCACCAGCACGAAGCGCATGATCGTGATCATGTTGGGGATGGTCAAACGCATATCCCGTCGCTCTTGTTTGTCGATACATGATGGAGATGGAGGGTTACGGCAAGTGAGAAGCGACACAGAAGCTGCCAATCTCCCCACGAGGGCGCCAGCAATGAAATAGGTCAAGACCGATGTCGATTTCGGGGAGGCTCATTCGTCTCACGATAGGAAGCCGAGGAAATTTGCCCAGCGAGGAAACGGACGCGATGACAATCACTATCACAGCATTTGAACGATCGCCCGATGGCGGCAAGGGACTGGCGCGCGATACGCGCGTTCGCTGGGCGCTCGAAGAAGTGGGGCAGCCGTATGAGGTTCGTCTTGTTTCCTTCGCAGAAATGAAGGCGCCTGGCCATCTGGCCATCCATCCCTTCGGCCAGATCCCCACCTATGAGGAAGGTTCTCTCTCGCTGTTCGAAACCGGCTCGATCGTCTTTCACCTTGCTGAGCAGCATGCGGGATTGCTGCCGAAGGATCGCAATGCCCGCGCGCGTGCGATCACGTGGATGTTTGCCGCACTTAACACCGTCGAGCCGCCGATCCTCGAATTAACGACGGCAAGAATATTCGAACGTGACAAGCCTTGGAGCGAGGAGCGCTTGCCGTTGGTAAAGGACCGTGTTCGCGCTCGGCTGGACAAACTCTCGGCCCACTTGGGCGTCGCCGACTGGCTCGATGATACGTTCAGCGCAGGCGATTTATTGATGGTATCGGTGCTGCTGCGACTAAGAATGTCAGGCATTTTGGACGAATATCAAAACTTGGCTGCCTATGTAGCGCGCGGGGAAGCTCGGCCGGCTTATATCCGGGCTTTCGCCGCGCAATTTGCAATCAACGCAGAGGGGCGTGAAGAATAGCCAGCGTTGAACCAACCAAATGGAAGCGAGCCCGAAGCGCGCTATCCTTTGGCCGTTAGGAAACAAGGCGCGCTGTGGATGGACTAATAGGGCGCTAGCAAGGCACGATGCGCAACAGAGAGGGAGTGGAACCTTGTCTTTGGCCGTTGGCGAAGCGCGTAAGTATCTCGATACGTTCATGACGGGACATGGCTTTCGCCGCATCCGGAAAGGCGTCTTCGAAGTCGACCGGAGCGACGATATCAGCCTGATTCTCGAAGAGGCCTTTACTGCAAGCCATGGCGATGTTCATTTGAACATGCTCGTTTACCTGGACTTTCTTACCGTCAGGCCGTTGCTTGAAAGGCTGTACGGCAAAAAATGGATCTGGCCCGGACTGTCGCAGTTTCATCCTGAAACGATATTTAACAATGAGCTGAAAGCTTATGCTCGTTACTTCGAGCACCTTGACCAGACGAACATAGCTAGGTTGCTGGGGAAATATGTCGAGCTGGCGCGACGGATCAGGGCTCAGAACCCGGACCTCGCCAGTTACGTCGCCGGACATAGCGAGTTGCTCGACAAACCTTACGAATTCACACAGCCCTTCGCAGTTCGAATCCTCGCGCTGATTGCCTGCGAAATCGAACTCGGGCACTACGAGAGGGTGAGGCAGGCCGTGCACTGGATCCGAACGAACAATAGCGGAATAGCGCTGAGCAGCTATGCCAAGGCACAACTCGACCGCGTCGACATGGTTCTGGCGGAACGAGAGGGGCGTCCATAAGGGGGCACCTTGGGCGACTGTCCAGAGCCCCGCACCGCTACGCAGCGACGCAAGATCTTCTGTGGGCCTTCGCTCTTGAGCTGGCCGTGGGCGTGGTCGTCTCTTGGCCCCTCTGGCTGACGGCTGCGGTCGTGGCGTTCCTGTTCGCGCGGTCGGTCGTTGCAAATCCAGGTCTGTGGGCTGCCGCGGCGGCTTTGGTCGCCGCCGGCTTCTCGTATGGAACCCTGCCCTTCGACGGTGAAATCAGATCTCTTGCCACCGTCGGTGGCCTCGCCGCAATTCTGGCAGGCATTTCTTTTTATTGTTGGAGTGTATCACGCCCGGTTCCCGCGGCATCCAACTGAAAACACCATTAATCGCGCGCTTGCCTTGCGGGGCAAAACCGTTCATGCGAAGAGCCCGCACGCGAGTGAAAACAGCGACAGGCAAGCGCAACAGATGAGCAGGCGCCGGAAATGAGCAAGCGCAAGAACGGGCTCACCTATGCCGAAGCGGGCGTCGACATCGACGCCGGCAATCTCATGGTCGAGAAGATCAAGCCGCTGGTGCGCGCAACCCGCCGGCCGGGCGCCGATGGCGAGATCGGCGGCTTCGGCGGCCTGTTCGACCTCAAGGCCGCCGGCTTCACCGATCCGGTGCTGGTCGCCGCCAATGACGGCGTCGGCACCAAGCTGAAGATCGCCATCGACGCCGGCAAGCACGACACGATCGGCATCGACCTCGTCGCCATGTGCGTCAACGACATCGTCGTGCAAGGCGCCGAGCCGCTGTTCTTCCTCGACTATTTCGCCACCGGCAAGCTCGATCCCGACCAGGGTGCTTCGATCGTCGGCGGCATCGCCGCCGGCTGCCGGCAGGCCGGCTGCGCGCTGATCGGCGGCGAGACGGCGGAAATGCCCGGCATGTATCACGACAAGGATTACGACCTTGCCGGCTTTGCCGTCGGTGCCGCCGAACGCGGCCAGCTGTTGCCGACCGACGACATCGTCGAGGGCGATGTGCTGCTCGGCCTCGCCTCGTCGGGCCTGCATTCGAACGGCTTTTCGCTGGTCCGCCGCATCGTCGCGGTAAGCGGCCTTGGCTGGGGCGATCCGGCGCCGTTCAATGACGAGGCGACGCTGGCCGAGGCGCTGCTCGAGCCGACGCGCATCTACGTCAAGTCGATCCTCAAGGCGATCCGCAACACACATGGCATCAAGGCGCTGGCCCATATCACCGGCGGCGGCTTTCCCGAAAATATCCCGCGCGTTCTGCCCAAGGATTTTTCGGCCGAGCTCGATCTCGGCGCCATCGAGGTGCCGCCAGTGTTCTCATGGCTGGCCAAGACCGGCGGCGTCGCGCCGGAAGAGATGATGCGGACCTTCAATTGCGGCATCGGCATGATCCTGGTCGTCGCCTCCGGCCAGGCGGCGCAGGTCGCTGCCGTTCTGCAGGAGGCCGGCGAGACGGTGACGCCGATCGGCCAGATCGTGCCGCGCCGCGATGCCGGCGTCATCTATCGGGGCTCGATTGGCCTATGACCAGGAAACGGACGGTCGTACTGATCTCGGGGCGCGGCTCCAACATGACGGCGCTGGTTGCGGCGGCGAGCAACCCGGCCTATCCGGCCGAGATCGTCGGCGTCATCTCCGACCGCGCCAATGCCGCCGGCCTTGGCATCGCCGCGGCGCGCGGCATCGCCACCAGAGTGATTTCGCGCTCCGACTATGCCAGCAAGGAAGCCCATGACGAGGCGATCGATGCGGCCCTCTTGTCGTTCGGCGCCGAGATCGTCGCGCTGGCCGGCTATATGCGCATCCTCGGCGCGCGCTTCGTGGAGAAGTGGCAGGGCCGCATGATCAATATCCACCCTGCCCTGCTGCCTGCCTTCAAGGGGCTGGATACGCATGCGCGGGCCCTCCGCGCAGGCATGCGCATCCATGGCTGCACGGTGCATTTCGTCACGCTCGACATGGATGACGGGCCGATCATCGCCCAGGCCGCCGTGCCGGTGATGGTCGGCGACAATGAGGACACGCTGGCCGCGCGCGTGCTCAAGGCCGAGCACCAGCTTTATCCGCTGGCGTTGGGCCTTGTCGCCGAAGGCAAGGCGCGGATGGAAGGCGGCCGCACGGTGTTTTCGCGCTTCGCCGACGATGCCGACAACGCCACGTCGGTGGTGATCGCGCCCGACCCGCTGCGCGAAGAGACCGATCTCGAGCACCTGGCGCGGATCACGCCGTGAGGGTCAGTTCTTGAATTTGGTAGCAAATTTTGCTACCGTCTTCGTGAGGAGACGGTTTGATGGCGACAGTCGAAAAAGTCAGCGTAGCGCTTTCCCCGGAACTGCTGGACATGGTCAAAGGCGCGGTGGCCAGCGGGCAGTACGGTTCGGCAAGTGAAGTGATCCGCGAGGCACTGCGCGAATGGCGGCTTCGCCAGCCCTTGCGCGAGGCCGAAGCGGAGCGGTTGCGGAAAGCCTGGACGGAAGGGCTGGAGAGCGGTCCGTTTGCGCCGTTCGACATCGAGGACATAAAACGGAAAGCCCGCAGCCGGTTGGGCAACACCAGCAAAAACCGGCGGAATGGCTGACATCCGCATTGTCCGCAGCCCGGCGGCAGAAGACGACCTGATCGATATTTGGTTTGGCATTGCAAGGGACAACCCGCTTGCCGCGGACCGCTTTTTGGATGCTATTGCCGAGCGCATCGTGCAATTGGGCACATTCCCGGAATCCGGTCCCAAGAGGCCCGACATCGCTGCCGATGTGCGAGCGTTGACGATCGGCAATTATCTCGTGCTTTATCGCCTGGCCGAACAGCGGGTCGAAATCGTCCGCGTCGTGCATGGCGCACGCGATGTCTCGGCATTGTTTTGATAGATTGCGGACAAGCAAATGGACGTTTTCGACAGCGCGATCCGGACAAAGCGTGATCTCGCCGGCGTCTTCGAGTACGACGAGGCGGACGATCCGAAAAGTGCCACGGCATATTTTTATCTCTGTCGGATCGAGGACGGACGAGTAGGTCCCGTCGTCGGTGCAATTCACGTTCGATCGGGCGATTGGGCCATCACTGAAGCAGACATTTTGGTCAGATGGGATAAAGATGAACGGCGTGTAGGCCTGTTCATCTTTGGTGCACTTTGGGCGAGTTTTGATACCGTCACAGGTGCAAGACATGGCGGCGGATATGGGAAAGACTTTCAGCCCGACATCCCTTGGACTTGAGTTGAATCCATGAAGCAACTGCTGCTCCTGCGTCACGCCAAGTCGAGTTGGGACGATCCCGACCTCATCGACGTCGACCGGCCGCTGTCCGCGCGCGGGCTGAAGGTAGCACCACTGGTCGGGCGCGAACTGGCCCGGCGCGGCTGGCTGCCGGAGCTGGCGCTGGTGTCGCCGGCGCTGCGCACCCGCGACACGTGGCGGCTCGTCTCGGCGGAATTGCCGGCGAAGGTGCAGGCCAAATTTTCCCAGGCGCTCTACGAGGCAGCGGCGGCGGACATCCTCGCCAAGGTGCGGCAAGTAAAGGCGGGGACTGGAACGCTGCTGGTGCTTGGCCACAATCCCGGGCTGGAGGAGTTCGCGCGCGGGCTTGCCGGGGCTGGATCGGACCAAGCGGCGCTGAAGAAGCTGGCGGAAAAAAAATACCCCACCGCGGCCCTGGCTCGGTTCGACGTCGACGGCGATTGGACCGGTCTCACCTTCGGCAGCGCCCGACTGACGCACTGCATTTGGCCGAAGGATCTTCGCTAGGGACTGCCTGACAGGCCGGGGGATCGCCGACCTTTCGGCCAAACCCGGCTTCGCACAAACAAGAGCGGCGGGCCAAGCCCGCCGCTCTTCGTGCTCCGGGGTTTGAGGAACTATCGGCCCCAGTTGCCCCGGCCAGATTGGGGCACTACGGGTTGATCCGTGCCGAACCGGGTCGTCGCCTCGGTGTCGACGGCGTTGTGCTCGGCCGTCAGCGGCTTGCGGATGGAACCGGTAAACCCGCTGTCGATGGTGCCGACAGGCGCGTTGCCAACAGGCGCGGCCGGCTGGTTGACGCCGTCCGAACCATAGTGATCACTGCCTGCAAAGGCGCTGCCCGTGGCGACGAGGACGATGGTGGCGACGGTAAGAGCAATCTTGGTCATTTCAGGTACTCCAGTGTACTGGTCATTCGTGAGTTGTCGTTGCTTTCGACGCATTCGAGATGAGAGCGCTGTCCGCGCCGACGAATACGCACCCGGCTTTTTCCGATGTGCACGTTGCTGGACGATTTCAGCAACCGAGATTGTGGCTACAGATGAAACCTGCAGATCAACGTATTCGATTGGCGCAGGATGCTATTCGGCGCACACGCCCGTTGATACGCGAAAGCAAGAGTAGCGGGCCAAGCCCGCCGCTCTTTGTGTTGCGGGCCGTGATAATCAGCGGCCCCAGATGCCTTGGCCGGATTCAGGCGCCACCGACTCGGAGGTTATCTTGGCACCGGTACGCTCGGAAGTAACTGGCTTGCGGATCGAACCGGTGAAGGTGTTGTCGACGTTGGCAGCAGCAGCAGCGGCCGGCTGGTTGACGTTGTCCGAGCCATAATGGTCGCTGCCGGCAAAAGCAGTGCCGGTGGCAACGAGGATGGCGGCGGCGGTAAGAGCGAGCTTGGTCATTTCGGTACTCCGGTAGTTCTTTGGTCTGTCCGTCAAGTGGCGTGCCTCGGGAGGAATTCGCGTCGCTCGGACCACCCCGAGATGGGTCGGCAAGCCTGTCGTTTCCAATCACGAAAATTTTGTACGGGTGCGCCAAATTGGCCGCTTGAAATTCGACATGCAGCTCCTTGCGCCACAATGTTCTTCTTTCTTTTCAGTTTGTTATGCGGTCAATGGTGATTTTCAGCGTGGACATTTTGTGAGCCGGCGTCCACCGCTTCCTATACACTCCGTTAACAGAACCGAACCGTTCGGTTCGCTTTGTATTGTTCCTGTTCCTTTCGCAATGCTGATCGCGCGGCGAGTAAGAGAGGCCGGCATTGCCGCCACTTGCCGGAGTGCCGACAGCGCGATGCCGAGCCTCGCCGCGCGACACCGAAGGGAGAGAATTTTCTGCCACTTGCGCAATATCGCGCCCTGAAAGACCATGTATTTAGCGCTTGAGGGGGAATCAGAGTGGACGCGATTACTTATAACGACGTCAGATCGATTCTGAAGATGAACAGCTACGACCCTGGTGGCCAAAATTCGCGCGAGGCAACTTCTCTTTACGCGCAGCAGCAGACTGAGATCTATAAGGGAATTGCCCAGGCTTTTGCGGAAAGGATGATCCGCCTGAGAAATAATGAGACCGATGTCTATAGCAGCCTTAAGGATTTCACGGATGGCTTGATCAACCACGCCACAACCACTGCGCCTGCCACAGTGCTTGAAGTTGAAGGCCGAAGCGTTCTGTTTTCTGAAATCCCGATTGTTACCAATGACTCGCTCGACGAAGCTGTGAAGATAGGCAAATCTCGAGCACAAAGCCCCGAAGACATCGCTGCAGCTTTCGCTGCCGGCCTCATCTACGAGATGGGGCGATTTGTGAAACCGAATATCACAAACACGCCATTTGCCGTCATCCGGGAGTTGGGTAGTTATTCCGCCTGGAGAGTTGTGGAAGATGCCCCGCTCGACGGAACAGGCATTGTTGCTGAGAGGTTGGAAGAGATCACATCCAAATCTAACACCCTCATTGACGACTTAAGAAGCCAAGCTGCGCTGACTTCTAATACCCTTCGAGAAACCACTGAAAGTTTGACCGAGCGCGCAAACGGTGCACTGGAGGCAGCAGAAAATGCCGCGAAGCAGGCAGGGGCCTTTGAGAATCGGGCCAAGGATCTGAGCGGGCAGATCGAAGCGTTCCAAGCAGTCATCGACGCCAGTACGCAAGATGCGGACGATAAGCTCTCCAGCTTCCTCGATGCGACAAAAGCGAGATCTGCCTATCAAGGCGTAAGGATTTATTGGACCGATCGCGCGAGCGGATCCTGGTGGGCACTTGTGACTTCTGGCTTTGTCCTATTCATTCTTTTGGTAGTACTGCCGGCATGGGCCATTTACGACAATGATGCAGTCATCGTGCTACTAAAGCATCTAACCGAGGCAGCTGGCATTGAAAACAGCGACGTAACGAATCCCGTTGTCTTGACTGTCGCCACTGTTAGCCGATTGGTGGTGGTCACAATACCGCTGGCGCTTTATTTTTGGCTGATTAGACTCGTGGTCCGGTTCAATATGCGATCTATGCTGTTGATGGACGATGCGCGTCAGCGAGCCACGATCATTGAAACGTACTACAAGATGATCGAGCAGCAAGCGGCAACGAAGGAGGATCGCGCGTTGATCCTGCAAGCTCTGTGCAGGCCGCCGCCAGGACATGGCAGCGATAGTATCGAACCGCCGAACTTTACTGAGGTCATTGACAAGGCGATAGGGAAATGACGCCGCCTCGATACTGGAGCACATCGAACTGCGAGCTAGCTTGCAGCGCCTGTTGCCGAAGGCTGGCCGCACGGTAGGATCAGGCGGGAGATTTCCGAAATGGAAAGACACGAAGCATGGTTTGTGGCCATTACCTCGGCAGTCATAGGTTTCATCGTGGGAATGGCTTGGTCCGACCTCAACCATCAAGCCAGATGGCTTTACGATTATCAGACGCTTTTCGCGGGCGCTTTGGCAGTCGCTGCAGCGTTCATAACGGTCAATGCCATGAACAAGACCGAAGAGCGCCAGCAGAAACGACATGACGAGTTAATTAAACTCAATTTGCGAAGCGATTGGCTTACAGCAGAACGCGCGGGCTATCTGGCGAACTATTTTCTTGGAATTGCCAATGACGCAGAAAGCGCGGCGGGAAACTACAAAAAGGTCGAAGTCAAATCTCCTCCCCGCCCGACTAGTGAAGAGATTAACAAGCTGAAGATCTTTTGCGATCGTATCGAAATTGGACTTGAGATGAAAGCGATCGAGTCCGGCCTTCGTCTCTTTGGGCCGGAGATGACCTCGAATCTTGAAGTTATGACGCTTATGGTGAAGAATTTCAGGCCGAGATGGGTTCATATCAAGGAACTGATGGGTAAAAAAACGACCGAGGCGGGACTCTCGCTTGCCCATGAACTCAAAACGATCGCCATAGACGCCGTGATAATTCAGAAGCAGGTGCGAAATTTTGCCGAAGGACTGGGAAATCTGGCGAAAATTTACGAATAGCCTCGCCGCTTATCCTTCCCATGTCCATGCCATGGTCGCCCTGCGACTGCCATTCGGTGCGAATGCCGATGCCGCGATAGAAAGGCTCGCCGTTTGATCGACTTCTGGAATTGCTTCATCTGACCGTCAGGACCTTCGAAGCTGCGCTCGGCCGATTTGGCGAAGCGCTTTAAGACGTCGAGCGATTGAAGGCGAACACGCCTCCCGGCGAACTTTTCAAAGGCGTGATACAGGTCAATCAGCTTTCCTTGTCGTCGGCTGCCGGTCACATGGCGGGGTCGCGTCGCTTCCTGCCCAGGCAAAGACCGCGTGGATCTCGGCGCTAGCTAGCGCAGCAGTTCCCGGTCGATCGGGTCGCCGATCTGGATCGTCAGGGCACCAGCAAGAGCCGGCGCCAGATGCCGTTTGAATCGTCGTCGATTTGCGGCTTGTGGTTTCCGGACAGGACGATCTGTTCTCGATTGGCTGATGCGCCGTGAAATTCACGCTGCCAGCTCGGCGCCAGCAGCGTCGTGCTTGGGCCGCGCGCTGGCCAGAAGCACGACGGGGCAGTTGCAGGCGGCTAAAACAGCGCCGGCGGTTTCACCGAAGAACAGGTCCTCACCCGGACGTTGGGTGACGCCCATTACGACGATCGCCGCGCCTTTGGCCGCCTCCCGGGTGATCGCCTTGTCGGGTGTGACGCGAGTATGGAACGCGGTGTCGATATGCAGGCCATAGCGGCTGGCCAGGTCGGCGATGTCTTTCAGGACGGCCTCTTCGCGGCTATGCGACACCGATGTCGACCTGCGGCCCTTGGCTGCCTTTTGCGAGACGTAGAGAACCTTGATCCGCGCCCGGTTTGGACGGGCCAGCGCCAGCGCCAAGTCGGCGGCGCGACGCGCCACTTGAGTACCGTTGACGGGGACGAGAATGCTGGTGCCGGCCTTCAGCGTCGGCATCTTTTCGCCAGCATTGCCGCCGTTCAGGACCAGGCAAAGCGGGCCGTCAAATCCTCCGGCAATGTCGTTGAGGGCCGGCGCGAAGACGCCATCGGCGGTCAGCACATTGTCAAGCCCGACCAGCAGCAGGCCGTATCCCTTGCGGGCCTCTTCGGCGATCGTCTCACCGGTGGCTTCCAATTGGGTGCGGGCCGTCAGGTGGACTTTGCCGACAAGCGTATCTTCAATCCGTTTCACCGCCCGGGCGCTTTTTTTTGCACCCTTCTTGATTTCCTTCAGGGTGCGCTCCTGTCCTTTGCTGTCGGTTGGCCTGTCAATTCGGCCGTCCTTCGGCTGAAGCAAGGTGGTGGGCATGCCGCTGCCTCCGCCGACCAGTCCGGCGAGATATGCAGTGAACTTGCCGATCCTGCTGTCGTCGACCAGCACCAGCAGCCGCTCCAGCCTGGAAATGAAGCCGTATTCATCCAACGCCTCGCGCTCGACCCGCTGCTGCTCGTCGTGCCCAACCGGCAGCCGGCCGAGCGCCCAGCGCAGCATGGGCGGCATGGCCAGCGTGGTGATCACGGCCATAGTGACGATCATGGTGAAGAGATTGTGCGACAGGATGTTCATCGACAGGCCGATGCTGGCGACGATGACCTCGGTCGAGCCGCGCGCGTTCATGGCACTGCCGACGGCGATTGCTTCCTTGAACGACATGGCGGCGAGCCTGGCGCCGATGAAGGCGCCGCCAAACTTGCCGATGCTGGCGATGACCACGAGAGCGCCCGTCAGCATGGCAAGCGTCGGATCGGCAAGCACGGTGAGATCGGCGGAAAGCCCCGCCATGCCGAAGAAGATCGGCATGAACAGCGCGGTGATGACGCCGCGAAGTTGGCCTTCGATATGGCTGGAGAGGATGGGCGATTCCCCGACAAGGATACCGGCGACGAACGCCCCCAGCACGGTATGGACGCCTATCATGTTGGTGATCAGCGCCATCACGCCCATGATGATGAGGATCATGGTGATCACCGCAAACTCGCTGCGGAATTGATCGTTGGTCCAGCGGATCAAGGTGAAGACAAGACGGCGGCCGATGGTGAAGGAGAACACCATGAACAGTGCCACTGCGGCGATGGTGGTCACCAGCGGCGCGAACTGCAGCCTGCCATTGGTGGCGATGCCGAAGGTTACGGCGATGATAAGCCAGCCGATCGTGTCCTCGATAATCGCCGAGGAAATAATCACCTGTCCGAGGTTGCGGCGCATGAAGTTCATCTCGCGCACCACCATGGCGACGATCTTGACCGACGAGATCGACAGCGCGGTGCCCAGGAACAGCCCGGCGACGGTGCGCTGCGTCGGGTCAGCCAGCAGTGCGTCCGGCAGGAATTGCGCAAGCGCGAAACCGCAGATGAAGGGCACCACGATGCCGGTCGCCGAAATGGAAAAACAGGCCGCGCCAACCCGGCGCACCAGCCGCAGGTCCGTCTCCATGCCGGTCAGCAAAAGCAGCATCAGGATGCCGAGCTGCGAGACGGCGTCGATCATGCCCTTTTGCGCAGGATCACTGGGAAAGATCAGGTGCTGGGCCGACGGCCACAGCCAGCCGAACAGCGAAGGACCGAGCAGGATGCCGCCGATCAGTTGGCCCATGATTGCCGGCTGGCCATAACGCTGCAGCACTTCGCCCAGGCCGCGCCCAACAAGCAGCAGAAGCACGATCTCGGCGACGAAAGCGCCTTCGCCCGAACCACCCATGCCGGAGGCCCGGGTACCGGCAACGAGCGTCTCCGCTGCCCAGGCCGCGCCCGCGGGGACGAAAGCGCAAACCAGCAGTGTCAGGCTGGAACGTGTCGGAGCCTGCCAAGCCATGAAACCCCCATCGCCCAATGCACGTGTCCAACAACGCGCGACAGGGCGTTGCGTTGCTAGACGTGGACGTCACCGAAGGAGAGTTCGCCGTCGTCGCTCTCTGTCAGAAAGGCTGTCACCAGCAGGCCTGCATAGAGGACGGCGACCAGCACGACGATGGCGCCACCAGGAACGGGACCCAGCGCAGCACTGGCGACGGCCTCACGCATCGACCCGACGAAGCCGATGCGGACGCCTTCGGTCAGAAGACTGGGGGTCGACAGTTTGAGGATCCAGGCCAGCAGCAGAATCAGCAGCATGTAAATGTAATTGCGACGCAGGCGGCGCGCCAAAGCCACGCGTTGCGAAATCAGGAATTTCGGCGCGCGCAGGCTCTCGCCGACGATCAACAGCCAATCGGACGCGAAGTCCGGCTGCGGCGAGAATATCTGCGCGAAATAGTGCCGTTCGAACTGGCGCACGCGAGCCCGATAGAAGTCGAAGAAGCGATATCGGCGGGCCTCTATCCACAGCAGCAGCAGGACAAGCAGCATGGCAAACAGCAGCACGCCATGGTGAGCGCTGGCTGTCGAAAGCGAAACGGAGAGCATCGCCGCGACAACGGTTATCGCCCAGTTGCTCGTCCGGTCCAGGCGGTCACGCCACCCAGCCATGCGCGCAATCTCGGCGCGATGAAAGTGGGACATCGTGGTTACGAGTTCGCCGGACGACAGTGTCCTTCCGATGGGATCCGGCGCCGGCAACACTTCTGCCATGACAATGCCTCCACCCGCCACGCGAAAACGGCCGGATGGAGATATCGTTCCGACGCTCAATCCGCCGGGCGCAGCCAGACCTTGTTGTCGTGGAAGGCGGCGCCGCCATAGGGCGCTGGCGCATCGGCGCCGGTCAGCACGTTGATGCCCTCGCCGCGCTCATGGGCGCTGTTCGGCCAGATGCCTTCGGCGACGACGACGCCGCGCTTGATGCCGTCGAACAGCTTTGCGTGCAGCACCACTTCGCCACGCTGGTTGCCGACCTCGACACGGCCGCCGTCGGCGACGCCGAGTGCCGCCGCATCATCGGGATGCACGAGCAGCTCCGGCCGGCGCTCTTTTGCCTGCGACACCGGCGTTTCGGCAAAGGTCGAATTGAGGAAATTGCGCGCCGGCGAGGTGGTCAGCCGGAACGGGTGCGCCGCGTCCGCCACTTCGATCAGGTCGACATGGTCGGGGAATTCCGGCAGGCTCGCCACCGGCCCGAACAGGCCCATGCTTTTCGGTGGCCGGTTGGGCGACGCCTGGCCCGTCCAGTCGGCGCGAAAATGGAACTTCTTGTCGGCATGGCCGAAGCCGTCGAGGAAGTGCGCCGCCTCGAAATCCGGCTGCAAATCGACCCATTTCTGCTCTTTCAGGCTCGAAAAGCTGCCCAGCCCGCGCTTGCCCAGAATGATGTCGATATGCTGCTGCTCGGTCATGCCGAAGCCAGGACGATCGGCGACACCGAGCCTTTTGCCGAGCTCCTCGATGACGAAATGGTTGGTGCGCGGACCTTCCGGCGGGTCGATCAGCTTCGGCCCGAGTGTGATGTGCTGGTTGCCGCCACCCTTGTAGACGTCGTCATGCTCGAGAAACATCGTCGCCGGCAGCACCACATCGGCGAGCTTGGCGGTGTCGGTCATGAACTGCTCGTGCACGCAGGAAAACAGATCGTCGCGCAGAAAACCTTGCTTCACCAGCCGCTGCTCCGGCGCGACATTCACCGGATTGGTGTTCTGGATCAGCAGCGCCGTCACCGGCGGGCCGCCATAGAGCGCATCCTCAGCCCCGGTCAGCACCGGGCCGATGCGCGAATGATCGAGATGACGGATCGCGGGGTCGCGCATCCGTGTGCCTTCGAGCAGCTCCTGGTTGAGCTTGAAGATGCCCGAATTGGTATGGAAGGCGCCGCCTCCCTCATACTGCCAGCAGCCGGTGACCGCCGCGATCGAGGCTGCGGCATGCATGTTGACCGAACCGTTGCGCTGCCGCGAAAAACCGTAGCCGAGGCGGAAATAGGTCTTCTTCGTCGTGCCGACGAGACGGGCGAAGGCCTCGATTTCGTCGACAGAAAGCCCGGTGATATCAGCGGCCCATTGCGGCGTCCGCGTCTTGAGATGCGCTTCCAGACCGTGCGGGTCGTCGGTGTATTTTTCCAGATAGGCGCGGTCGGCCATGCCGTCGCGGAACAGCACGTGCATGACAGCGCACGCCAGCGCGCCGTCGGTGCCGGGCTTCAGCACCAGGCCGAGATCGGCCTGCTTCATCGTTGCATTTTCGTAGACGTCGATGACGACGATCTTGGCGCCGCGTTCCTTGCGCGCCTTGATGGCGTGGGTCATGACGTTGACCTGCGTGACCACGGCGTTGGTGCCCCAGATCACCACGCAGTCGGACTTTGCCATTTCGCGCGGGTCGGGGCCGCGCAGCGCGCCGGCGCCCATCATCCAGCCGGTCCAGGCCAGATTGGTGCAGATCGAACCGAAGAAGCCGGAGTATTTTTTGGCGTGCCTGAGCCGCTCGATGCCGTCGCGCTGCACCAGCCCCATCGTGCCGGCATAGTAATAGGGCCAGACCGTCTCCGAGCCGTATTTTGCCTCCGCCGCGATGAATTTTTCAGCGACCAGATCAAGCGCCGCCTCCCAGCTCGCTTCCTTCCAGGCGCCCTCGCCCTTGGCGCCGGCCCGCACCAGCGGCTTCAGCAGGCGGTCGGGATGATGGACGCGATCGGCGTAACGGGCGACCTTGGCGCAGATGACGCCGGCCGTATAGCTATTGGCCTTGGCGCCATGGACGCGACCGATGCGCTTTTCATCGAGCAGCTCGACCTCGAGCGCGCAGGTCGATGGGCAATCATGCGGACAGGCCGAATGGCCGATTTTGAGCTTCGCGTGCTGATTCATGGGAGCAAACTAGCTGCTTTGGACAACCAGGTGTAGGGCCAGATGACGAGCCAATCTCCCCCCAAGTGGGGGAGATGTCCGGCAGGACAGAGGGGGCGTGAAGAATCGCTACGTCGTCGGTGTGACTCGCTCTTGATCAAACTCCAACGACCGGCGGCTCCAAATGGCTGTCAGGCAGGCGGGAACCCGCGAGGGGGGAGATTGCGCTCTTGCTACTCCGCCGTGCCTTCCTCGTACTCCGCCGACATCGACAGCCATTTTTCCTCATGGCCGGCCAGCTGTTGCGCAAGTTGTGAGCGCTCCTTGGCCAGCCTTGTCGCGGTCGAGGGGTCCTTTTCGTAGACGGCCGGATTGGCGAGCTCGTCCTCGATCAGGTCGATGCGCTTGCGGAGGCGGTCCATCAGCGCTTCGGTGGCGCGGATTTCCTTGGCCAGCGGCTCGAAGGCGGCGCGGCGCGCGGCTGCGTCGCGGCGGCGGTCGGCCTTCGAGGCTTTGTCCGCCTCGCGCTTGCCGCGGCGGTCGCCGGAGACGCCGGTGACCAGCGTCTTATAATCCTCGAGATCGCCGTCATACGGATTAACCGCGCCGTCCTTGACCAGCCACAGCCGGTCGGCGGTCGCTTCGAGCAGATGGCGGTCGTGCGAGATCAGGATGACCGCGCCGGGAAAATCGTTCAGCGCATGGATCAGCGATTCACGGCTGTCGATATCAAGATGGTTGGTCGGCTCGTCGAGGATGAAAAGGTTCGGCCCCTCGAAGGCCGACAGTCCCATCAGGAGCCGCGCCTTCTCGCCGCCGGAGAGGTCCTTGGCTGCGGTGTTCATCTTTTCGGTGGTCAGGCCGAACTGGGCGACGCGACCGCGCACCTTCGATTCCGGCGCTTCCGGCATCAGCCGGCGGACATGCTCATAGGCGTTTTCGTCCGGCCTGAGGTCGTCGAGCTGGTGCTGGGCGAAGATTGCTACCTTCAGCCCGGGCGCCACGGTCATGCTGCCGGTCTCCGGCTTCAGCCGGCTGGCCAAAAGCTTGGCGAAAGTCGACTTGCCGTTGCCGTTGGCGCCGAGCAGCGCGATGCGATCGTCGGCATCGATGCGCAGCGTCATCTTCTTCAGGATCGGCTCGCCCTCGGTGTAGCCGACGTTGACGTTGTTCAGCGCAATGATCGGCGAGGCCACCGACTTCACCGGCTCCGGAAAGGAGAACGGCCGCACCGTGTCGTTCACGATCGCGGCGATCGGCTTCATCTTCTCCAGCGCCTTGATGCGCGACTGCGCCTGCCTCGCCTTCGACGCCTTGGCGCGGAAGCGCTCGACGAAGGATTCCATGTGCTTGCGCGCGGCTTCCTGCTTGACCCGGCCCTTCTCCTGCAATTCGCGCTGCTCGGTGTATTGACGCTCGAACTGGTCGTAGCCGCCGCGCCAGAAGGTCAGCTTCTTCTGGTCGAGATGGACGATCGAGTTGACGGCGCGGTTGAGCAGGTCGCGATCGTGCGAAATCAGCAGCACGGTGTGCGGGTATTTCGACACGTAGTTTTCCAGCCACAGCGTGCCTTCGAGGTCGAGATAGTTGGTCGGCTCGTCGAGCAGCAGCAGATCGGGCTCGGCAAACAACACGGCGGCCAGCGCGACGCGCATGCGCCAGCCACCGGAGAAGGACGAGGCCGGGCGCCGCTGCGCGGCATCGTCGAAGCCGAGGCCGGCGAGAATGGTGGCCGCGCGTGACTCGGCCGAGTGCGCATCGATATCGGCCAGCCGCATGTGGATGTCGGCGATGCGGTGCGGATCGGTCGCCGTCTTTTCCTCTTCGAGCAGTGCACTCCGCTCAAGGTCGGCCTTGAGCACGATCTCGATCAGCGGCTCCTCGGTGCCCGGCGCTTCCTGCGCGACCTGGCCGATGCGCGTGTTCTTGGGCAGGCTGATCGAGCCGGTCTCGGAGGCGAGATCGCCGGTGATCGCCTTGAACAGGGTCGTCTTGCCGGTGCCGTTGCGGCCGACAAGGCCAGCCTTGCTGCCGGCCGGCAAGGTCAGTGAGGCATGGTCGAGAAGCAGGCGTCCGGCCATGCGGAGCGAAAGGTCGTTGATGATCAGCATGGCCGGGCTTTTGCACGGGACAACCATGCTTCGCAAGGGCTTGAGCCCCGGTTCGCCGCATAAGCCGCGAAAACCGACAAAGCTGGTGATGTCGACCCCGCGCGCCGCGACTTCCCGCAAAACGCAAAAAGAACCCGCTATCCTGAGGGGGGACAAGGAGAGCGGGCTCTTTCGTGAACGGCGGCCTTGGGAGCGTCCGATCGACATCCAAACACGCAGCAGCTTGGTTTGTTCCATGGGAAGAACGAACTATGTGATGAACAAACGCTGCTGTGGCCGGCAGGTTTGTCCACAGGGGCGTGCCGTCTGTACGCTATCGACCATGACGCTGCGGAAAGACTCGGCTATCCTTGGATGTGCGGCGGGCCTGATCTCCGCCTGGCCGGCGCCATCAGCTTCCTCCCAAGCGGCGCCGGCCACCTTCCTTGACCGGAGCCGACGCCATCTGAGGCGGTCATTGTTTCGGCGGCGTGCCGGGCTGATCGCCGCCGGTCGTCGACTTCGGCACCGGATTCTTGTCGACCTGCGGGTTCTGATCGACCGTGTCGCCAGGGGCCTTGGTCGGCTGGATGTTGTTGTCGCAACCCGCAACCGTCAGAGCTGCCATAAGCAGCAGGATTGAGCGCTTTTTCATCGCAGTCTCCTCTCGCCCGACAACGAGGCGTCGGCGATTTGGTTGCGCGGCCGGCGTCGTTCTCGCATTAGCCGAGGAGCCGGGGAACAAAATGCCGCGTCTCCGGTTGCTGCACAATCAATGGAGGAAGGCATGATCCGTCTGCTCATCGCCGGGGCAATCGTCTATGTCGCCTATCGCGTCGCCAAGAAAGTGATCGACGAGGTGCCCGACGATTTTGATCCGCTGCTGCTGCCGCCGCCACAGGACGATCGCGAGGCGCTGCGGCGCCAATCGGCAAGGATGGGCGTCGAGCCCGAGCGTTAGTCGACAGGCCTGCCCGCAAGGCTTCTTCGCTCACGGGCCCTATTCCGGCTCCGCAAACCGTTGCGAACAAAGCAGAAACGATGCTTGATGGGCGATGAACCTCGCCGCCCGTGATTCGTCCTTCCAGCCGGCCTATCTAGCGAAGCTCAACGCCGAGCAGCGGCTTGCCGTCGAACATGGCGACGGCAAGATCGCCGGACCGTTGCTGGTGATTGCCGGCGCCGGCTCCGGCAAGACCAACACGCTGGCGCACCGGGTCGCGCATCTGATCGTCAGGGGTGCCGACCCGCGCCGCATTCTTTTGATGACATTTTCGCGCCGTGCCGCAGCGGAAATGGCCAAGCGGGTCGAGCGCATCGCCGGCGAGGTGCTGGGGCGCGATGCCTCGGTGATTACCGATGCGCTGAGCTGGGCCGGCACGTTCCACGGCATCGGCGCCAGACTGCTGCGCGATTATGCGCTGGAGATCGGTCTCGATCCGGCCTTCACCATCCACGATCGCGAGGATTCCGCCGACCTGATGAACCTCGCCCGCCACGAGCTTGGGTTTTCGAAGACCGAAGCCCGCTTCCCGACCAAGGGCACCTGCCTGGCGATCTATTCGCGCGCCGTCAACGCACAGGCGCCGCTCGGCGAGGTGCTGGGTTCGGTGTTCCCGTGGTGCGCCGGCTGGGCCGAACAGCTGAAGCAATTGTTCGCCCGATATGTCGAGGCCAAGCAGGCGCAGAACGTGCTCGATTACGACGACCTGCTGCTCTACTGGGCGCAGATGGCCGGCGAGCCGGAAATCGCCGCGCATCTGGGTGCACGTTTCGACCATGTGCTGGTCGACGAGTACCAGGACACCAACCGGCTGCAGGCATCGATCCTGACGGCGCTCAAGCCCGACGGATCTGGGCTGACGGTGGTCGGCGACGACGCGCAGTCGATCTATTCGTTCCGCGCCGCGGAAGTGCGCAATATCCTGAATTTTCCGAAGCAGTTCGCGCAGCCGGCGGAAGTCGTCATGCTGGAGCGCAACTACCGCTCGACCGAGACCATCCTGGCGGCCGCCAATGCGGTGATCGGCGAAGCTTCGGAGCGTTTCACCAAAAATCTCTGGACCGAGCGCAAATCGGCGGAAAAGCCGAAGCTGGTGAGTGTGCGCGACGAGACCGAGCAGGCGAGCTATGTCTGCCAGGCGATACTCACCGAACGCGAGGCCGGCACCGTTCTCAAAGCACAGGCGGTGCTGTTTCGCGCCTCGCACCATAGCGGCCCGCTGGAGATCGAGCTGACGCGCCGCAACATCCCCTTCGTCAAGTTCGGCGGGCTGAAATTCCTCGATGCCGCCCACGTCAAGGATATGCTGGCCGTGCTGCGCTTTGCCGAAAACCCGCGCGACCGCGTCGCCGGCTTTCGCGTGCTGCAACTTCTGCCGGGCATCGGCCCTTCGGCCGCCAATGCGATCGTCGAGACCATGGCAAATTCGCTTGACGAGACGATGGGGCTTGCCCGCTATCGGCCGCCGCAGCGTGCCGCCGACGACTGGCCGGGCTTTGTCGCGCTCTATAGCGGCCTGCGCGCCGGCGCACAAAAATGGCCGGCCGACATCGAACAGGTCAGGCTCTGGTACGAGCCGCATCTGGAACGTATCCACGAGGATGCAACGACGCGCCGGGCCGATCTCCTGCAGCTCGAGCAGATCGCTTCCGGCTATGCGTCGCGCGAGCGCTTCCTCACCGAGCTGACACTCGATCCGCCGGACGCGACCAGCGACGAGGCCGGCCCGCCGCACCGCGACGAGGATTATCTGATCCTGTCGACGATCCATTCGGCCAAGGGCCAGGAGTGGAAGAACGTCTTCGTGCTCAACACCGTCGACGGCTGCATCCCGATCGATCTCGGCGTCGGCAGCAAGGAGGACGTCGACGAGGAGCGGCGGCTGCTCTACGTGGCGATGACGCGGGCCAAGGACAGCCTGCACCTGGTCATGCCGCATCGCTTTTTCGTCCACGGCCAGGCGGCGCGCGGCGACCGCCATGTCTATGCCTCGCGCACGCGCTTCATCCCGCGCTCTATCCTCGGCGCCTTCGAGCAGGTGGCATGGGCCAGCGTCCAGGCCAGAGACGATCCGCGCCGCCAGCCGCAGGTGCGTGTCGACCTCGGCGCCCGCATGCGCGGCATGTGGAAATAGGCACCCGCCTCGACGTCGGCGCTGCTCGCCCGGCGACCGCTCCCAGAGCCGGCGAAAAAACAATCCCGGCAACATGGAACCTCGCGCCGTGATCCGCGTTTCTGCCCGACCCCCAGACCGGAGAACGGCGTCCGCCGTGACCTCCGCCCATTCGAGAGGCCAGAATGCACGACAGGACGTTTTCCACCCCGGTCGCCCTAACCGTTGGCGCCGGCTACAAGCGTACGATCGCTTCGTTCTCCGAGATGCACGAATTCCTGACCGAGTTCCCGCCTTCGCGCCGCCGGCTGAGCTATGGCGCCGCGGTGAAGGCCTGCGAGGCGGCACGTGCCGGCGATATCTCGGCCGAAGCGGCACGCGACGCCCTGATCACCTTCGCCGTGACGGCAGGCATCCTCTGGCCGGCCGCCCAGCCGGCAGTCTCGGTCAAGCCGGTCGCCCGGGGCCTCGGCGGCTACGCCGCCTGACAAGACTCTTCGTCATGGCCGGCCGGATTCCGGTCACCAGTGCTGGCCCGGCGGATCCTAAATCAGCTGCCTTCTGATGCTCATCCGGGTGACCGCGGTCACAAGAATGGCGCCGATCATGAAATAGATGGTCGCGACGATGTCGCCCTGGTGGAAATAATAACCGGAGTTGAGAAGCGCCAGGACCACGGCGAAGAACGCCACGAGGCGCAAGGGTTCATTGGGCATGCGTGCCAATTCTCGCTGTTGCTGCTGAATGCTGCTGAAGCGGCCGCCCTCACGACCGTCCGCTCCATAAAATGTTTTGGCGCGTTTTGCAATCTCGGCAGATCGTCCTCTATCCACCGTCCGCGTCACCAGCCGCCCCAGGTTCAGGCGAAAGCCCTGCCCTCCTCGCTGCGCTGGAACATCGTCAGGTCCAGTCCGAGGCTTGGCTTGCCCAGGATGGTCAGGATCGCATGCGCCTGGCCGCGGTGGTGGGTCTGGTGGTTGAAGAAGTGGTCGAGCGCCGGCGCCAGCCGCTGCGAGACGGTGCGCATATCCGAGACGGTCATGTAGGAGAAGCGGCCCGACAGCGCCTTGTCGCTCAGGCCGTCGACCCAGTCGATGATCCGTTTGTCCTCGGCCTCGCGCGCCAGCCGCAAGCCTGGCAAGGCGCGGTGCAGGATCGTGTCGAGCCTTGCCGGCGCGTCGCCCTCGCCGGTGAAGCGTTTCATCCAGATACGGTCGGCTGCCAGGAGGTGGTTGAGCGTTCCCATCATCGAACCGAAGAAGACGCCGACATTGCGGTCGAACTCTTCCTCGTCGAGATCGGCGGCGGCATCGTAGATGCGGCCGTTGGCCCATTGATTGTAGGCCGCAAACATCCTGAAATGCTGTTTCATTTTCTCTCGACCTGCGAGACCCCCTGCGCGGGTCTGTTTCGGCCATAGTTAGACTGCAAGGACGCTGCCGCCAATGACCATTCTGCTCTACGACCTTGTCGGACGCGACGCCGCCCGCCCGTTCAGCCCACATTGCTGGAAGGCGGCGATGGCGCTGGCTCACAAAGGGCTGGACATCACCAGCGTGCCGACCCGTTTTCTTGAAGTGCCGAAGGTGGAAGGCGGCGTCTCGAAGCTCGTTCCGGTGATCCGCGACGGCGAGACGGTGGTCTTCGATTCCTTCGCTATCGCGCTCTATCTCGAGGAGGCCTATCCTGAGCGCCCGACATTGTTTTCCGGCGACGGCGGTAAGGCGACGGCGCGCTTCATCGAACGCTGGTCGCAGCTGACCATCCATCCCTACGTCACCACCGCTGCGATACTGGACCTGCACGCCATGCAGGACGAGGCGAACGCCGCCTATTTCCGGCAGAACCGCGAGCAGCGCTTCGGCAAGCGCCTGGAGGCGGTTTACGCCACCCGCGACGGCGGGCTCGCCGGCTTCCGCGCCTCGCTGGAGCCGCTGCGCTCGATGCTTGGCTATCAGCCCTTCATCGGCGGCCGGTCGCCGCTATTTGCCGACTACATCGTTTTCGGCGCGCTGCAATGGGCGCGCATCGCCACGCCCTACCGGCTGCTCGACGACAGCGATGTCGTGGCGCAATGGTTCGAACGATGCCTCGATCTGCATGGCGGCCTCGGCCGCACGGTCGCGCCGGCAGCGATCGCCCCGCTCGAGAGTTGAAATCGGCAGTTTTCATCGGAGGCGCCACATTTTGTTCTTGCTTTGTGCCGGCAGCTATGCTACTAATCTCGATATGGTGATGATTCGCACCGACGCCCCGCCCGGCTTGCCGAGGCGGGTTTTGTTTTGCCGATCGAGGTCCAACGGCGTTGCCGGCAGGGACGTCGTCCGGCTTTAGCTGAAAGTTGCCAGCCGGCGAAATGCGACAATGCGGGTAGACGAAGTGTCGCTCGAAGCGCCTCATCAGCGCCTGGATCGAAGCAAACAAGACGAACATCCGGCGAACCGGGCAATCACAACAAAGGCAGCGCGCCATGATCGCAAACCCAGATTTCCCGGCCGATTTTCGCGCTGCGCTCGCCAACCTCTTCCTGTGGCGGCGCGACGTCAGGCGATTCAAGCCGACGCCGCTCCCCGATGGAGCGCTAGAGCGGCTGCTCGAGCTTGCCAGCGCCGCACCGTCCGTCGGGCTGAGCCAGCCCTGGCGCTTCGTCGTCGCCGAGAGCGAAGCATGCCGCGCCGCCGTCAGGGCCTGCTTCGAGCGCTGCAACGAGGAGGCACTCCAAAGCTTTTGCGGTGAACGCGCCGCCCTGTATTCGCGCCTGAAGCTTGCCGGCCTGAATGAGGCGCCCTGCCAGCTTGCGGTTTTCGCCGACCGCGCAACCGAGCAAGGGCATGGGCTTGGCCGCCTGACCATGCCAGCCACCATAGACTATTCCGCTGTCATGGCGGTCCACACGATGTGGCTGGCGGCGCGAGCCGAAGGAATAGGCATGGGCTGGGTCTCGATCCTCGATCCGGCCGAGATGGCGACGATCATGGACGTGCCGGCGGAGTGGACGCTGATCGGCTATTTCTGCGTCGGCTATCCCTCGGAGGAACACAGTGTGCCGGAACTGGAACGGGAAGGCTGGGAGGTCCGGCGCGCTTCGATCGTGATAAGGCGGTAGTGCAACCGCGGCGCTGCCATCCTCTTTGCGCTCCTCCCTTGCAGGGCAGAATGGATATTCTGGATGATTTTCGCCGATCGTCAGCATCGCCAACAAGACACCATGGCAAAGCCAGTCGTGACGGCCTTAACCTGAGGAAGGGCATAGAATGTTTCGCTACGACATGCAGGCCGAGATCTGGGTCTATCCGGGCAAGGGCGGCTGGCATTTCGTGACGCTGCCGCCGGAGCTTGGAGCCCGGATCAAGACGGCGATGGTGGGGATGGCAAGGCCCTGGGGCTCGCTTGGCGTGGAAGCCGTCGTCGGCCAGACCAGATGGCGGACATCGCTGTTTCCCGACAAGAAATCCGGCAGCCTGCTCTTGCCGATCAAGACCGCGGTGCGGGTCCGCGAAGGCCTCGGAGCTGGCGACACGGCAAACCTGACGATCGAGATGCAGTTATGACGACGTTGGGTCAGGCTGACGACGACGCGCTATAGGGCGGCCAGTCGATCGGACCCAAAGTGAGTACCGGTTTCTGGAAAATCCGATGCTCAGCAAAAAGATGGAGCGGCGGCATGGTTCGACTTGAAAGTCCGCCGCCCCAGCGCAGAAATGCGCGCCGCGCCGGCCTCCCCTTGGCAAGGCGGCGGGCGGCTTGTATAGAGCCCGCCACCCTCAATTCCACTCTCCATCACAAGGACGATCCCATGGCGCTCGAACGCACCTTTTCCATGATCAAGCCGGACGCGACCCGTCGCAATCTCACCGGCGCTATCACCAAGATACTGGAAGATGCCGGCCTGCGCGTCGTCGCTTCGCGCCGGGTGTGGATGAGCCGCCGCGAGGCGGAAGGTTTCTATGCCGTCCACAAGGAGCGTCCGTTCTTCGGCGAGCTGGTCGAATCCATGTCGTCGGGCCCGACAGTCGTGCAGGTACTGGAAGGCGAGAACGCCATTGCCAAGAACCGCGAAGTGATGGGCGCCACCAATCCGGCAAGCGCCGCCGAAGGCACCATCCGCAAGCTGCACGCGCTGTCGATCGGCGAGAATTCCGTGCACGGTTCCGATGCGCCGGAAACCGCCGCGCAGGAGATCAAATACTGGTTCTCGGACACCGAGATCGTCGGCTGAGCCGGCATCCCGAACCCCATCAAGAAGGCCGGCACAACGCCGGCCTTTTTTGCTAAAGCGCGTCGCGTTCGACCGGCCTCCTGCGACGCGCGTCAGGTTTCTTGTCTTGATGCATGTCGTTATCGCAAAACCGCCGCACACTTTTGCGCGACATGCAGTGGCGGACATTTTCAGCTTCAGGCTCCTCGACGGGTCACGGGTGCGTTAAGCTCGGAGGGGCGGATCAAACGCGGTCCCGACAATGGAGCCGACCAGGCCATGACCAGCACCATTCCCGGTTTCTTCCAAGGCACCGAAATGCCAACCAGCGGCTGGTGGGAAGCGCTGTGGCCCGAGCCTGCCAGTGTCCTGGCGGCAGTCGGCATGAAGCCCGGCACGGACGTGGTCGATCTCTGCTGCGGCGACGGCTGGTTCACGCTGCCAATCGCCAGGGTCGCCCGTCATGTGATCGCTATCGACATTGATGCCGATCTGCTCGAAGTCGCCAGGCTGCGGCTGGCCGAAGGAGGCGCGAGCAATTGCGAGTTTTTGGCGGGCGACGCCTATGAACTTGCCAGGCTGGTGCCTCAAACCGTCGACTTCGTCTTTATCGCCAACGCTTTCCACGGCGTTCCGGATCGGCCGCGGCTTGCCCGCGCCGTGCGCGCGACGCTTGGCCCTGCCGGTCGTTTTGCCATCGTCAACTGGCACCAGTATCCGCGCGAGCAGACCACGGTCCTGGGCGAGCCGCGCGGGCCAAAGACCGAGCTGAGGCTGTCACCCGAACAGACCACCGCGTCGGTGGAAGCGAGCGGGTTCAAGCTCGCCGAGCTGGTTGATGTGCCGCCCTATCACTATGGCGCGGTATTCAAACTCGCGACGAATTGAGAAATATCGCAGGAGATGCGGCATCGCCGCCCGATACATGTCGCCCGCCGCCCCCTAGCGGCGGGTTCTGCCAGTCTATTTCGCCTCGCGTTCCTTCACGTTCGCATGTTCGTTCGCCGCTTCCGTGTCGGTGGACGGGGTCTTGGTCTCTTCACCTGAAAACGGGCTGCCCTGCCCCGGTGCGAGATCGCCGCTATGGCCGGCCTTGTTGGTCTGGAACGGTTGGCTGTCCGCTTTGAGACCGTGGTCAAGAGCATTGACGAGATGGTCGTCCGCCTTGGCAAGGCCGGTAAAGGCAAGGAGCGATGCACCGGTGGCGGCAAGGATAAGCGTGTGCGTTTTCATGTCTGGACTCCTTTTGAGTTAAGGCCAGAACGAGCCGCAGCCATTCTGGCGGCTTCAACGAAGGGACAACGTCCCTTTTGCCTTACCCGCCATTTTATGTGGAACTAACGCGCCCTCTGCCCGGCCTATTCCCGCTGAAACACAATGTGATCGGCATGCAGCTGCCGCAGAGAGTAATCGGCTTGGGTGATGCGCTAGCTCGCGGCGTTGAAGCGCAGAATGTCGCGGCCGCCGCTGTCAATGATGACAAGCTTGCCGGCGTCGACGTGGTAGGATGCCGCTTTGGCCAGCGCCTCGAACAGCGCCTTTTCCTCGGCCATGACCTGAGGCGCGCAGGCCTTGAAGGTCGAGCCGATGTCGCTGATGGCGATCATCGAGCCGTCTACCTTGGCAGTGGCGAAATAGACGTTGCAAGGGCCGCTGCCGCCGGCCTTGCCGGCTTCGCTGATGCGGAATGTCGCCCGCGGCTCGGCAATCACGCCGACACCGTCGATATATTCGACCAGCCAGCTTTGGCCGAACACCGAAGCTGCCGCCGGCGCATCGCTCGGCGCCGCCATTTTCAGCATGATGGTCTGTGGCGCGTCGCTGAGCGGGTCGACCTGGTGGCGCGCATCTGTGACGAACAGCAGCCGGTCGTCGACAGTGATGCGCGCCTGCAGCGCGTAGGTCATATCAGGCCGGATCACCTGCGGATCGAAGCTGATCTCGAACTTGATCGGCACCTGGCCGGCCGGCACCACCTTGCGCTCGCCGATGATTGCGGCCGGCGCGTCGGCCAGCGACACGTCGGCAAGCTGCACGGAAAGCACGGCATTGGGGGGCAGCGCGATGCGCTCGCGATACATCACCTCGCCCTTGAGGGTCTTTTCGGCAGCCGCGGAACGATCCGGAACGGCCAATATGCCGACGGCCAGCGGCACCAGCCCGAAGATGAAGAACTCGGCGATCCTGTCCAGCATGATCCTGCTCCCCTTCCGGCGAAGGGTCTCGCAGGATTGCGGTCAATGAATGGCCGGCAGGGTATGGGATGCGGGATTTCATTCGGACGGCGGCTGCTTCCAGCGGCTCGCCGCCTTGTCGTCGGCCTCCTTGGCGTCGACCCAGCCGCCCTCGGAACCGTCGCTATGGTGTTCCTTTTTCCAGAACGGCGCGCGTGATTTCAAATAGTCCATCAGGAAATTCGCGGCCTCGAACGCCGCCTGCCGGTGGGCGGAAGCGGCCACCACCAGCACGATGTTTTCGCCGGGCGCGATCTTGCCGTGGCGATGGATGACGGTGAGCCCCTGCAGCGGCCAGCGCTCGATTGCCTCGCCGGCAATGCGGGAAATCTCGGCTTCGGCCATGCCGGGATAATGTTCGAGCTCGAGCGCCGAGAGCCTGCCTTGCTCGTCGCGGCAAAGGCCGGAGAAGGTCACCACAGCGCCGATATCGTTGCGACCCCTGGTCAGCCTGGCGATCTCGGCGGCGACGTCGAAATCCTCCGCCTGGATGCGCACGACCGGCACCACCGCGGACATGGTTCAGCCACCGGTCATCGGCGGGAACAGCGCGATCTCGCGCGCGCCGGCGATCTTCTCGCGGTGCTCGACATGTTCCTGGTTGATGGCGACGCGGATCACGTCAGGATATTGCAGCGCGTTCTCGTACTCCTCGCCGCGCGATTTCAGCCAGCGCAACAGGTCGGCGACCGTTTCGATGCCGGCCGGCAGTTCGACCTCTTCCTCCGGTCTGCCGATCCGCTCGCGCACCCAGGCGAAATAGATGAGCTTCGTCGACATTTTATTCATCCATGATGTGCTTGAGGCCGGCGCGGAAATAGTCGTAGCCGGTGTAGAGCGTCACCAGGGCTGCGATCCACAGCAGCACCAGCCCGGTCTGGGTGGTCAGCGGGAAGATCTTGTCGCCGGCGGGACCTGCCAGCAGGAACGCGATGGCGATCATCTGGATGGTGGTCTTCCATTTGGCGAGCTGCGTCACCGGCACCGAGACCTTCAAGGCCGCCAGATATTCGCGCAGGCCCGAGACCAGGATCTCGCGGCACAGGATGATGATCGCCGCCCACAGCGACCAGCCGGCGATGCCGGCATGGCGATCGGTGTCGGCGGCGAGCAGCAGCAGGCAAGTGGCGACGAGCAGCTTGTCGGCGATCGGGTCGAGCATCTTGCCGATGTTGGAGGTCTGCTGCCAGGCGCGCGCCAGATAGCCGTCGAAGTAATCGGTGATCGAGGCGAGCAGGAAAATGATGAGCGCCGACCAGCGCGCGAAGTCGCTCGATTTCAGATGGCCTTCCAGGAAGAAGCACAGCACCACCAGCGGCACCGCCAAGATGCGGGCGTAAGTGAGCATGTTGGGCAAGTTGAACGCGCGCTGGGCCATGTTTTGGGAACTCTTTCTGCCTGCTTAGTCAAATCAGAAGCGAATGTGGGGGGTCAACAGGCCAGAATCGATTAGCCAGCCGAAATATCGGCAATAGGGGCTTAGCTCTCGTGAAAATGATTGTAGACCAATTTCGCCACCTGCTCGGAAATGCCGTCGACCTTGACCAGGTCCTCGACGGCGGCGCGGCTGACCGCCTTGGCCGTACCGAAATGCATCAGCAGCGCGCGCTTGCGGCCGGGGCCGATGCCGCTGATCTCGTCGAGCGGGCTCTTGACCATCTCCTTCTTGCGGCGGGCGCGGTGCGAACCGATGGCGAAACGATGGACCTCGTCGCGCAGCCGCTGGACGAAATAGAGCACCGGATCGCGTACGGGCAGCGAGAATGGGGCCTTGCCCTTGACGAAGAAGCGTTCGCGGCCTGCATCACGGTCCTGACCCTTGGCGATGCCGATGGCGACAATGCGGTCCTCGATGCCGAGATCGGCGAGGATCTTGCGCACCGCCGTCATCTGGCCCTGGCCGCCGTCGATGAGGATGACGTCGGGCCAGGCCGGGAAGCCGCCGGCGTCCTCGATATCGTCGCCCGGTCCGGTAGGGCCCGCCTCGTCCGCGCCCTCGGCATGCGGGGCATCGCCATGTTCCTTCAACAGCCGCGAAAAGCGCCGCTGCATCACCTCGCGCATCATGCCGAAATCGTCGCCCGGCGTGATCTCGGTCGAGCGGATGTTGAACTTTCGATACTGGTTCTTCACAAAACCTTCCGGCCCGGCGACGACCATGGCGCCGACTGCGTTGGTGCCCATGATGTGCGAGTTATCGTAGACCTCGATGCGCACCGGCGGCTTTTCCAGGCCGAAGGTCTCGGCAAAGCCGGTGAGCAGCCGCGCCTGGGTCGAGGTTTCGGCGAGCCGCCGGCCGAGCGCCTCGCGCGCGTTCTGCAGCGCGTTGTCGGTCAGGTCCTTCTTCTCGCCGCGCTGCGGCACGGAGATCGACACCTTGCGGCCGGCGCGGGTGGAGAGGGCCTCCGCCAGCAATTCCTGGTCCTCGACGCCATGCGACAACAGGATGGTGCGCGGCGTCGGCTTGTCGTCGTAGAACTGCGCCAGGAACGATCCCAGCACCTCGCCGGCTTCGAGCGCCGGATCGGCCTTGGGAAAATAGGCGCGGTTGCCCCAGTTCTGGCCGGTGCGGAAGAAGAACACCTGGATGCAGACCTGGCCGCCCTCCTGATGGATGGCGAAGACATCGGCCTCGTCGACGGTCTGCGGATTGATGCCTTGATGGCTCTGCACATGCGACAGCGCCGCCAGCCGATCGCGATAGATGGCGGCGCGTTCGAAATCGAGGTTCTCCGAAGCCTGCTGCATGGCGGCGGAGATCTCCGTCTTCACCTTCTGGCTGCGGCCGGAGAGAAAATCCTTAGCCTCGGCGACAAGCCTCGCATAGTCGCCGTGCGAGATTTCGCCGGTGCACGGGCCGGCGCAGCGCTTGATCTGGAACAAAAGGCAAGGCCGGGTGCGGTTCTCGTAGAAGGAGTCGGTGCAGCTCCTGAGCAGGAAGGCGCGCTGCAGCGAGTTGATGGTACGGCCAACGGCGCCGGCCGAGGCGAAGGGGCCGAAATAGTCGCCCTTGCGCGAGCGCGCGCCGCGGTGCTTGTAAATACCGGGCGAGACATGGTCGCCGGTCAACAGGATATAGGGGAACGACTTGTCGTCGCGCATCAGCACGTTGAAGCGTGGCCGCAAGCGCTTGATGAGGTTGGCTTCAAGCAGCAGCGCTTCGATCTCGGTGCGGGTGACGACGAACTCCATGGTCGATGTCTCGCGCACCATGCGGCCGATACGGCTGGTGTGGAACCGGCCTTGCGCGTAGCTGGTGACCCGCTTCTTCAGGCTGCGTGCCTTGCCGACATAGAGCACGTCGCCGGCGGCATTCATCATGCGGTAGACGCCGGGCGCATTGGGCAGCCGCTTTACCAGCGTCTGGATCACCTCGGCGCCGACCATGCCGTCGGCGTCGCCGGCATGCGGGGTCCAGTCGATGGCGGTGAAGGTAACGTCCGGACCGCTGGCTGCAGGCTCGACGACCTCCTCGGCCGCCTCGTCCTCGAGGTCGATTTCGGGCGGCAGGTCGTCGGCGCCACCGCGCGTTTTTTGTTTCTGGTCCATGGGGCTCATTCCGTCATGCCTGTCACATCGGGCGTCTGCCATGCAAGATGCTGGCCGCCGTCAAGCGCGATCATCTGGCCGGTGACCGAGCGTGCCGCCCAGAGATAACGGATAGTGGCACCGAATTCCGGCAATTCCGGGCCGCGTTTCAGGATCAGCCCGGCAATCTGGGCATCGAAATCGCTGTCGTGCTGGCGCGTGTTCTTCAAGGTCGGGCCAGGACCAATGGCGTTGACACGGATGCGGGGACCCAGCGCCTGCGCCATCATCTCGGTCGCCGCCCACAAGGTCGACTTCGACAGCGCATAGGAGAAATAACGCGGCGTCGGTCGCCAGACGCGCTGATCGATCATGTTGACGATCAGCCCCTCACTGTTCTGCGGCAAGGCCCGGGCGAAAGTCTGTGCCAACAGCGCCGGCGCCTTGACATGCATGGCGAAATGGCGATCCCAGGCCGGCCAGTCGAAATCCTCAACGCTGTCGTGCTCGAACAGCGAGGCGTTGTTGACCAGCAGCGACACCGGCCCGAGTGCCGCCGCAGCGCGGCCGACAAGGTTGCTGACCGCGTCCATGTCGGTCAGGTCGGCAGCAACCACTGCGGCCCGGCCATGTCGACCAAAATGACCACTGGTGATCTGGGCCGCCAGTTCCTCCGCCTCGGCCAGCGAGCGATTGCAATGAATGGCTACGGCAAAACCATGCGCGGCAAGATCTTCGACGATCGCCCTGCCGATCCGCTTCGCCCCGCCCGTCACCAGTGCCGTCGCGGCGACCTTGCTCATCTGTCAATCCTTAATCCGATGCCGATTCCGACCTGCCGGGATCGCGCCGGCAAATTATGGCCCGCCAAGTGTTAAATCCCATTTCCACCTGGGGCAGGATTGTGGCAAAGTGGCCGGTAGGCGTTTTGGCTCGACCGGAATTCGGGCCAGCCCGCCCGCAATATAGGGCGCTGGAGCCCTTACACCAAGCCGTGTGCAGTGCAGCACGGCGAACCTGCTGACATTCGCTGTTGCGAAGATGCAACGTCAAGGTTCTGCCTCATTCGTGCCAGGTAATGACCCAAGTTCAGGTTCGCTTCAGCCGCATTTCGACACGACATTTGGAACCGTTGAACGCCGGATCCGTTTCACCCCCCGGACGGGTTGAGGGCGCTCATGAAAAAACAAGCCTGTGTCCTGTGGCTTAAGGAGTAAAGAACAATGCAAGCCAATCTTAAATTTGCGCGACCGCTCGCGGTGGCGTTTGGGCTGTTCGCCCTCGGCGGAACCGCCTATGCCGCGGACGTGGTTCAGGAAGAGCCGCCGGCACCTGCCCCGATCGCAGAACTTCCGGTCGCATCCTGGGCCGGTCCCTATGCCGGTGTGAGCGTCGGCTACGGCTTCGCTGGCCATGCCAAAGCCAAAGACATTGGCGTCGACGTCGACACCAAGGGTTTTGTCGGCGGCGTCTTCGGCGGCTATAACTGGCAGCAGGAGAACTTCGTCTACGGTGCCGAAGCCGATATCGGCTACAACGGCGTCAAGGGCGACGATGCCGGCATCGAGGCCAAGGGTGGCTTCGAGGGCTCGCTGCGTGCCCGTCTCGGCTACGCTGTCACCCCGGACATCCTGCTCTACGGCACCGCCGGTGGCGCGCTGAAGAACCAGAAGATTGAAGCTGCCGGCGTAAGCGACACCAACACCCAGTTTGGCTGGACAGCCGGCGTGGGTACCGACATCAAGATCACCGACAATGTGTTCGGCCGTGTCGAGTATCGTTACACGGACTTCGGCAGGAAGGACTTCGACGGTATCGGCAAGGTCAAGTCGACCGACAATCGCGTCACCTTCGGCGTCGGTATGAAGTTCTAAGTCGTCCAAGCCACGACACGAAAAAGCCGGGCCTCGCGCCCGGCTTTTTTTGTTGGCATCGGTTGAGACCGCTTGTCCTCAAGCCGGGATGGCGGGCTTCAGCTCCGGGAATTTCTCGTCGAAGCGTGCCGCCCAGCGCGTCAGCCGGCCGCGGCCCTTTTCCCATTTTCCAGCGAAGCGCAGCGAGAGATAGCCGAGGCAGGCGCGCAGTGCGATCTGGCCGAGGGTGATTTTCTTCGGCAGCTTCGGCGGGTTCGCGTTGAGCAGATCGAGCGCGGCCGAAATCTTCGTCCACTGGCGCTCGAGCCAAGGCTGGTAGACCATCTCTTCCGGCCGTGTGCGCCGCTCATAGACCATCGACAGCGCGCAGTCGCAGATGCCGTCGGCCAATGCCTCCAGCACCTCCGCCTCAAGGCGCTTGTCGGGATTGCGCGGAAACAATGCGTTCTTCGACATCCGGTTGAGATGCTGGGTGATGGCGCGGCTGTCGTGGACCGAGCGGCCGTCATCGAGCACCAGCACCGGGATCTTGCCGAGCGGATTGGCGCCGATCAGTTCGGCCGGCCTTTCCTCGGTCTTTATCGGCACGAGATCGACCGCAATGCCGGCATGAAGTGCTGCCATGCGCACCTTGGAACTGTAGGGGGAAGTAGACGCGTAGAGCAGTCTGGGCATTGTCGATTCCTGTTTGCCGGCTACAGCTCCATACGTCCTGTTGGACGCGCAAAAGGACGCGGTAGCATTGTGACTTCGCGCATGACCCTCACCGAAAATCGATTCCGATTGGGGCTCGTGCGCGGGCACTGTTGACCGATCGTGCAGGGTTCATCAACGGCCAGAGGCGGAAAACCGCGCCGCCAGCATGCAGCCATTGTCTCGACATCGATCTCGATGCGATGAGCCGCAGTGCGACGGCAGACGCGACCAGGTCGGACAATCCAGATCCGAGCAACTACCAACTCGGCCTTGCACCGAAGGTTGGTTTTGGCAGCCACGAAAATCCCACCGGACTTCGCCGCATGGCGAAGTCCTGGGAGCTGCGAAAAGACGTCTTCCTCCCGCCTCTTTCTGGTCCTGCCCGACTGTCAACCAAGAAGCGAGGCGCCTGTCCGGCATCCCGCCCTGGCTGTCTTGAGTACTGTCCCCTGCGACAGCAGGACCGCGACTACTTCTTGGCCTTCGCCTTTGCGGGCGCTGCCTTCGGCTTGGCCGCGGGCGCTGCTTTCTTCACTGCTGCAGAAGATTTCGCAGCGGCGGCCTTTGCCGGTGCTGCCTTCTTCGCAGCTGGCTTCGCCACGGCCTTTGCAGCCGGCTTCTTGGCCGGTGCCGCCTTCTTGGCCGGTGCAGCCTTGGCCTTGGCCGGTGCTGCTTTTGCCTTGGCAGGTGCTGCTTTCTTCACGGCTGGTTTTGCCGCGGCCTTGGCGGCCGGCTTTTTGGCCGGCGCTGCTTTTGCCTTAGGCGCAGCGGCCTTCGCTTTGGCCGCGGGTGCTGCTTTCTTCACAGCAGTTGCGGCCTTTGCCGCGGCTGCTTTTGCCGGTGCTTTCTTTGCCGGTGACTTTGCCGGTGCCTTGGATGCCGGCGCTTTGGATGACTGCTTAGCCATATCATGCCCCTTCCGTTGTGCCGACGGCCGTTATTGACCCGGCGCGCATTGCATATCTGACTCGCGGCTTGCTAGCCAGCGAAGCATTAGAATGATTTTTGTAGCTTAAGTTTCGGTTACGGCGAGCGCGCGACCATTTTACCCGCGCAAAAATCGGCTGCGAATCTTTCTGTCCCGCAGCGAAGTTCTGCGACAGAAATTCTGGTCGCTCTATCTCGACCGGTCTTCTCGTCAAGCTCAGGACCTTTTCGACCAGCTTTGCGCTTCAACGTCCGACGCTCGGCGCGAACATTGTCAAGAGCGAAGGCGGCCGCCCGCCTCGTCTTGTCCGAAACGATAAACTACAGGTAAGTAGGAAGCAACGCGACGAGCACGCCGCTGCACTATCTTGCACGACGCGATGAAAGTAAGCAGATAGCTCGCATTTCTAAAAGACAGGATATCGTTCGATAGATCCGGTCGAGCCGACCCTCGCGATCGAATGCGCTCGGCCGTTCAGGCGCCGAGCGGCTCACGGCTCATCTGCAGCCGGCGCGAAGGCTCGGCCCTGTGGAGATGGACGGCGAAGGTATCCCATGGCGGCATGACCGAAATCTGCGCCAGGATGCGCCCCGCTTCACCGCGATGATAGCCGCCGTGCAGTACGACGTGGGTCAGCATTTCCTGTCGCGACATCAATGCCTTATCCCCGTCGGTGAACACGAATGCGACGGGCTCGGACAATTGCCGCGACGAAACGGTTTCGAGATAATCGAGATACCAGCGATCGGTCGCGGCGATCGCGGCGCGAAGTTCGTCGAACGCCGGCGTGTCCTCGGTGGTGTCGACGGAGTAGCCATGGCTTGCGTCAACCAGGTGCGCCGAGAATATCCGCGACACCGCATGGCTGTGATCGACGAGCCGTATCACGGCCTGCCGTTCCTTGCCGTGAACATGCGGGTCGAGACTCGCGAGCTTTTCCAGCAGTTCGTCATTGGCCCAGGCCTGATAGGCAAACAGGCTGCGAAGCAGAGCGAGCGCATTCATGGTCGGTGTCCTTTTCCGGAAATGCGAGTATGTTGTTTATATTTCAGGAGAATGGGCGAACGTGTCTACTCGCATTGCAAAACCGCATCCGCGCATGCGCAAACAGCCGCGCCAGGCGCGTTCCAGGGCAACCGTCGAGGCGATCATCGAGGCGGCGGCTCATGTTCTGAGCGGGCTGGGGTGGGCCGGCTTCACCACCAACAAGGTTGCCGAGACAGCAGGTGTAAGCATCGGCACGCTCTACCAGTATTTTCCCGACAAGCTTTCCCTGCTCGCTGCCGTCCGGCGCCGTCACTTCGATCATGTGCTGTCGGTCATTCGCGATTCGGCGGAAGACCAAAAGCCGCTCAGGAAATTCGCACAGGAGCTGGTGCGCGGCATGATCGCCGCGCACAGCATTCACCCGACACTACACCAGGTGCTGCTCGACGAGGCGCCGGGCGATCGCGGCTCCAGGGCCGCCCATGCTTCGTTCCAGGCGCAATACCTCAATCACTATGCGACTGCTGTCGCCACTTATCGCAAGCCAAGGAAAGGCGCCGACATGGAGGCCGTTGCGCGCGTGCTGTCGTCAGCGATCGAAGGTGTGATCCACAACGCGGCACGCCGGAACATGCTCGCCGCGCCGGAGCTGCAAAAGCAACTCGTCGAACTGATCTGCGCCTACCTATCGGGAGCAGGCCGCATCGGTCGATAGCGCATGGCACGGCGGAAGTCGGGATTTCTGTGTGTCGTTCAAACCCGGCTTATGAGGTGCGGCAAGGACGATGCCAACAATGCCGCACCTGATGCGGCCAAGAGTGTGAGGACGATCTTTCGAAAAGTCGCCTCGCTAACGCCGATGTAGAGTCTCGCGCCAAGGAGTGTCGGTATCAACATCGCCGGCGCGACGACGGCAAACATCGGCAGCATTTCGAGCTTGATCTTTCCGGCCGCAAGATAGGCGGCCATCGTCATGGAGAGGGTCACAAGGTTGAAATTCTGGATGACAATACGCTGGCTGTCCTTTTCCCATTGGCGCAGCACGCACCACAGCGTTGGAACCGGGCCGGTGAAGCCGCCAAGTCCACCCATGATGCCGCCGACCAGACCTATTGCACCGTCTGCAACAGGACCCCCGACCGTGATGGGAGGGAGGCGACGCGCAAAGAGCATCAAGGGACACCAAACGACCAGCAGCGCGCCGAAGACCAGCTTGAACAACTGCACATCCAGCAAGGGCAGGATGGCGACACCGACCGGAATCCCGATGGTCCCGCCGATCAGGAAGGGCAGCAGAAGCCTGAGATCAAAACCCCGGCGGACGGTGACGGCAGCGATGATCTGACCGGTGAGCGCCCCAAAGATCGCCATGGCAGCAGCGAGCTGGGGCTCCACGGTCCAAACCCAAATCGACATGGCAACCAGGCTGAAAGCGAACCCGGAAAGCCCTTGGACGAAGCCTGCAACGACCGCGCCGAGAGCAACAGTATAAACAAGCGAATCCATGTAGTGCTGTTTCCCCGCAAAGTGATCGATGTGGTCGGTTGGCGTTGACATGCATGGAAGTCTACGATTTTCGCAACCTCGTCCGACCTTGGACCCTCAACACCAGAGAGGTATGAATGTCCTCCTTGCCGAGCTTGACATTTGTCACATGGTTTTCGGCTGATCCCAGATCAGCCGCGGCTTTCTACGCGAATTTCGGAATTGTCTTCAGGCAAGAGCAGCATGGCTCCGGTCCGATACATTTCGCGTTCCAAGGTGAAGGGCTTGCGATCGAACTCTATCCGGCAGAAGCAACGACGCCGGAAGGAGCGGGAACGATGATCGGCTTCGAAGTCGCCAACGCAGATGAAGCTGCTTCTGCCGCCAAGGCCAACGGCTTTGGAATCATTGCGGACGTCAAGGCGACAGCTATGGGCAGACGTGTGATCGTCCGTGATCCTGATGGCCGTCAGGTGTTCCTTTTCTCGACCACCTAAGTGACGCAACAATCCGCCGGATCGGAAGGCGCTGGTCAGCGCAGGACGCGGCAGCGGCCGTTGTAGACCATCCAGCGGTCGAAGCCCGAGACGCAGAATTCGACATTGTCGCCGATCGAGGCAAAACCCTGGCCTTCCTCGATCAGGTACCAGATGGTGCGAGCGCCGCCGTCGGAGAGGCTGACGGTGGCGCCGCAATAACGGCGGCCGATCGGCCAGGTGTCGTCGGCCGGCAGATAGCGATGCTGGTGGATGCGCTGGAACTCGACGATCTGCACATCCGGCAGATGCGGCACGTGATGCACCTGATAGGAGAAGCGGTCGGTGATCTTGTTCAGCACCCAGGCCTCGCCGCAGACGCCGCTATCCTCGTCGGTATAGATTGCAAGGTCGGCCGCCTGGACTGCCTGGGTGACGCCAAGAGGTGCGGCCAGCGGCGTGCAAAAGGCGAGCAGTGCGGCAAGGGCGGATTGGGCGAAGCGAGTCATGGCAGCCTCTCAAGGTCGACTGCGCGCACTGTGCGGATTCGCTGACGTGCGGTCAAGCGGTTGTAGCGACCGTGGTTGTGGTGACGATGGTTGCGCTGACGGAACGGCAGGGCCGCGCCCTCAAACTACTCTCCCGCCAGCCAGTCCAGCGTCCAATGCGACGGCTGCTCAAGTGCAAGCAGCCGGTGCAGCGCCGGCAGCAGCGTCCGTAACTCGCCTTCCAGCGTGAAGGGCGGATTGACCACCACCATGCCGCAGCCGTCGAGGCTCGGCTCGACGGCGTCCGGCCTGATCTCAAAACCGATGTCGAGCAGCTTCGAAATGCCCGTCTGCTTCAGCGCCTTGCGGAAGGCGGCGACCGCCCTGCGGTCCTTGAGCGGATACCACAGCGCGTAAATGCCGCCGGGCCAGCGTCGGTGGGCCCTTTGCAGTCCGTCGACGAGGCGGTCGAACTCGCCCTCTTCCTCGAAGGGCGGATCGATGAGCACGAGGCCGCGCTTTTCCTTTGGCGGCAGATGCGCGCCGAGGGCCAGCCAGCCGTCGAGCTCGATCACCCGGGTCTGGAAGTCGCCGTCGAACAGCGCCTTCAGCCTGGCGGCATCCTTAGGGTGCAGTTCGACCGCCGACAGCCGGTCCTGCTTGCGCATCAGGTGCCGGGCGATCAACGGCGAACCCGGATATTTTTTCACGCCGCCGTCCGGATTGAGCGAACGTACGGCTTCAAGATACGGCGCCAGCAGTGCCACCGCCGGCGCATCGAGTGCGGCGTCGACCAGCCGGCCGATGCCGCCTTGCCATTCGCCGGTCTTTTGCGCTTCGGTCGAGGACAGATCGTAGCGGCCGATGCCGGCATGGGTGTCGATGACCCGAAACGCCTTGTCCTTCTGCTTCAGATATTCGATCAGCCGGCTGAGCACGACATGCTTGACGACGTCGGCGAAGTTCCCGGCGTGGTAGGCGTGGCGATAGTTCAATTGGAGCCCCTGCCCCAGCGTGGCGGTGGCGGCTGCGAGTTCGGATTTTCCGGCCGACGGCCGCCGAAACGGAATGCCAGCACCAGCCCGACCAGGCCGGCCGCCATCAGGGAAAAACCGACCGGGCGCGCCCGGCGGTCGACCTCGCCGGCACCCGAGCGCAGGACGAGATCGACGGCCCGCATCGGAATGCCTTCGGCGTCGCCCGGACCGACGGTGAAGATGTAGGAACCAGGGGTAACGGTCGGGATCAGGCCGGCCTCGTCGCGAAAGATCCTGTCCGGCAGTTGCGGGCTGACCTGGCGCGGATTGTCGGAGTGATTGAACTGCAGCGTCGAGGCGAGCACCGTCCTGCCGCCGGCGGCGGCAGTCAGGGTCAGCACAGTGCGCTGCTGCGAGACGATGCGCTCGGCTCTCGCCGTAAGGTCGACCAGCACGCGTAGCGGCCCGTCGCGTGCGCTCAGGGGCACGGTCACCGGCTTGAACCGGCCCTGGTCGTAAACCCGCCAGGTGCCGATCTCATGGCCGGAGAAATTGGTCATCGCCCAGGGGTAGACGACGCCGATGCCGGTACCGATGAGCAGTATCAGAGCGAACAGGGAGCGCATGACGTCAAGACCCGGTGTTCGGCGCGCTGGCGCAGTCGCGGGCGTTCTCCATTTCGTCCAGGAGCATGTCAAGGCCGAGATCAAACGTCCGGTCGAACTCGGCGGTGCCGAAATAACGCCCGGCCGCAGCTACTTTTGGAAAATCCTGCGCCAGTTGCTCGTCGCTGACGATGGTCACGGCCGAAGGCCCCTGTGCATAGCCGGCAGTCTCGTCGAGGATGGCACCCATCAGATAATAGCCGGTGGTGCGGAACAGCCGCGCCCCCAGTTCCGGTCCGAAGCCGCCGGCCTCGAACAGGCCAAGGATGCCGTTCAGCCAAGTGAGACAGGTCGGCGAATTCATCCGGTAGGTTACAAGGAACGTGGCAAAGGCCGGGTGCTCACGCGCGACGCGGCGGAAATCCTGCACGGCAATGCGTAACCTTTGTCGCCAAGGGAGGTCCGCGTCGGGCATTTCGAGGGAGCCGATCAGCCGATCCACCAAGGCTTCGAAGAGATGCGCCACCGAAGGAAAGTGGTGATAGATGCTCATGGCTTCGCAGCCGAGTTCTGCCGCCAGCTTGCGCATCGAAAACCCGGCGAGGCCCTCGCTCTCGATCACCTTCAAAGCCGCGTCCTCGATCATCTCGCGAGACAGCCGGCCGCGCGGTCGCTTTTTTTTGATCGATGTGTCCATGGCGTCGCTTGACCACTTACACTGTAAGGTTCATTTTCGACGTTACCTTACACCGTAAGGCCAACAAACGCCAGAGGAGAACGTCATCTCTGCCTATCGTACTCTTTCATCAACGCATTCTTCCATCCGCCGTGCCTGCCTGCTCGCCGCCACCTGTGTGCTGGCTGCAGCTCCTTCTTATGCCGATGAGTATGACGCAACCGTAAAGGACATCCAGTCGACCATGGGCGGGGTGCCCGGTTTCGTAAAGCAGTTCCCGAAAGCCGGTCTGCCCGGTGCATGGGCCGAGGTCAAGGCCATCCAGCTCAGCGACAAGACGGCGCTGCCGCCGAAGGTCAAGTCGCTGATCTCGCTGGCGGTGGCGGCGCAAATCCCGTGCAACTACTGTATCTGGTCGGACACGCAGGACGCCAAGCGCGCCGGCGCCACCGACGAGGAGATACAGGAGGCGGTCGCCGTTTCAGCTCTGACCCGCCATTGGAGCACCATCTTCAACGGCATGCAGGTAGATTTCGATACCTTCAGGAAGGAGATGGGCGGGCAGTAATGCTTTCGTTATTAGAGCGGGACGCGTTCAGACTGAATTGGCCTTCCCGCTCCGACTGTTTGTGTGATCCGCCAGCACCTCATTGATGACCCGCCACGATTTTTCCGCCTCGCGCTGGTTGCCGTCATGTCCCGAAGCGACGATCAGCGCCTTCCACAACGCCCAGCCCCGTGCGCGCGCCCAGCTGTGCTCGTCAAGGGCAATGGCGTCGCGGAACGCCTGACGGCTCTCGCCGTAAAATTCCGTCCACGCGATCACCAGATCACAGGCAGGATCGCCGATAGCCGAACTACCGAAATCGACGACCGCGTAGAGCTTGCCATCTTCGACGAGCAGATTGCCCGAGGCGACGTCGCCATGGACCCAGACCGGCGGCCCTTGCCATCGCGAGGCAAGGGCCGTCGCCCACACGGCCTCGGCGGCGGCCTTGTCGATGCGGCCGCCGAGCGCCGAGAGCGCGGCTCGGGTCTCGGCGTCGTAGACCGAAAGCCGGCCACCGCGGTGGAAATTATGCTGCCCTGCCGGTGGCCCATCGGCAGCGTCGATCCGGTAGAGCGCAACCAGAAAGCCGGCCAGCGAACGGGCGAACTCGGTAAGATCGGCAATCAGTCCACCAGCCGCCGGTCTGCCGCCAAGCCAGCGATAGACGGACCAAGGCCATGGATAGCCTTCCCCGGGCGCGCCTTTGGCCAGCGGCACGGGTATCGGCAGAGGCAGGTGAGGCGCCAGGCGGGGCAGCCAGCGATGCTCCTTCTCGACCTGGGCGACATAGGCGGCAGCGCTCGGCAGCCGCACCGACATGCTGTCGCCCAGTCGGAACGTGCGGTTGTCCCAGCCGCCAGGCTCGACCGTCTCTACCGGCAGGTCCGCCCATTTGGGGAACTGCGCGGCAATCAGCCGGCGAACAAGTGCGGCATCTATCGGCATGCCTGGCGTTCGTTCATCGGGCGGCATCGGGCTTGCTCCGGTCTTCTGAATAGCCGGCGGTCCATCTTTTTGTCGTCGCACTCTTGCGGCGCCAGTGATTCCATGTGTGGATGCAAGTTCTCTAGGCCTTGCGTTCCCAGCGCCGGTCAGGCGTTTGCTGCCAGTAGGTCACGGTGTGGCCGGCCTCCTTCATTGTCTTCCAGTGCGTGCGTGCCGCCTCTAGCTGGGCTGCATCGTGGCCGTCGAACAGGAACACGGCGCGCTGGTAGCCGCCAAGCTCCGGCGGCACCGCCCCATCGACCAGGAAGCGTATCTGCGCCTGGTTCGGATTGTCAGGGCCGACGGTCAGAAGCACCGGCTGCTCGGCGGGATGGGCTTCGCGATCCGTTGTGTGGGCCAGGAATGAATCGTCCCGGAAAGTCCACAGATGCTGGTCCAGCGCGTCGCGCCGTTCCTCGGTGCCGGTCTGCACCACGGCACGCCAGCCGCGATCGACACTGCGCTCCAGGAGGCCGGGCAACGCATCCTCCAGCGTCGATTCGGTCAGGTGATAAAACAGAATCTCGGCCATGCGTTCAGTCTACATTGTCGGAGTCCCGCCCCAGCCGTTCATTGCTCGTAATGGTCACGCAGCAGCCGGTCGAGCAGCCTGACGCCGAAGCCGGAAGCCCATGACTGGTTGATCTCGTTGGAAGGCGCGCCCATCGCGGTGCCGGCGATGTCGAGATGCGCCCAGGGCGTGTCCTTGACGAAGCGCTGCAGGAACTGCGCGGCAATGATGGCGCCGCCATGGCGGCCGCCGATGTTCTTCATGTCAGCATTCTTGGAATCGATCAGCTTGTCGTATTCGGCACCGAGCGGCATGCGCCACACCCGCTCCTGCGTCGCCTGTCCGGCCGCCGTCAACCGGTCCGCCAACTCGTCATTGTTGGAGAACAGGCCGGCATAATGCTGGCCGAGCGCGACCATGATGGCGCCGGTCAGCGTCGCCAGATTGATCATGAATTTCGGCTGGAAGCGGTCGTTGCAGTACCAGAGCGCATCGGCCAGCACCAGGCGGCCCTCGGCGTCGGTATTGAGCACTTCGATAGTCTGGCCCGACATCGAGGTGACAATGTCGCCCGGTCGCTGAGCGTGGCCGTCGACGGCGTTTTCAACCAGCCCGACAATGCCGACGACATTGACCTTCGCCTTGCGCGCGGCCAGCGCGTGCATCAGCCCGGTGACGGCAGCAGCGCCGCCCATGTCGCCCTTCATGTCCTCCATGCCCGACGCCGGCTTGATCGAATTGCCGCCGGTGTCGAAGGTGACACCCTTGCCGACGAAGGCGACCGGGCTTTCCTTGGCCTTGCCGCCGTCCCACCGCATGACCGCGATGCGGGCGCCACGCGGCGAACCCTGCGCTACGCCCAGCAGCGAACCCATGCCGAGCTTCTTCATCTCCTTCTCGGCCAGGATCTCGACCGTGACGCCGAGCGCCTCCAGTTCGGCGATGCGGGCGGCGAATTCCACCGGTCCCAAAACATTGGCCGGTTCATTGACCAAATCGCGCGCCAGCAAGACGCCGTCGATCACCGCCGCTTCATCGGCGAAGGCCTTCTTTGCAGCTGCCGGATCGGCGGTGTGAATAGTCACCTTGACCGGCTTTTTTGGCTCGCGCTTGTCGTCACCATTGTTCTTTTTGGTCTTGTACTTGTCGAAGGAATAGCTGCGCAGCAGGATGCCCGCTGCAAGCTGAACGGCTTGCCTGCCGCTGACGGCCGCACCGGGAAGATCGAGCACGACGGCCACTTCGGTTGCCTTGCGAAAGGACGCGGCAATCGTGCCGCCAAGCTTCAGCCAGGCGTAATCATCGAGATTGGAGCCCTTGCCGGCACCGACCGCCACGAGCCGCTCGAGCGATGTCCCTTCCGGTGCCAGCACTTCGACCAGGCTGGCGAATTTGCCGGTGAAGTCGGCGACCGGAAAAGCCCGCTCGAGGGTCTTTGCCGGATCGCAAGCCCTGGCGGCATCGCTGAGGCCGCCCTCGTCGGCCACCAGAACGAAAACGCTTCCTTTTTTGGGCGCGGCGAATTTGGCAAAGGCGATCGAGGGTCTCGAATTCATCATGTCCTGCTTTCGGGGAAGTGAGTTGGATTATTGCGAGAAACGTTCGTCAGTGAGCGGCGGGTTGAAACAGCTCGATGACATTGCCCGATGGGTCTTCGAGCAGCGTCTGGGAACCGCCGACGCCCGTTATGATATCGTTGCGAAAGACAAGTCCAGCACTCTTGAGGCGCGCAACCTCTTCTTTCAGGTCCGGCACCACCAACAGGATGCGATTCCAACCTCCCGGCACCGGCTGCCGGCCATCCGGCATCGCCCGTGCACCCGAACTGCCGGGTCCGCTTAGAAGGAGCCGTAAAGCGCCGCGTGTGACGGAAGCAAAAGCCGGTCGCGCGTCCTGTTCAACAGCGAAGCCCAGATGTCCACAGTAGAAGTCGATCGAGGCGGCGACATCATCGACCATGTAGCGAATGCTGACTGGCGTCATGATCATTGACCTTTCGGTTCGAGCACGCTCAACAAGGCGTGTCTATTGCGGGCGGAACAATCGGCATAGTCCGGCTCATCATCGCTGCTTGACAATCCGCGCCGCTATCGCCCTGGCCTGAATGCGGGCGTTGGCGAAACAACCGCGAATGCTCGGCCGCATGCCGGTAAACCACAGACCGGGCAATTTCGGATCGGCATCGCCGCCGTTGAAAAGCGGAACGCCCTTGCCGTCGAGAACGCCGAGCTTGCCGAACATCTGGTCCAGACCGGTGCGATAGCCGGTCGCCGCAATGACGATATCGGGCGTGATCAACCTGCCGTCATTCAATACGATGCCGTCTGGGGTAAATTCCCGCAATGGTGGCACCACCACGATCGTGCCTGCCTTTATGGCGCGAACCGCGCCGTCATCGGCTGCGATCGCGGTGTAGTCGGCGCTCAGACGGCTCGCACCGCCTATGGGAGCCGGCGGAAGCCCAAATTTCGTCAGGTCGCCGAAAACCAGGCGCTGGGTTGTCGCCATCACCGCATCGGCCAGCCGCACCGGCAAGCTCGCCATCAACGGTGAAAGCCTGTGGACGGCGACCTTGCCGATGCGTTTCGGCAGCAGCGACGGGCCGTTGCGGGCCGACAGCCAGATGCTTTGGGCATCTGCATTCGCAAGATGGTTGAGTGCGTCGAACCCCGAATTGCCGGCTCCGACGACCAGCACCTTTTTGCCGACGTAGTCCTTCGCCTCGCCAAAATCGGCCGAATGGATAATCCGGCCTGCAAAATCCTTCATGCCTTTCCACGCGGGAATAAACGGCTGCCGGTCGCGCCCGGTGGCGACGACGACATGGCGCGCCAGACGACGTCCGGAGTTCGTCCGCACGGTCCAGTGATCGCCGTCGAACGTGATCTCTTCAACGGCAACGCCGAATGCGACCGGCAGACCATGCGCCTGGCTGAAATCGTTCAGATGGCGAATGACGGCCGATTTATGCGGAAAAGCCGGGGTGCCTGCGGGATAGCCGACGCCGGGCAGCGTCGAGAGATCGCGATGCGTATTGAGGTGCAGCCGCTGGTGCCGCCGATGCCAGGGTTCGGCAAGCCGGCTCTCCTTTTCCAGGACGAGCGTCGGTACGCCGGCCTTCATCAAGGCGTGGGCGGCGGCAAGGCCGGCCGCGCCGGCCCCGACCACGATCGCGCCGTCAAAGACCGCTTCCCGACCGGTTTGACCGCGCAATTTTTCCGCTTCCATGCTGGGGCTCAACAGATCCTGACCCGTCTTATCACGCCGCGGCGGTCGCGACCGGCGCGACATTTGGTCGTTTTGCCGCATTTGACAAGACTTTGGCCGAAATCGCTCCCATATGCGATATCGAACCATCCACGATTCGTCGCGGCACGGCCCCGCTTCCCGCCGCAACCTGTTGTTAACCAACAATGTTCGCCCTTTCTTATCCATTGCCGCCGACACTCCGGCCCAGCGGAATTTGCGATACGGGACAGAACCCAGATCGAACCGCCAAACTGAGCCAGTTGTGCAGCCGGCGCCGGACGACTACCTTGTTCCAAGGCATGATGCCGTTCGAAACCGCCGAGAAAAGCCTTCATGAAGGTCGTTGAACGTTACATCATGCGCCGTGCTTTCGCGGTATTCGCGCTGGCGCTCGTCTGGACGCTGGCGATCGTCTGGACGACTCAGGTGCTCGCCCGCATCGACCTCGTCACCGATAGCGGTCAGTCGGCCCTCACCTTCTTCGAAGTCGCAGCGCTGATCATCCCGACGATCGTTCCGATTGTCGTGCCGTTCGCCCTGGTGGTCGCGGTCGCCCAGATCCTCAGCGTGATGAATTCGGATTCGGAGCTGGCCGTCATCAATGCCGCCGGCGCTTCACGCTGGACCATCGTCAGGCCGATCATGCTTCTGGCACTTGCAGCCAGCGTTTTTTCCTTCGCCGTCGACAATGGCGTCGACCCTTATGCACGCCAGAAGAACCGCGAGTTGATTGCGTCGTCGCGTGCCGATCTGTTGTCGTTGATCATCCAGGAAGGCACCTTCCGTAAGATCGATGACGGCCTGTTCCTGCAGGTTGGCGAACGGCTTCCCGACAACCGTCTCGGCGGCATCTTCGTCGCCGATTCGCGCGAAGAAGGCGTCAATCTCATCTACTACGCCAAGACCGGCAGCATCATCGAACGCGGCGACGAGAAGGTGCTGATGATGAATGACGGGGTCATCCATCGCAAAACCATGACCGGCGACCTCTCGGTGATCCGGTTCACCTCCTACGCCTTCGACTTGTCCGCTTTCATGTCGGCATCATCTGACATCCTGCTTTTGCCGAAGGACCGGACGACCCAGTATCTGCTCAATCCCAGTCCGAACGACAAGATGTACCAGCAAAAGCCGAACAGGTATCTGGCCGAGCTCAACCAGCGTTTTTCCGAGTGGTCCTATTCGCTCGTCTTCGCGCTGATCGCGCTCGCCGTTGCCGGAGATGCGCGCTCGCATCGCGAGGCGCGTGTGCACCCGCTGATCACGGCAATCGCGATCGCGCTGTTCGTGCGCTGGCTCGGGTTCTTTGCCGCCGGCAAGGCCGACAAGGTGCCGCAATATGCCTATATGGTCTACGGCGTCCCGATCGTGGCATCGGCGATCGCCATCTGGTTCATCGTGTCCAACCGGACCATGGAACTGCCGGTTGCCTGGGCCGATTGGATAACCAATCTTGCCGGCCGCTTCAGTGACGGCTGGAGCGCCATCAAGCTCCGTTTTGCCAGGCGTCGCGCATCCGGACAGGGGGCCGGCTGATGGGCTGGACTCTGGGTCGGTACTTCTTCTTTCGCTATGTGACGATCACCATCTGGTTCTTCATCGGCCTCTTGGCGCTGGTGTTCCTGATCGATTTCACCGAGCTTTCCGGCCGTACGACCGGCGTGCCGGGCTTCACCTACGCAACTGCGTTCGCCATTTCGGGGCTCAGGATGCCGATGATCATGCTGCAGACGGTGCCGTTCGTCGGCCTGTTCTCGGCGATGGCGACGTTGGTGTCGCTCAACCGCAAATATGAATTGGTCATTGCCCGTTCCGCCGGGGTTTCCGCATGGCAATTCCTGCTGCCGTGCTGCATCGGGGCGCTGCTGTTTGGAGCCTTGTCGGTCGGCGTCATCAATCCGGTAGCCGCGCACGCCTATTCCTGGTCCGAGGAGATCGAGACCCAGCTCCGTTCGGGCAAGTCGAACAGCGTCTCGGCCGATGCTGCGCCCTGGATCAGGCAGAAAACCAACGCCGGCGACACCATCATCGGCGCGCGCGCCATTCTCAATCAAGGCCTGGAGATGGCCGACGCGGTCTTCTTCAGCTTCAGCCCGCAAGGCGACATCATCGAGCGCAAGGATGCGGCGCGCGCCTTTTTGCGGGACGGCTACTGGGAATTGCAGGACGTCAAGGTGTTCCGGGACGGTACCATCCAGTCGTTACCCAGCGATCGGCTGCCGACCAATCTCAAGCCGGAATTTGTGCAAGAGCGGTTGGCGCGCCCTGAGACCATTCCCTTCTACGATCTGCCCGGCAAGATCGAAGTGGCCCGCTCCTTCGGCCTCAAGGCAAATGCCTTCGCCATGCAGTTTAATTCCCTGATTGCGCTGCCCTTCCTGCTTGTCGCGATGACGCTGATTGCGGCAACGGTATCAATGCGATTTGCGAGGATGGGGCAGTCGGCAACGATGATTCTGGGTGGCATCGTGGCCGGCTTTCTGCTTTATGTCGTTTCGGTGCTGGTCAAGGCATTCGGCGTAGCGGGATTCGTACCCACGGCCGTAGCGGCTTGGGTCCCGGTTGTCGTGGCTATGTTCTTCGGGGTGACATTCCTGCTATACAAGGAAGACGGCTAGTGAGGGAGGCGGTTTTGCGCAGCCATAGGCACGCCGGTTTGGCACGCCTCTCTGCGGCGAGCGCCTTGGCGTGCCTGCTTGCCAGCGCCGCCCCGGTTGCTCCGGCTTTTGCCCAGGACGTCAGTGAGCTGGCAACGAAGGTTCCGAGCGGCACGCAGATGCTGTTGGCAGCCGATACGCTGGTCTACGACAACGACAAGCAGACAGTGACGGCCGTCGGCGGCGTCCAGATCGACTACGGCGGCAACCGTCTCGTCGCCCAGCGGGTCGAATACAACCGCAACACCAAACGCCTCGTCGCCAGCGGCAATGTCGAACTCGTCAATAGCGACGGCACCAAAATCTATTCGCAGCATGCCGACATCACTGACGATTTCGCCGACGGCTTCGTCAACGCGCTGCGGGTCGAGACCATAGACAAGGCGTATTTCGCCGCCGAAAGCGCGGAGCGCATGGGCGGCGTGCTGACGACGTTCCACAATGGCGTCTACACCGCCTGCGAGCCGTGCGAGGACAAGCCCGACAAAGCGCCGACCTGGCGTATCAAGGCCAGGAAGATCATCTGGAACGGCGAGAAGAAGACGGTTCGCTTCGAGAACTCGAATTTCGAGTTCTTCGGCTTTCCGCTGGCCTATCTGCCGGCTTTCGAGATCGCCGACCCAACGGTCAAGCGCAAGAGCGGCTTCCTGATCCCCGGCGTCGCCTACAAGAGCGATCTCGGCGTCGGTGTTAAAGTCCCCTATTATTTCGCGCTCTCGCCGACCTACGATCTCACTGTCACTGGCAGCGGCTATACCAAGCAAGGTTTCCTCGGTGAGGCCGAGTGGAGGCAGCGCTTCAACAACGGTCAGTACAGCCTGAAGATTGCGGGCATCCGGCAGGAGAATCCCGACGCCTTCATCGACGACAATGGCCACAACGTGAATTCGGGTACCGAAGGCGACCCGAACAGGTTCCGCGGCATGATGGGCACCCAGGGCCAGTTCGCCATCAACCCGCGCTGGGACTTCGGCTGGGACATCCTGCTGCAGAGCGACAAGAATTTCGCGCGCACCTACGACATCGATGGCTTCAACGATAGCGTGCACCGCTCCGAGGTGTACCTGACGGGGCTCAACGATCGCAATTACTTCGATGTGCGCGCCATGCACTTCGACGTTCAGGAAGACACGCTCGCCAGCGATCCGACTGCACGCGCCGCCAAGCAGCCCTGGGTGCTGCCCTCGCTCGACTACGCCTATATCCCCGACATGCCGGTGGCCGGCGGGCAGCTGTCGTTCGACGTCAACGCGCGGGTCATTGACCGCGACAGGCTCGATACGGCTCTTGCAAATTCGGGCATCCCTTCGTCCGTCAACAACGTCCGCGGCATCGACGGTCAATCCGGCCGCCTTACCGCCGAAGCCGAATGGAAGCGCACTTTCACCACCGATGGCGGGCTGCTGCTGACACCGCTCCTGGCGCTGCGCGGCGACGCCGGCTACGTCAACGCCTCCTCGGCCTCGCTCGACGCCATCAACCAGATGGCGACCAATCTCGGCGTCGAGGACGATATGCGTTCATCGCTTGCCCGCTACATGGCGACCGCCGGCCTTGAGATGCGCTGGCCGGTGCTGTTTTCGATGACCAGTTCCAGCCATGTCTTCGAACCGATGGCGCAGGTATTCATGCGTCCGAACGAGCAATATGTCGGCGGGCTGGCGGTCCCCAACGAGGACGCCCAGAGCTTCGTCTTCGACGCCACGACGCTGTTCGAGCGCGACAAATTCTCGGGCTATGACCGCATGGAAGGCGGCACACGCGCCAATGTCGGGCTGCGCTATTCCGGCGCGTATGACAATGGCTGGGGCACCAATGCGGTGTTCGGCCAATCCTACCAGCTGGGCGGCCAGAACTCGTTCGGCACGCCGGACCTGGTCAATGTCGGCGCCTATTCGGGTCTTGAAACTGCAACCTCCGACTATGTCGGCCTTGTCGGCTTCAACAGCCCCAGCGGGTTTTCCGGCTCGGTCAGCGGCCGTTTCGACGAGCAAAGCTTCGAGATCCGCCGCGCTGAGGTAAAGGCCGCCTTTTCAGGCCTGCCGGTATCGCTGAGCGCCAAATACGCCTTCATCCAGGCGCAGCCGCTCTATGGCTTCTCGACCGATCGCCATGAGGTTACGCTCGGCGCCTCGACACATCTTGCCGAGAATTGGCGCGTCTTTGGCACCGGCACATATGATCTGGAGCAGAGCGTTCTGGTCAAGGACGGGGTCGGCTTTGCCTATAGTGATTCGTGCTTTACCTATTTGATGACGTTTTCGGAAAGACGTGACCTGAACACCAAGGAAGTATCGCAGAACGTCGGCTTCAACCTGTCGTTCCGCACGCTCGGCGATTTCGGTTCGTCGCAACGCTCCATCGACACCATTCAATAACGGGCAGCGGTCGGCAACGGGGCGGCTGGCGGACGACATTGTTTCGCCGCATAGAGCAGGCACGAATTTTGACGGCCTGAACTGGGATAGGTTGGGCCGAATCGGGATGGAATTGGGATGCTTTCGATGAGGAAATACCTCTTTTCGGCAGGGTTCGCGCTGCTGGTGGCGTTCTCGACCACCGCGGTGACGCGGCCAGTTTTCGCCACCGAGATCAAATACGTCGTCAACAATATACCGATAACCACCGGCGACATCCAGCATCGGGCCGCTTTCCTGCGCCTGCAGCACAGAAAGGGCGATGCCGGCCAGGAAATGATCGACCAGACGCTGCGCCTGGCCGAAGCCCGGCGGCTCGGCATCCGCATCAGCGACGCGCAGGTCGATGCCGCTTATCAGCGTTTCGCCACCAGCAACAAGATGCCGCTCAAGCAGCTTGACGGCGCGATGGCGCAATCCGGCGTCACCAAGGAGCATTTCAAGGAGTTTATCCGGGCGCAGATGGCCTGGAACCAGGCGCTGACCGCGCGTTCCCGTTCCGGAGACGGTGGCGGCGCAATGAGCGAGCAGGACCTCGTCAAGCGCATGCTCGAAAAAGGCGGCAGCAAACCGAGCGCCACAGAGTACATGTTGCAACAGGTCATCTTCGTGGTGCCGGCCGCCGAGCGAACCGCGACGCTGGCCAAGCGCAAACGCGAAGCCGACGCCATGCGCGCCCGCTTCAACGGCTGCAACACCACGCGCGAATTCGCCAAGGGCCTGATCGATGTCACCGTTCGCGATCTCGGCCGGGTGCTGGCGCCGCAATTGCCGGCGGACTGGGCCGAGCAGATAAAGGCTACAAAGGTCGGCGGCGCCACCACGACGCGCGAAACCGACCGCGGTGTCGAATTCATCGGCATCTGCTCGTCGCGCGAAGTGTCAGACGACAAAGCCGCGCAGATGGTGTTCCAGAGTGAAGGTTCGAACGACAAGAACGCCGACGAACTCTCGAAGAAATATGTCGAGGAGTTGCGGAAGAAAGCCCGCATAATCGAGCGCTGAAGTCGAAGCGCCGTGCCTCACGCAGAGCTTCCGCTGGCGTTGAGCGTCGGCGATCCGTCCGGCGTCGGGCCGGAGATCGCCATCGCTGCTTGGCAGGCCCGCGATAGCGCTGGCGTTCCGTCTTTTTATCTCCTTGCCGATCCGGCACTGATTGCCGCGCGGGCGCACAGGCTCGGCACCGATATCGCGATTGCCGAGACGACGCCGGCGTTAGCGCCGGGGGTGTTTTCGCGCGCGCTGCCGGTGGTGGCGCTTGCTGCCCGTTTCGTCGACAGTCCCGGCCGCCCGGATCCAGCCAACGCCGCCGGCATCATCGAGGCGATCGACCGCGCCGTTGCCGACTGCCTGGCCGGCCGCGCTGCCGCGGTCGTCACCTGCCCCATTGCCAAGAAGCCGCTCTACGACGCCGGCTTTCGCTTTCCCGGCCACACCGAATATCTGGCGCATCTGGCATCGCTTCACACCGGCACCGAAGTGACACCGGTGATGCTGCTTGCCGGTCCGGACCTGCGCACCGTGCCGATCACCATCCACATCGGGCTGGCCGAGGTGCCGAAAGCGCTGACGACGGACCTTATCGTCGCCACCGGCCGCATCACCGCCGCCGACCTTGCGAACCGCTTCGGAATTGCCAAGCCGCGGCTCGCCATTGCCGGCCTCAACCCGCATGCCGGCGAAGGCGGCACCATGGGCACCGAAGACGAGCGGATCGTGCGCCCGGCGGTCGACCGGCTGAGGCAGGAAGGGATCGACGCCTTCGGGCCGTTGCCGGCCGACACGCTGTTTCATGCTCGCGCCCGCGCCGGCTACGACGTGGCGCTCTGTATGTATCACGACCAGGCGCTGATCCCGGCCAAGGCGCTGGCGTTTGACGAGGCGGTCAACGTCACGCTCGGCCTGCCCTTCGTCCGCACCTCGCCCGACCACGGCACCGCCTTCGACATCGCCGGCAAGGGCATCGCCCGTGCCGGCAGCCTGATTGCAGCGCTGAAACTCGCTCGCGTTCTTGCCGATACCGGGAAAAGGCCGTAGGCCCTGAGCCCAATCAGCCAAATTCGACGGCCTTAACCGATGAGCCCGCCTGATGAGCCCAGCCCGATGAGCATAGACGGCCTGCCGCCACTGCGCGAGGTGATCGAGCGCCATGGGCTGCAGGCGAAAAAGGCGCTGGGCCAGAATTTTCTGCTCGACCTTAACCTGACAAGCAAGATTGCGCGAACCGCCGGCGACCTGAGCGACGTTACGGTTATCGAGGTCGGTCCCGGTCCGGGCGGGCTGACTCGTGCCCTGCTCCTCAACGGCGCCCGGCGGGTCGTCGCGATCGAGCGCGACGAGCGCTGCCTAGCGGCCTTGGCCGAGATCGCGAACCACTATCCGGGTCGGCTCGAGATCGTAGCCGGCGATGCGCTGAAAGCTGATTTTGCAGCGCTTGCAAAAGGAGTGCCGGGTAGCGGCGGGTCGGCGAAAATCGTTGCCAACCTGCCCTACAATATCGGCACCGAATTGCTGATCCGCTGGCTGACCGTTACCGAGTGGCCGCCTTTCTACACATCGATGACGCTGATGTTCCAGCGCGAGGTCGCCGAACGCATTGCAGCCAGCCCCGGCAGCGAGGCCTATGGTCGGCTCGGCGTGCTGGCCGGCTGGCGGACGGAGGCGAGGATTGCCTTCGACGTACCGCCGCAGGCGTTCACGCCGCCACCCAAGGTGACGTCCTCGGTGGTGCATCTTGTGCCGCGTGCCAACCCCTTGCCGGCAGAGGTGAAACGGCTCAGCCGCGTCACCGAAGCGGCGTTTGGCCAGCGCCGGAAAATGCTGCGGCAGAGCGTGAAAAGCCTCGGCGGCGAGGCGCTGCTCACCCGCGCCGGCATCGATCCGACCAGGCGTGCGGAGACGCTCAGCGTCGAGGAGTTCGTTCGCCTGACCAACGCGGTGTGATGCCGGGACGCGTCTGCGTGGAATTTCCGCTCTCACGGCATAGATAGCCGGACAAACCTGCCCGGAGACAAACAATGGCCGCCTATGTCATTTCCGACGTCACGATCCGCGACGCAGAGGCGATCGAAGCTTATCGCACCCGCGCAGCTGCCTCCATCGCCCAGCATGGCGGGCGGTACGCGGTGGCAAGGTGGAAATGTTGGAAGGCGACTGGTCTCCCGGGCCGTTGATCATCGTCGAATTCCCCGACATGGACACGGCGCGGCGCTGGTATCGCTCGGCCGAATACGCCGCGGCATTGGAGCTGCGCGACGCCGCGCTCAGCCGCAATCTGATCCTGGTCGAGGGGATAGCGCGTTGATCAATCCGTCTTCTCGTCGAGCAGCCCCGAGACGAAATCGAACAGGCCGGGCCGGCGATCGCGTCTGAGCCGTTCGGCGGTGACGATGCCGCGCACCTCGGCGAAAGCGCGGTCGAGATCGTCGTTGACGATGACGAAATCATATTCCTTCCAGTGCTCGATCTCGTTGCGGGCGTTCTTGAGCCGCGTCTCGATCACCGCTTCCTGGTCCTCGGCGCGACGCTTCAGCCGCGCCTTCAATTCCTTCATCGATGGCGGCAGGATGAATATCGAGACGATGTCGGCGCGCATCTTCTCCTTGAGCTGCTGAGCGCCTTGCCAGTCGATGTCGAACAGCATGTCGCGGCCTTCGGCCAGCGCCTGTTCAGCCGGCTCGCGCGGCGTCGCGTAGCAATTGCCGTGCACCTCCGCCCATTCGAGCAACGCATCGGAATCGCGCAGCCGCTCGAACTCGCGCATGGTACGGAAGTGGTAATGGACGCCCTCGATCTCGCTGCCGCGGCGTGGCCGCGTGGTGACCGAGACCGACAATTCCAGGCTGGAATCGCTCTCCAGCAGATTGCGCGCAATCGTCGACTTGCCGGCGCCTGACGGCGACGACAAGACCAGCATCAGCCCGCGGCGCCGAATGCGGGAACCCACATCCCTAGCGGTCATGGGGCTTGGCAGTCATGTGGCTTGGCATCGGGATCATTCCAGATTCTGGACCTGTTCGCGAAACTGGTCGACGACCGCCTTCAGTTCCAGCCCGATGGCGGTGACCGCGGCAGCATTCGACTTGGAACACAGCGTATTCGATTCGCGGTTGAATTCCTGTGCCAGGAAATCGAGCTTGCGGCCGATGGCCCCACCGCCGGCGAGCAGTGCCCGCCCCGACACCACGTGCGTCTTCAGCCGGTCGATTTCCTCGCGTATGTCGGCCTTGGTGGCCAGGAACGCCGCTTCCATATGCAGCCGGCTGGCGTCCAGGTTGGCAGACGCGTCCATCAACAGGCGGATCTGCTCGGCGAGCCTTTCGCGGATCGTGGCCGGTTCGCGTGATGGATCGGCCTCGGCCCGCAGCGTCAGCGCCTCGATGGCATCGATATGGCCGGACAGCAGGGAACGAAGTGCCGCACCTTCGCCCTGGCGCGCCTGCTGCAGTCCGTTCAGTGCTGCTTCCAGCGCCGACAGTATTGCGGTATCGAGCGCACTGCGCGCCTCTTCGGTTTCGATGGTTTCGGGAATGTCGAGGACGCCGCGCAGCGCAAGCAGGCCGTCGGCCGCCGCAGGGGCTACTCCGAACTGCTCCTGCAGCCGCTTGGCCAAGCCCGCCAGATCCTTCAGGAAAGCCTCGTTGACCACGGGTTGCGCTTGCGCGCCGGCGGCGCGGCCAATGGTCAGCGTCATCTGGAAATTGCCGCGCGCAAAACGCTTTTGCACCGTCTGCCGGACGGCCGGCTCCAGCCGGTCGAAACCTTGCGGCAGCCGCAGCCTGACCTCGACGCTTTTGCCGTTGACGGACTTGGCTTCCCAGGCAATCGAAGTGCCGTCGTGTTCGGCGACACTGCGCGCAAAACCGGTCATGCTCTGCAAGTTCATGTAGCCGTGCGTCCCTTTGCCGAATGCCCCTCAAGCCGGAGCGATTTTCTCCGGACAGGATCATGTGAATTTCAATGCCATAGCAGCCCTTGCACATCCACCCGGACATGCACAGGGCCAACCTGATGGCGTCCGGCCCTACTGGGCGGCGGTGGGGCCCGCATCGTCAACGATGGCTCCCGCCGGCGTGTCGGCTCCGGTATTGGTTGCTCCGGCCTTGGCGGCGTCCTGCGCCTGCTTTTTCAGCAGTGCCCGGTAGCGAGCGACATTCTCGTTATGCTCATCGAGCGTCGAGGCAAAGACGTGCCCGCCGCTGCCGTCGGCGACGAAGTAGAGATCGCTGGTCTTCGACGGATTGGCGACTGCCTCCAGCGCCGCACGGCCGGGATTGGCGATCGGCGTCGGCGGCAAGCCGTTGATCAGATAGGTGTTGTAGGGCGTCGGCTTCTGGATGTCCGACTGATAGATCGGGCGGTCGATGGGTTTGCCCTTGCCGCCGAACAGGCCGTAGATGATGGTCGGGTCCGACTGCAGCCGCATACCCTTGGCCAGCCGGTTGAGGAAGACGGCGGCTACGCGCGATCGTTCATCGCCCTTGCCGGTCTCCTTCTCGACGATAGAGGCCAGGGTGACAAAATCCTCAACGTTGGCGATCGGCAAATCCGGCGCTCGGCGCTGCCAGACCTCGTCGACCAGCTTCTTCTGGTCGGCCAGAAGCTTGTCGACCATCTGCTGGCGTGTTGCGCCGCGGGTGAAACGCAGCGTGTCGGTGGCGAGGCTGCCCTCAGGTGGAGTGGTCGACGGCATATCGCCGGTCAGCGCGTCCTGCTCGGCGATCCGTTGCAGCGCCTGCTCGACCGTCAGCCCCTCAGGGATAGTCAGCGAATACATCACCGACTTGCCGCTCTTCAGCAGTTCCATGATATCGTGCATCGACGCCTGCGGCTTGATCTCGTATTCGCCGGCCTTCAGGGCGGAATCATTGCCGAAGGCGCGCACGCCAAGGCGGAAAATGCGGGCGTCGCTGATCAGCCCTCGCCGCTCAAGCTGGTCGGCGATCTCCTGGACGCCGCTATTCGGCTTGACCAGGAAAGTGTCGCCATTGGCCGACGGGCCGGGCTCGTTGAACTCCTGCTTGCCGAAATACAGCGCAACGCCTGCCGCCAGCACCATCAGCATCACCGAAGAGATGACGAAGTTCATGAACACGACGAACTGGCTGCGCGAGGCACGCGAGCGCTTCGGCGGCGGCGTGCCGGCCTCGGGCCGCAACGCCTCGCTGGCCGTCTTCGGCACGATCGGGCCGGGCGTTGCTGCCCGTTGCCCGAATTCCCCGTTATCGGCCGGATTTGTGTTCATAGCGCCCTACCATTTGATCTTGCGACGAATCCCCTCGGGCAGAGTAGGGGCGAATATGGCAAAATTGACGGCAGACGGAAACCGGCAGAGCGGTCAGCCATTGTAGCGCTGGAAGACGAGCGAGGCGTTGGTGCCACCGAAGCCGAAGGAGTTGGACAGCGCCACGTCGATCTGCCGGGCCCGCGGCTTGTGCGGCACCAGGTCGATCGCCGTTTCGCGCTCCGGATTGTCAAGATTGATGGTCGGCGGCGCGATGTTGTCGCGAATGGCGAGGATCGAAAAGATCGCCTCGGCAGCACCAGCCGCGCCCAGCAGGTGGCCAATCGACGATTTGGTCGACGACATCGATATCTTCGAGGCGGCGTTGCCGACCAGCCGCTCGACGGCGCCGAGTTCGATCGTATCGGCCATGGTCGAGGTGCCGTGCGCGTTGATGTAGTCGACATCGGCCGGCGTCAGCTTCGCCCGGTTCAGCGCCGCGGTCATGCAACGGAAAGCGCCGTCGCCGTCTTCGGCAGGCGCGGTGATGTGATAGGCGTCACCGGTCAGACCGTAGCCGGTGACCTCGGCATAGATCTTGGCGCCGCGGGCCCTGGCGTGTTCGAGCTCCTCGAGCACGACAACACCGGCGCCCTCGCCCATGACGAAGCCGTCGCGATCGCGATCATAGGGGCGTGAGGCCGTTTGTGGCGCGTCGTTGCGCTCGGTGGAGAGCGCGCGGCAAGCGGCGAACCCGGCGATCGACAGTCTCGTCACCGGCGCTTCGGCGCCGCCTGCGACCATAACGTCGGCATCGCCCCAGATGATCAGCCGGGCGGCATCGCCGATGGCGTGCGCACCGGTCGAGCAAGCGGTGACGACGGCATGGTTGGGGCCTTTCAGCCCATGCCGGATCGAGACCTGACCGGAGACGAGGTTGATGATCTGGCCAGGGATGAAGAATGGGCTGATGCGGCGCGGACCGCGTTCCTTGAGGATCATCGCATTCTCGGCGATGCCTTCGATGCCGCCGATGCCCGAACCGATCAGCACGCCGGTGGCGCACTGTTCCTCATGCGTCTTCGGCTGCCAGCCGGAATCCTTGAGTGCCTCGTCGGCGGCCGCGATCCCGTACAGGATGAAGTCGCCGATCTTGCGCAGTTCCTTCGGCTCGAGAACGGCTTCAGGATTGAAAGTGGCATTGGAGCCGTCACCGCGCGGAATGACGTGGGCGACCTTGCAGGCAAGGTCTTCCACCTCGAATTCGGTGATGCGCTTGGCTGCGCTGCGGCCGGTCAGAAGCTCCTTCCAGCTGTGCTCGAAGCCCATGCCGAACGGCGAAAGCAGCCCAAGGCCCGTGACGACGACACGCCTCATCGCAGGTCCTCCCCGGTGATGACTGCAAATAGCGTCAGGCGGAGGCCTTGTCGATGTATTTCACCGCATCGCCAACAGTCAGGATGGTCTCGGCGGCGTCGTCCGGGATTTCGACACCGAACTCTTCTTCGAACGCCATGACAAGTTCGACCGTGTCGAGGCTGTCCGCGCCCAGATCATCGATGAAGCTCGCCTGCTCCGTCACCTTCTCGGCATCGACGCCAAGGTGCTCGATGACGATCTTTTTGACGCGCTCTGCGGTGTCACTCATTTGGGCATCCTCGTCTTTTGGTTGTCTGTCTTCGTTAGCGGGCAGAATGCCGCTAATCAAGCTGAAAGATGGTCCTGCCGGAAACGCAGCGGAACAGGACCGGTTTTTGCCCGAACCGCCGGGTTGCGGGCGGCATTACACGAAAAATCCCGTGCATCCAAGACGGAATGAAGCGTTTTCCCAAGTGTTAGATCATTGCCATGCCGCCATTCACATGAATGGTCTGGCCGGTGACGTAGGCTGCCTCGTTGGAAGCTAGGTAGGCGACGGCAGAGGCGACTTCGGCGCCCGTGCCCATGCGCCGGGTCGGGATCGCCGCCATGATCGCCTCTTTCTGCTTGTCGTTGAGCTTGGCGGTCATCGCCGATTCGATGAAGCCCGGGGCGACGCAGTTGACGGTGATATTGCGGGTGGCGATCTCCTGCGCCAGCGATTTGGAAAAGCCGATCATACCGGCTTTGGAGGCGCAGTAGTTGGTCTGGCCGGGATTGCCGGTGACGCCAACCACTGAAGTGATGTTGATGATGCGGCCATGGCGGCGCCGCATCATCGGATGGGTAAGCTCGCGGGTCAGCCGGAACACGGCGGTCAGGTTGACCTCGAGCACGCTATCCCAGTCGGCGTCAGCCATGCGTACGAACAACCCGTCCTTGGTGATGCCGGCATTGTTGACGAGGATGTCGACGCCTTCGAGGTCGGCCTCCGCCTTCTGGCCGAGCGCCTTGACGTCGTCGCGGTTGGAAAGATTGGCCGGGAAAAGCTTGACCCGGTCGCCCAGTTCGGCGGCCAGCGCCTCCAGTTTCTCGATACGTGTGCCATGCAGGCCGACGATGGCGCCCTGGCCGTGCAGCACCCGGGCGATCGCCTCGCCGATACCTCCCGATGCGCCGGTGACGAGCGCCTTGCGGCCGGTCAATTCGAACATTCTTGCCTCCTGATCTGAGCGAACACCCTTCGCATGGAGCGGGGTCAAATCGCCAGTTGATTATCCAAGCGCCGCCAGCGCCGCCTCGACATCCGCCGCGGATCCGATGGCAGTGGTGGCAATATCGCGGTTGATGCGGCGGGCCAGCCCCGACAGCACCTTGCCGGCGCCCACTTCGTAAAGCGTCGCAACGCCGTTGCTGCCGAACCACTCCACCGTTTCGCGCCAGCGCACGCGCCCGATCACCTGTTCGACGAGTCGGCGGGCGATCTCGTCGGGATCGCTCGTCGGGGTCACCGTAACATTGGAGACCAGCGGCACGACCGGCGCACTCTTCGTCACGGCGGCCAGCGCCTCCCGCATGATCTCGGCCGCAGGCTTCATCAATGCCGAATGGAAGGGCGCCGAGACCTGCAGCATCAGCGCCCGCTTGGCGCCCTTCTCCGTGCATAGCCTCGCCGCCAGTTCGACCGCTGGCCTGGCGCCGGAGATCACCAGCTGGCCGCCGCCATTGTCATTGGCGATCTGGCAAACCAAGGCTTGTGCGGGATCTTTGGCGGCGCCCTGGGCGGCCTCTGCGCAAGCGGCTTCGACGTCGGCCTGTTCCAGCCCGATGATCGCCGCCATGGCGCCCTCGCCGGCCGGCACAGCCGCCTGCATGGCATTACCGCGGATGCGCAACAGCCGGGCGGCGTCGGCGACCGAAACGAAACCTGCGGCCGCAAGTGCCGAATATTCGCCAAGCGAGTGGCCGGCGACATAGGTGACCTTGCCGTTCAGGGAGAAGCCGCGCGCCTCCAGCGCCCGGATTGCGGCAAGCGACACCGCCATCAGCGCCGGCTGGGCGTTGGCGGTCAGCGTCAGCGTCTCTTCCGGGCCTTCCCAGATCAGCTTCGATAGGTTTTCGCCGAGCGCGTCGTCAACTTCCTCGAAGATCCGCCGCGATTCCACAAAGGTATCGGCGAGGTCCTTGCCCATGCCGACAGCCTGGCTGCCCTGCCCCGGAAAGGTGAATGCGATGGCCATCGGCGGCTCCCAGCTGCTGGTTCACGTTGCCTGTGACGCAAGGCGTGCGGCCAAGTCAAGTCCAACCTTGATCGCGTAATATCGGCCGAGTGCCTGTTTCGGCAGGCTTTTTGGCGATCACTCATGATGAAAACCGCTCACGATTTGTTTGCTGGCTCTTCTTATTTCCGCCACAGGCGCTAGGCTTTGCGTGACAGTTCGATGACAATCGAGTGACGCTTTTGTTGCGGGCCGGGGAACTATTGAAGTGGCAAAGACCAAGCAGAGCGCAGCCGAGGCGGCGCCCCAGTTTCTTGAAGGCGATCCGTCGACCGGCTATCTGCCGGCGCGCAAATGGCCTGTCATCCGCTATGGCCTTATCAGCTTGCTGGCTGCGGCCATCCTTGTGTTTGCCATCGAACTGATCGTGCGCGGCAACTTTGCCGGCACCATTGATTTCTTTCTGCAGCCTTTCAAACCCGGCTGGACCACGATCATCATTTTTGCGCTGATCCTCATCGGCCTCGACGCCGTGCTCGGCCGCAGTCATCAGAGCCTGATGATCGTCGCGCCGCTGACATTGTCGCTGGCGTTCGTCGGCCACCAGAAGTCGCTGTATCTCGGCGATCCGCTCTATCCGACCGATTTCCTCTATTCCCGGCAGATCGTGGCACTGATGCCGCTTCTGGTACGCGATCGCCCGGGAACCGCCATTGCCCTGGCGATCGGCATCGTCGGCGGCCTGTCGCTGCTCGTCTATGGCTGGCGGCTATGGCGCCGCCGCGTTCCGGCGCTCAGCCACAAGGGCCGCCTTGCCCGGCTGACGCTGACGGTGCCGCTGATCGCCTTCTTCGTCTCCATCATGGACTATGCCACTTTCTCGTGGACACGCGACCGGCTGCAGATCATCCCGATCATGTGGGACCAGAAGGAAAACTATGCCTCGAACGGTTTTGCGCTCGCCTTCGCGCTGAACGTCCCGATGGCGCATGTCTCGGCGCCGCCCGGCTATTCCGGCAAGGCGATCGAAGCGATCGGCAAACCGCAGGTGACGGCTTCGGTACCCGCCGAGAAGCCCGACATCATCGTCGTCATGAGCGAATCCTTCTGGGATCCGACCAAGCTACCCGGCGTCACCATCACGCCCGACCCTATCCCCAATGTGCGGGCACTGCGCACGGGTTACATGTTCTCGCCCGAGTTCGGCGGCATGACGGCCAACATCGAGTTCGAGGCCCTGACCGGCTTTTCCAACGCCTTCCTGCCGGCGGGCAGCATTCCCTACCAGCAATATGTGCGGACACCGACTCCCTCGCTGGCGACCTTCCTGAAAAGTCAAGGCTACCGGGCGCGCGCTATCCATCCCGGCACTAACTGGTTCTGGAACCGGGGGGCCGTCTATGCCGATTTCGGCTTCAACGACTTCAAGTCCGAGGAGACGTTGCCGCCCATGCAGAAGCGCGGACCGCTCGCGTCGGACGCTGCGATGACCGACGAGATCATCCACGAAGCCGATACCAGCGCCGAGCCGGTCTTCTTTTTCGCCGTCAGCCTGCAGAACCACGGGCCATATGAGCCGTATCGCTATAACAATCCGACCCACAAGGTGCAGGCGCCGATCAGCCAATGGGCGCGTGAATCGCTGTTGAGCTATGCCGAAGGCTCTTCCGACGCGGACCGCGGCCTCGAGCGGCTGATCGAATGGGCGAAGAAACGCGAGCGGCCGACCGTCATCGCGTTCTTCGGCGACCATCTGCCGCCGCTTGGGCCGGTCTACGTCGAGACCGGCTTCCTGAAGGACAATGTTGCGCCGCGCAAGGAGGCGGCCGACCAGATGCTGCTGCACCACCAGACGCCGCTGATCGTCTGGTCGAATCGCAGCGGCCCGGCCGAGGATCTGGGCGCCGTCAGCCCGTCCTTCCTGCCCTACCATATCCTGAAGACAGCCGGCATCAGCCATCCCTATTACACCGGCTTCCTCGGACAGTTGCGAGAGCGCTACCGCGTTATCGACCGCAATTTGCTTTTGGCACCGGGGGGCGACGCCACCCCCGATTGGTCGCGTCAGAAAGAGATCGATCCGGCAATCCGCGACTTCCGTCTGCTGCAATACGACATGATGTTCGGCAAGCGCCATGCGGCGCCCGATTTCTTCCCCGAAACCACAGGCAAAGTGGCTGCACACACGAGTTGAGCAGCGGCGGCGGGAGAGCGGCCGACGTCGTTCAGTTCGTCAAGTGCAACTGCGAAATCGAGCTTCCGATTTTCAGGAAGACGCTTTCGAGCTGACTGACGTCGTTGGTCGGGTAATAATCCGACGGCGACGATGCGCAGGCCTCGTAGAGCTTGCGGTTGGCTGCGGTGTCGGCCTGCAGTAGCACTGTGAAGATCTGCACGTCCTGCTTCTTCAATGTGTTGCATACATTGGTTGTCCAATCGTCGACATTGCGCGCAGCCGCGGTCTGGTCGCTGGATCCAAACCGACCCGAGGCCAGGAATCCGTAGGAGCCATAGTCCGACTTCTGTGGCGTATCCTTCGCGCCATAGACAACATTCTCGCCGTCGGTGAGCAGCAGCACCGTTTTGGTCGTGCCTGACGCCCTGAACGGCGCGCCGTCGCTGTAAGGCGGTTCCGGCGAGAGCACCCGCATCCCCCATGACAAGCCTTCCGAAACATTGGTCCCCGAGCCGTTCCATTCGATCATCTCACCGACGGCCTTCCGCAATTTGTCGAAATCATCGGTCAGCGGCACTATCGGCGTCGGACAGGCCCGGTTTGGGCCGATAGTCAGTGGGCCTCTCTTGTCGTTGATCAGCTTCATCGTCGAAACACTGTACTTCGCCATGTCGCTGGTGAGGCCGGGAAGCACGGTGACAACGGTATCGTCGAGATAGGAATTGTTGTAGCCGGTCGCTGAATTGCCGTAGGAGCTGGTTGGATTTTTAGCGTTACCTGGATCGTCCGGCGCGAAATAGGGTACGAACAGGGTGTCCGGTTTGTTTTGGTCGGGCGAAATGTCGGAAACATTGTTGGTTCCGGGCCGCGCTTCGACGCAGCCTCTCCATTCGACGCCCAATTGCTTGAACAGGTCCATATGGTTGACGCGCTTGCCGCCGACCAAGGGGAAATTGGCGCCATTGTTCGGCGATTTGCCGGCCATGTCGAGCCAGGCCGGATCGTAGTCCTCGCCCTTGACGTTGACGGCGGTGACGAACGGCACCACCGCGACACGTACGCTGCGCGTCGGCGACTTCGCCGCTTCGAGCATATCGATCAGGGCCGTCGCCGCCGTCCGCAATGCGCCGATGCGATCGTTGCTGGCCATCGACCCGGTATTGTCGAGCACCAGCACGACTTCGAGCTGATTGGTCGATTCGACGGCGCCGGCATCGACGGTGATGCGCTTGTCGTTCCCGAACAGGAAGGCGAAGTTCAAATTGACGTCCGCCATGGCGACAGCCTTTGTCTGGATGTAATTGAGGCCCCTTTCCACGGTAAGCGTCGCTTCGGCGTTCCTCAACTCGCTGTGGCCGGCGACATTGGTCTGGAAGTAGCGGTCGAAGACGTCCTTGCGCGAAGCCTCGATGTCGCCGAGATGCGAAGATGCAAGGTTCGCGGCATCGAGCGCGTTCTGCAAGCTGACCTTGGCCCTCATCAAGGTGGACACGTCCACGGCAAAGGCGACGGCGGTCAGAACCGCAGGCAGCCCGAACGCCAGCATCAGGGCAAAGTTGCCGCTCTTCGAACGGCAGAATTTGTCGAAAAGCATTTTTGTCCCCAAAACCGCCTTGCTGCCGACCTCGCGCAGACTGTTTGCTTTTGCATCCGCATGATGAACGACGGGTTGCCGCCACGCCCGCCGGTGCTGGAACTTCGCATGGTGGTTAAGGTCCGGTTTCAGGAAATCCGTAAGCCTTGCCGTCGAGGCCCGTGGCGCTCTGGGACGGTAGGGCCGTTTGCCCTGTCGTTTGGCCTTGCTTTGCGGTCAAATTCCTGTATAGACGCCCGCAATCTGCCGGTCCTTGCTGGGGGCTGAACGGAGGGCCGGAGGTTTTTCGAAACCTTCGCGTGAAGCCGGAAGCGCTTCCGCCTCCCGTGTCTCCGCTCTCGACCGTCTCGTCATGCTCCTTTCTTCCCCGCCTTCGCAAGGATTGCGGGTCAGAGAAGTTGCAGAGGCTTTTGCCGCCGGGAACCGGGAGAGAAACGAAGAAAGGCACGAACACTATGGCTCTATACGAACATGTGTTTCTTGCCCGGCAGGACCTCTCGCAGCAGCAGGTCGATGCGCTTGTCGAACAGTACAAGGGCGTCATCACCGCGAATGGCGGGTCCGTCGGCCGGGTCGAGAACTGGGGACTGAAGTCCCTCACCTACCGGGTCAACAAGAACCGGAAGGCATATTATACACTCATGGACATCACCTGCCCGCCGGCCGCGCTCAATGAAATGGAGCGCCAGATGGGCCTGTCCGAGGACGTGCTGCGTTTCCTGACCATCAAGGTCGATGCGCATGAGGAAGGTCCGTCGGCAATGATGCAGAAGCGCGAAGAGCGCTCGGAACGCGGCGGCTTCGGCGACCGCGACCGTGGCGATCGTGGCCCGCGCTCATTCGGCGACCGCGATCGCGGTGACCGTGGTGATCGTCCGCCGCGCAGCTTCGGCGATGGCGGTGCCGATCGTGGCCCGCGCCGTCCGCGCGAAGGCTTTGAAGGAGCCGCAGAATAATGGTCGACATCAACCAGATCCCAACCCGGCGCCCCTTCCACCGTCGCCGCAAGACTTGCCCATTCTCCGGTGCCAACGCGCCGAAGATCGACTACAAGGACGTGCGGCTTCTGCAGCGCTACATCTCCGAGCGCGGCAAGATCGTGCCATCGCGTATCACCGCCGTCAGCCAGAAGAAGCAGCGCGAACTCGCCAAGGCGATCAAGCGCGCCCGCTTCCTCGGCCTGCTGCCCTACGTGGTCCGCTAGATCTAGGCGGGCGGTTCGCCGCCCGCTTTTCCCACGGCGACGGGCGCCGCAGGGTTTGCCATCAAATCCCGGGTTGGATTCGACAGGAATCCTAACTGCCGCGACAGGCAGGACAGCGACACAGGCGACGACGCCCCAGCTTCCTGACCTGTTCCAGACAATTCGGCGCCGATCCTGAGGATAGGTGCCCAAGCGAAGGAACAAAACCATGGAAGTCATTCTTCTCGAACGCGTTTCCCGCCTCGGCCAGATGGGGGACACCGTCAAGGTCAAGGACGGGTTCGCCCGCAATTTCCTGCTGCCGCAAGGCAAGGCGCTGCGCGCCAACGAAGCTAACAAGAAGAAGTTCGAGGGACAGCGGGCCCAGCTCGAAGCCCGCAACCTGGAGCGCAAGTCCGAAGCCGCGCAGATTGCAGAAAAGCTCGACGGCAAGAGCTTCATCGCCGTGCGCTCGGCCGGCGAAACCGGTCAGCTTTATGGTTCGGTCTCGACGCGCGACATCGCCGAGCTGGTGACGGCGGAAGGTTTTTCGGTCAACCGCAACCAGATCCTGCTCAACCAGCCAATCAAGACCATCGGCGTCACCAATGTGGCGATCGCGCTGCACCCGGAAGTCGAGGTTACCATCACGCTCAACATTGCCCGCACGGCCGACGAAGCCGAGCGCCAGGCCAAGGGCGAAACACTGACCACCGCCGAAGCCATCTACGGCGAGGACATCAACGATAATGCGCGGCCGGAAAACTTCTTCGATCCGAATGCCGAGTTCGAAGGCGGCGAAGACAACGGCTGATCGTCATTGTCGGCATTCGCCGGCTAATCGCTATTCTGGACCAATGCCCGGGCCTCGTACCCGGGCATTTTTATGCCAAATGGAACTTTTCGAACCCCTATATCTTGATGCAGAATAGGACAGCATGTCTGGCCGAGAGGGGGACAATTGGTCATGAATATTCTGCTGAAACGCGTTCTCGACCGCCTGGTCCGCATAGGCAATCTCAAGGTGACAGGGCCGCAAGGCTCGATGGTGACTTTCGGTGACGGCAGCGGCGAGCCGGTGCACATGCACATCAAGACAAGGCATGCCGAGCGCGCAATAACCTTCGATCCGATGCTGGCGGTGTCGGAAGCCTACATGGACGGTGAACTCGACATTCTCGAGGGCGGCGTGCTGGGGGTGATGCGGATTGCTTTCCAGAACATGGGCAGCGGCGGCATCGATGCCACCTGGTCGAAGGCGATCGAGGGTCTGCGCCACGCCTTCCGGCGCCTGCAGCAGATCAACACGGCGTCGCGGGCGCGCCGCAACGTGCAGCGCCACTACGATCTGTCGGGCGATCTCTACCGCCTCTTCCTCGATGAGGACATGCAGTATTCCTGCGCCTATTTCGAGCAGCCGGACATGACGCTCGACGAGGCACAAGCGGCCAAGAAGCGCCATATCGCCGCCAAGCTCAGGCTGAAGGCCGGCCAGACGGTTCTTGATATCGGCTCCGGCTGGGGTGGGCTTGGGCTCTATCTAGCCAAGGCGTTCGACGTCGACGTGCAAGGCGTGACGCTGTCGACCGAGCAGCACGGCGTCGCCACCGACCGCGTCCATGCGCAAGGCCTGCAAAACCGGGTGCATTTCGACATCAAGGACTATCGCGAGCTCAATGAGCGTTTCGACCGCATCGTCTCCGTCGGCATGTTCGAGCATGTCGGGGTCAATCATTTCCGCACCTTCTTCGACAAGTCGGCGACGCTGCTGAAGCCGGACGGCGTCATGCTGCTGCACACGATCGGCCGCTCCGGCGTGCCGTGGGCAACCAGCGCCTTCATCCGCAAGTACATCTTCCCGGGCGGCTACATCCCGTCGCTATCCGAAGTGATGCCGGCCATCGAAAAATCGGGGCTCGTCGTCACCGATATCGAGGTTCTGCGGCTGCATTATGCCGAGACACTGAAGCATTGGGGCGAGCGCTTCGCGGCCAACCGCGACAAGGCCAAGGCGATTTATGACGAGCGCTTCTGCCGCATGTGGGAGTTCTATCTTGCCGCCTCGGAAGCTGCCTTCCGCTGGCAGGATCTGGTGATCTTCCAGATCCAGATTGCCAAGAAGAACGACACGCTGCCGATGACGCGCGACTACATGGCCAGTTGCGAGAAGGCGCTGGAGATGCGCGATCTTGGACGTCGCGAAAAGGCTCCGGTGGCCAAGCCCACTCGCCGCCGCAAGGTGGCGGATCCGGAGTAGACTGCCGGCATCACGCCATTGCCGCTTGTCATTGCCGGCCGGCACGCTGAAAAGGGTCCCGTCAACGCAGGACCTTTTTTCATGACCTACCTCCTCTACGTCGCCGCCGCACTTGCCGAGATCGCCGGCTGCTTTTCGTTCTGGGCGTGGTGGCGGCTGGACAAGTCGCCGCTGTGGTTGGCGCCCGGTCTCGTCTCGCTCGTACTATTCGCGTGGCTGCTGGCGCTGGTCGACACCAGCGCGGCGGGCCGGGCCTATGCCGCCTATGGCGGCATCTACATTGCCGCCTCGCTGGCCTGGTTGTGGCTGGCGGAAGGCGTGCACCCCGACCGCTGGGATCTTGCCGGTGCCGCGATCTGCATCGTTGGCGCCTCGGTCATCGTGCTCGCACCTCGGGCGGCGTAAGCGATGGAACTGCCCATCCCGCTTAGACAAGGCGTCGAGCGCCTTCTCGAACAGGTGCCGTTGCCGATGCTTAAGCAAGCGGCAAAGACGCTGTCGGACCGCTACCGCGCCGAGTTGCGCGACGGTCGCCTGCACATGGCCGAAGACATGGCGGTGAAGGCCTATCTGGCAACGCGGCTACCGGCGACCTATGCGGCCGTTCGCGCCAGCCTCGATGCGGTGGGCGAGTCTCGGCCCGACTATGCTCCGAAGACCTTGCTCGATGTCGGCGCCGGCCCTGGCACGGTGCTTTGGGCCACAATCAATCTCTGGCCGGATCTCGAACAGGCGGTGCTGCTCGAGGCCGGCGCCGCGGTACGAAGGGTCGGCGAAGCACTTGCCGCCGAGGCGGTCACGGCCAGGACCGCCTGGCGGACCGGCGACATCACCATCGACCTGGTCGATCTGGAGCCGGCCGAGCTGGTGACTTCAGCCTATGTGCTGGATGAGATCGCGCCGGCATCGCTGGCAAAACTCGTCGACCGGCTCTGGCAGCTGACCGCAGACACGCTGCTGGTGGTCGAGCCGGGCACGCCGCCCGGCTGGCAGCGCATCCTTGCCGTGCGGCGGCAGCTGATCGAGGCGGGGGCGCACGTGCTTGCGCCCTGCCCGCATGAGGCGCCCTGTCCGCTCGTCGCCCCCGACTGGTGCCATTTCGCCCGCCGCGTCGCCCGCTCGCGCCTACACCGTCTGGCCAAGGATGCCGAGGTGCCGTGGGAGGACGAGAAATTCATCTTTGTCGCGGCCTCCCGCCATCCGGCCGCTCCGCCTCGGGCGCGAGTGATCGCACCGCCGAAGTCGGGCTCCGGCAAGGTCTTGCTGAAGCTTTGTCAACAGGATGGGGGTGCTGCCGAGCGACTGTTCACCAAGCGCGACGGCGAGACGTTCAAGGCCGCGCGGCGACTGGATTGGGGTGATGCCTTGCCGGAATGACCGGCAGCTATTTTCCTGTTTTGTTCTCGCCTGAGAACGGCTAGGCTCGCCATCTTGATTCGAGTCAATCGAGATTCTTTCCACCGAAAGATCCTGGCTGTGAATCGCGGGCATCAAAGTTGGTTGGTTGGGGACTGATGCAGATAAGTCATCACCGACTTGTCTCGTTCTGATATCGAGAGACGGGGATCAGGACCGGGGACATCATGGCAGAGGCAGCACGAAAATTCGGCGTGGCGGAAACACCGCTCTATCGCGAGGCGCCGAACAATATCGAGGCCGAGCAGGCGCTGCTCGGCGCCATACTGGTCAACAACGATGCCTTCTACCGCGTCTCCGACTTCCTGAAGCCCGGCCATTTCTACGAGCCGCTGCATAGAAAGATCTTCGAGGTCGCGGCCGAGCTCATCCGCATGGGCAAGATCGCGACGCCGATCACGCTGAAGACCTTCCTGCCGGCCGACGAGAAGGTCGGCGACATGACGGTGGCGCAATATGTCGTGCGGTTGGCGGTCGAGGCCGTCACCGTCGTCAACGCCACCGACTATGGCCGCGCCATCTACGATCTGGCGACGCGGCGCGCGCTAATCACTGTCGGCGAGGACATGGTCAACATCGCCTATGACGCGCCGGTCGACATGTCGCCCTCCGACCAGATCGAGGATGCCGAGCGGCGCCTGTTCGAATTGGCCGAAACCGGCCGCTACGATGGCGGCTTCGAGAGCTTCACCGATGCCGTCAAGACCGCCGTCGACATGGCCAATGCGGCTTATATGCGCGACGGGCATTTGTCGGGCGTTGCTACCGGCTTGCGCGATCTCGACCGCCGCATGGGCGGCCTGCAGTCGTCCGACCTGATCATCATTGCCGGCCGCCCCGGCATGGGCAAGACCTCGCTCGCCACCAATATCGCCTTCAACATCGCCGAGGCCTATGTCCCGGCGCAGCAGGCGGACGGCTCGTTCAAGGCGGCCAATGGCGGCGTCGTCGGCTTCTTTTCGCTCGAAATGTCATCCGAACAGCTGGCCACCCGCATTATTTCCGAACAGACGGAAATCCCGTCGTCGAAAATCCGGCGCGGCGAGATCAGCGAGATGGATTTCGAAAAGCTGGTCGCCTGCTCGCAGACAATGCAGAAAATCCCGCTGTTCATCGACCAGACCGGCGGCATTTCCATCGCTCAGCTGTCGGCCCGCGCGCGTCGCCTGAAGCGCCAGCGCGGCCTCGACGTCATTGTTATCGACTATATCCAGCTGATGCAGGGATCGAGCGCGAAATCCTCGCAAAACCGCGTCCAGGAAATCACCGAGATCACCACCGGCCTCAAGGCACTAGCCAAGGAGCTGGCGGTGCCGATCATCGCGCTGTCGCAGCTGTCGCGCCAGGTCGAGAGCCGCGACGACAAGCGCCCGCAGCTTTCGGATCTGCGCGAATCGGGCTCCATCGAGCAGGACGCCGACGTGGTGCTGTTCGTCTACCGCGAGGAATATTATCTGAAGAACCGCGAGCCGAAGCCGGGCACCGACGAATACATCAAATGGGAACACGAGATGAACGAGATGCGCGGTAAGGCCGAGGTCATCGTCGCCAAACAGCGCCACGGCCCAACGGGATCGGTCAGCCTCGCCTTCCAGGGCGAATTCACCCGCTTCTCGGACCTTGCGGAAGAGCATCATTTGCCGGATCGGTTCGAGTGACCTCTTGATACAGGTCTCATTCCTTCGCACCCCCCTCTGTCCTGCCGGACATCTCCCCCTCAAGGGGGGAGATCGGATGTCATTTCGGCTTTCGGCAATCGTCAATGCTGCTAGATGTGCGGCAATATCGGAGCTGCCAATCTTCCCCCTTGAGGGGGAGATGTCCGGCAGGACAGAGGGGGGCGCTGTCCCGCCGACCTGTCTTTCAATTGCCGCAGGCCGCGCCTGATGGCCAAATCCCGCATTCAGTTCATCTGCCAGAATTGCGGTTCGGTGCATCAGCGCTGGGCCGGCAAATGCGATGCCTGCGGCGAGTGGAACACGCTGGTCGAGGAAGGCACGTCAGGCGGCATAGGTTCCGGCCCGGCCAGTACGCGCAATGCACGCAAGGGCCGCGCGGTGGTGCTGACCAGCCTCTCCGGCGACATCGAGGACGCGCCGCGCATCGTCTCGGGCATCGGCGAACTCGACCGCGCCACCGGCGGCGGCTTCGTGCGCGGCTCGGCGCTGCTGGTCGGCGGCGATCCCGGCATCGGCAAGTCGACGCTGCTCACCCAGGCCGCGGCCGCGCTGGCGGCAAAGGGCCACCGCATCGTCTATGTCTCGGGCGAAGAGGCGGTCGCACAGATCAGGCTGCGCGCCCAGCGGCTCGGCGTCGCCGACACCCCGGTCGAGCTCGCCGCCGAAACCAATGTCGAGGACATCCTCGCCACCATCGCCGATGGCAAGCGGCCGGATCTGGTCATTCTCGATTCGATCCAGACGCTGTGGACCGATATGACCGATTCGGCGCCCGGCACGGTGACCCAGGTGCGTGCCGCCGCCCAGGCGATGATCCGCTACGCAAAATCCACAGGGGCGGCGATCGTTCTGGTCGGCCACGTCACCAAGGAGGGCCAGATCGCCGGACCGCGCGTCGTCGAGCACATGGTCGACGCGGTGCTCTATTTCGAGGGCGAAGGCGGCCACCACTACCGCATCCTGCGCACGGTCAAGAATCGCTTCGGGCCAACCGATGAGATCGGCGTCTTCGAAATGTCGGACAAGGGCTTGCGGGAAGTCGCCAACCCGTCCGAGCTTTTCCTCGGTGAGCGCCATGCGAAGTCGCCGGGTGCCGCGGTTTTCGCCGGCATGGAAGGCACACGGCCGGTGCTGGTCGAGATCCAGGCGCTGGTGGCGCCATCGACGCTGGGCACACCGCGCCGCGCCGTCGTCGGCTGGGACGGTGCCCGGCTGTCGATGATCCTGGCGGTTCTGGAAGCCCATTGCGGCGTCCGCTTCGGCACGCACGACGTCTATCTCAACGTTGCCGGCGGCTACCGCATTTCGGAGCCGGCGGCCGACCTGGCAGTGGCGGCGGCACTGGTTTCCTCGCTCACCGGTCTTGCCCTTCCCGCCGATTGCGTCTATTTCGGCGAAATCAGCCTTTCGGGTGCGGTGAGGCCGGTTGCGCATGCGCAGCAGCGCCTCAAGGAAGCCGAAAAGCTGGGTTTCGGACGCGCGGTTCTGCCCTTGGGCAGCGAGGAACTTGCTGGTGGTAATGGGGTCGGGGGGATCGGAGCCGGCGCTTTCCAGCCCACCGAGCTTGCCGATCTCGTGGCGCGCATAGCCGGCTCTCGGCGCAGCCGCGCCGACGAGCAAGAGTGATGCGGCTCGTCGAGTCGTGAAAAAGAGATCGGAGTGGGGCGAAAAACATGCCGATTACGCTGCTTGACGGAATTCTCGTCGGCTTCACCCTGGTCTCGGCGATGCTCGCTATGGTTCGCGGCTTTTCGCGCGAGATCCTGTCGATCATCTCCTGGGCAGCCGCCGCCGCCGCCGCCTTCTTCTTCTACAAGCCGGTGCTGCCTTACATTCAGCCCTATGTCGACAACGAAAAGGCCGCCATGGCGGCGGCCGCCGGTATCGTCTTCATTGTCGCGCTGATCGTCGTTTCGGTCATCACCATGAAGCTCGCCGACTGGATCATCGATTCCAGGATCGGCGCGCTCGATCGTACACTTGGCTTCCTCTATGGCGCGGCGCGCGGCATCCTGGTCGTCGCTGTCGCGCTGCTTTTCTTCAATTGGCTGGCCGGCGCCAAGGCTCCAGGCTGGATTGCCAACGCCAAGTCAAAGCCATTGCTCGAATCGATCGGCGCCAAGCTCGAAAGCCTTCTGCCCGAGGATCCGGAAAACGCCATCCTCAACAAGCTCAATCCGAATCAGCCGGCCACCGAGACGCCTCTGGCCCCCGACGCGCCCGCGGCGGAAGCCCCTGCCGCCGGCGACGACGCCACCGCTCCGGCACCCGACGACAGCGATGCGCCGCCGGCCGACAATGCGCCCGCGACGCCGGCACCTGCAAACCCGGCGCCGGCAAACTGATTTCGACAGACTTGCGAGGCTCAAGACTGTCGATCATGTGAACGCCGCACGACGTGCGTTGCTTTCGATGCGCTATGACCTTATATGGCGACTTTAGCGGAGCTTGAGCCCCAATGGCAGCCTCAGTGGCAGACGCAGACGACGTGCTTTCCGCCGAAGCCGACGACCATTTCCACGACGAATGCGGCGTGTTCGGCATTTTCGGCCGGCAGGACGCCGCAGCCATCGTAACGCTCGGTCTGCATGCGTTGCAGCATCGAGGCCAGGAAGCGGCCGGCATCGTTTCCTATGACGGCACCCAATTCCATGTCGAACGCCATGTCGGCCTGATCGGCGACACCTTTACTAAGCAGCGTGTCATCGACAGCCTGCAAGGCAACCGTGCCATCGGCCACACACGCTATGCCACCACCGGCGGCGCCGGTCTGCGCAATATCCAGCCTTTCTTCGCCGAACTTGCCGATGGCGGCTTTGCCGTCGCCCATAACGGCAATCTCACCAACGCCATGACCGTTCAGCGCGCCCTGCAGAAGCAAGGCGCCATCTTCTCTTCCACCTCCGACACCGAAACGCTCCTGCACCTGGTTGCCACCAGCAAGGAGCGCGACCTGAATTCGCGCTTCATCGATGCGGTGCGCCAAGTCGAAGGCGCCTTCTCGCTGGTGGCGATGACGTCCAAGAAGATGATCGGGTGCCGCGACCCGCTCGGCATCCGCCCGCTGGTGCTCGGCGATCTCGACGGCGCCTGGATTCTCGCCTCCGAGACCTGCGCGCTCGATATTATCGGTGCGCGTTTCGTGCGCGACCTGAAGCCCGGCGAAATGGTCGTCGTCACCAGCAAGGGCATCGAAAGCCTGTTCCCGTTCGAGCCGCAGAAGACCCGCTTCTGCATTTTCGAATATGTCTATTTCGCGCGGCCGGATTCGTCGGTCGAAGGCCGCAACGTCTATGAAGTGCGCAAGCGCATCGGCGCCGAGCTGGCGCAGGAAAGTCCGGTCGAGGCCGACATCGTCGTGCCGGTGCCGGATTCGGGCACGCCGGCGGCGATCGGCTTTTCGCAGGCCGCGGGCATTCCGTTCGAGCTCGGCATTATCCGCAATCACTATGTTGGCCGCACCTTCATCCAGCCCGGCGATTCGATCCGCCACATGGGTGTCAAGCTCAAGCACAACGCCAACCGCCGCATGATCGAAGGCAAGCGCGTAGTGCTGGTGGACGATTCGATCGTGCGCGGCACCACCAGCCAGAAGATCGTCCAGATGGTGCGCGATGCCGGCGCCAAGGAAGTGCATATGCGCATCGCTTCGCCGCCGACGCGCGCCTCCTGCTTTTACGGCGTCGACACACCGGAAAAATCGAAGCTGCTGGCGTCGCGCATGTCGGTGGAGGAGATGGCCGAGTTCATCCGCGTCGATTCGCTCGGCTTCCTGTCGATCGACGGGCTCTACCGCGCCGTCGGCGAGGTCGGCCGCGACAACGAGCAGCCGCAATTCTGCGACGCCTGCTTCACCGGCCAGTATCCGACCCGGCTTGCCGATTTCGAAGGCTCCGACAATGTGCGCACGCTGTCGCTGTTAGCGGCCGGCGGGTCGTAGGCCTTGCCGGTCCGTTTGTCTCCCTCCCCTTAGCCCCTCACGGCGGTTTCACCTTGCCTGTCGGAATCCATCGTATGAGCCTTGATCTCTCCGGCCGCGTTGCGGTCGTCACCGGCGCCTCGCGCGGCATCGGCTATTTCATCGCCAGGGAGCTTGCCGCGGCCGGTGCGCATGTGATTGCGGTTGCTCGCACCGTCGGCGGGTTGGAAGAACTCGACGACCAGATCAAGGCAGGTGGCGGACAGGCGACGCTGGTACCGCTCGATCTTGCCGACATGGCGGGGATCGACCGGCTGGGCGGCGCCATCCACGAGCGCTGGGGCAAGCTCGACATACTGGTCGCCAACGCCGCTGTGCTCGGCGTCATCGCCCCGATCGGCCATGTCGAGGCCAAGACCTTCGAGAAGGTGATGACCATCAACGTCACCGCAACATGGCGGCTGATCCGCTCGGTCGACCCGCTGCTCAGGCTTTCCGATGCCGGCCGTGCTATCGTGCTGAGCTCCAGCCTTGCCCACTCCGCACGCGCCTTCTGGGCGCCTTATGCGGCGTCGAAGGCGGCGGTCGAGGCCATGACGCGTTCATGGGCGCATGAGACCGAAAACCTGCCGCTCAGGGTCAATGCCGCCGATCCCGGGGCAACGCGCACCGCGATGCGGGCGCAGGCCGTACCCGGCGAGGATCCTGAAACACTGCCGCACCCTTCGGAGATCGCCAAGCGTATCGTGCCGCTGGCCAGCCCTAAGCTCAAGGAGACCGGGCTGATCTTCCAGGCCAAGCACAATCGCTTTGTCGCCTACCGGCAGCCGGAGTAGCCACACATCGCATTTTGCCGGAAGAATTGCGCCGGCACCAACGTTGTTCGGGTGCCACAATTCGAGAAACGGAGGACCATATGCGGAGACTGCTTCTCTTGACTGCCACCGCGCTGCTTGCAGTGATCGGCGCCGCGTCGTCGCAGGAGGCAACGATGAGCTTTTTCGTCACCAGCGTCGGCTCCGGCAAAGGCGCCGATCTCGGCGGTCTCGCCGGCGCCGACGCCCATTGTAGTTCACTGGCTGAAGCCGCGGGCGTTACCGGCAAGACATGGCGCGCCTATCTCTCGACCAGCGATACCGATGCACGCGACCGTATCGGCAAAGGCCCGTGGTTCAACGCCAAGGGCGTCAAGATCGCCGATGATGTCGCTTCCCTGCATAGCGATGCCAACGCCATCACCAAACAGACGGCACTCGACGAAAAGGGCCAAATGGTCAACGGCCGCGGCGACACGCCCAACCGGCACGACGTGTTGACCGGCTCCAAGCCGGATGGCACGAAAATTGCCGACCAGACCTGCGGCGACTGGACGCTGAGCGGAGCAGAAGGTGTGGCGATGATGGGTCATCACGATCGTACCGGCCTCGATGGCTCGGCAGCCGCCAAATCGTGGAATTCCTCGCATGCGTCACGCGGTGGCTGCAGCCAGCAAGCGCTGAAGGGCACCGGCGGCGACGGCCTGTTCTATTGTTTTGCGGTGAACTGAACCAAAACGACCCGACATCACGTGGCTGTGATGCCGTGGCTTAACGCCGCGCTTTGGCCCAGCTTTCGCCCCTGGGCCGGAGTTGCTAGGATCGTGCGACTCCCAAAACAAGCAGAGCGAGGAAATACTCATGGCGGCACCGAGCGTAGCGTTAGTCTGGTATCTGGTGATCGCCGGCCCGCAAGGCGGCATGGTCGTGCTGCCCAGCACATTCGACACCCGCGAACAGTGCGCCTTCGCCATAACCGAATACCAGAAGCAACCGACGCCGGCCGGTTGGTCGGTGCAGTGCGTGCCGAGCGCCTCGCCCTTCGCCGACGAGGGCGACGCCGAGGAGCCGTCGGCGCAGTAGGACAGCGTGATCTCCCCCCTTGAGGGGGAGATGGCCGACAGGCCAGAGGGGGCTGGTCCGACCGGGCTCGGCCTGCTGCAGCGGTTGGCGCTTCACGCGAGACAACCCTCTCTGTCGCCTTCGGTGACATCTCCCCCTCAAGGGCCCTCAAGGGGGAGATCGTCAGCGTCGCGCGCTTACCGTCAGTTCCGGCTTCTGGCTGATGGTCTGGAACACGACGCAGTAGCGCTCGGTCAGCTTGAGCAGCGCATCGATGCGCTCCTGCGGCTCGTCGGTGTCGAGGCCAAATGTCAGCCGGATGGCGCGGAAGCCAACCGGCGCATCCTTTGCCACGCCAAGCGTGCCGCGAAAGTCTAGGTCGCCTTCGGCTTCCACCGTGGCGGCCCCAAGCTTGAATTCCAGCGCCGTCGCTACCGCCTTCAGCGTGACGCCGGCGCAAGCCACCAGTGCCTCCAGCAGCATGTCGCCGGAGCAGAGTTCGAGCCCGGTGCCGCCGGTCGCCGGATGCAGCCCGGCAATGGCGATCGCCCTGCCTGTCTCGACCTTGCAGGCGATCGATTGGTCGTCGATCGAGCCTTTGGCGCGGAGAGTAATCAGCGCGCGCGAGGCGTCGTCGCGATAGGCCACCTTCAGCGGCGCCTGCATGGCCTTCAATGCGATCGCGTCCATTTCGTTTCTCTCCCATAGTTGCCTGGCTTCGCTGCTTAACGGCGATGCCGCCTGCCCAAACGCAAGTCCCCGCTGGCGTAGCGCTTGGCAGGGTTTCGCCCGTATAGCCTGACGATTCGGGGAGCATCCAACGCCTTCACACCGTCTCTCGCAACACATTCGTAAGGCCGCCGGACATATGGCCGATATCGCCATCGTGGAAACCCGCGAACGGGTTCTTGCCAGAATCCTGTTCACCGGGGCTGCCTACCTGCTGTTTTCGATGCAGGACGCCTCAAGCTGACACTATGGTGTCAGGAAGGGGCAGCGTAGGCTGGTGAGATGACGGGATCGCTGGACATGCCATGCACAGTGGAAAGCGCCCGCGAGCGTACCCTCGGCATCATCCTGGTCTCGGCATCGGCGGCCGTTTTCGGCCTCACCGGCGTGCTGACCAAATCGATCCATGCCGACCCGCTGACCATTACCTGCTGGCGCGGCTTCGTCGGATCGATCCTGATCAGCCTCTATGTCCTATGGCGCCGCCAGCGCTCCGGCGGTCGCGACAGCTTGCGGCTCGGCTGGCGAGGCTGGCTGCTGGCGATCGAGGGCGCGCTCGCGAGCATCGCCTTTATCTCGGCGTTCAAGTTCACCTTTGTCGCCAATGTCGCGATCATCTATGCCACGGCCCCGTTCGTCACCGCGCTGCTGGCCCTCCTGTTGGTCCGCGAGCCGTTCCGGCTGCAGACGCTTGCCGCCGCTGCTGTGTCACTATGCGGTGTGGCAATCATGGTCTGGTCCGGCTTCGGCACCGGCCATTTGTTCGGCGACGGGCTGGCGCTGCTGATGACGATCGGCAGCGCGCTCTACATGATCATGGTGCGCGCCTTCCGCGACACGCCGGTGGTGTGGGCAGGTGCGGTGTCGGCATTCCTTCTGTTCGTGCTCGGCTGGTTCGTCGCCGATCCGCTGGCTGTCTCGGCCAGGGACGCTGTGCTTCTAGCCACCTTCGGCGCCTCGTTCGCGCTGGCTTCGATCCTGTGGACGGAGGGCACCCGGCTTATTCCGGCGGCCGAGTCCGGATTGCTGGGTTCAGCTGAAGTGCCATTCGCGATCCTGTTTGCCTTCCTGTTCCTGGCGGAGATCCCGCCGGTAGCCAGCATGGTCGGTGGCGCCATCGTGCTTTGCGCGGTGTTCGCTCACGCCGGCCGCGACTGGCTGATGGCCAGGCAGCGCGCAGCGGATGCATGACCAATCCTCGCCGCGTCCGAGCGCGAGTTGGTGGTCCGATCACGAGAAATCCGGTCCTGAAAATTAATTTGAAAAGTCATGGAACCATCATAGGGCTCAGGCATTATGGCTGCGACGGGCCACCCCAAGTCCCCCCAAACCCCTCGGCCCGTCCTACTCAGAAGCCGACCGCAAGGTCGGCTTTTTCTTTGCTGGCTCAATTGGCCAAGGCCAGGTTGCCGCTGAACAACGCGGCCAGATCCTGCGCCGGCCGGTCGGCATCCTCACGCAAGCGGACGGCGAATTCGGCGACCGGCACCGGCGGCAGATCAAGATCGCGCGGCGCCTCGACGATGCCGGAATGAGCGAAGCGCGCCGTCCTCAACGTCAAGGCGATGCCGGCGTGCACCGCCGTGCGCAAGCCGGCAAGGCTGGCACTGCCGGCAGCAATGCGGTAGCGACGGCCGGCCGCATCGAGTGCGCTGGTCGCCGCTTCGCGAAACCCGCAATGGGGATCGAGCAGCGCCAAGGGCAGTTCGTCGTGGCGGGTGGCCAGCCCGGTCTGTGAGCAAAGCCAGATCATTGGTTCCTTGAGCACACCGACTTCGTCCCGTGTCGGCACCTGCCGCATGGCAATGGCCAGATCAAGGGTGCCGGCCTGCAAAGCCTGCGCCAGTTCGGCGGAACGGCCGACGCGCAGTTCGATCCGGACGCGTGGATGGCTGACAGCAAAAGCCCTGAGAAGCTGCGGCAAGCCGCTGTCGGCGAAATCCTGCGTGGTGCCGATGGCGACGCGTCCGTCGGCGTGCGCGCCTTTGAGGGCCAGCCACGCCTCGCGGTGCGCGGCAAGGATGCGACGCGCGTGAACGATCAGATCCTCGCCTGCCGGCGTCAGGCCGCGCCCTCGCCCCTGCGGCACCAGCAGCGGTTCGCCGACAACATCCTCCAGCCGCTGCATCTGCGCGGTCACTGCGGACGGCGAGCGACTGACGATCGACGCGGCCCGCGCCAGGGAACCGCCATCGACGAAAGCGAGGAAAGTCTTGAGGAGGTCGGGATCGAACACCTGCATAATTCGATACTATCAAAGTGTTTATCAAAAACAATTCGATTTTTTTGAGCAAAGGACGATGGCATGATTTTCTCGACGGCGAAGAGGCGCCGCTTGAAACCGAGGAGAAGAAATATGCCGATCATCAATGTCAGCGTTACCGGCAAGCCCGATGCCGCTTTGTCCGCCGCCATTGCCAAGGAAGTGACCGAACTGACGGCCACGCATCTGCGCAAGGACGCGACGATCACAGCTGTTGCCATTTCCTATCACGACCCCGAGCACTGGTTCGCCGGCGGCAAGTCGCTGGCCGAGCATGGCACCAACACGGCCTGGCTCGACATCAAGGTTGTCGACGGCACCAACACCAAGCTCGAACTGGAGGCGTATCTGCAGGCAATTTTCGCGGCATTCGGCCGGCTGCTGGGTAAGGTGCATGAGGAAAGCTACGCCCTCGTGCATGAAGTGCCTGCAGCCGCCTATGGCTTTGGCGGCAAGACGCAGGAATTCCGCTTCATCAGCGGAAGGATGAAAGCGGCGTAGCTGCGATAGGCAGCCGAGCCGAATCAAGAAGGAAAAATGGAGCCGCATTGACGTTGATCCAACTTCGGCTAGGTTCTCACCCGAAGCGGCCACTGAAGAGCCGTGACGTGAGATCGTTGGGAGATGCGGCGATGATCCTGACACTGGCGCTGCTTGCGGGTCTTGTCGCGGCCTGGCTGCTGATCGGCGTGGTGGAGAAGTTCCGCCTCGGCCTGCGTTTGAGCCAGGCGCTGCTCTACGTGCCGTTCAAGCTCGCCTACCGGATCAGCGACGAGCGCATCAAGATTGCGCGCAGGTCGGTGGCCCCGGTCATCTATGTCATCTGGCATCAGTCACGCATCGAGCCGGCGCTGATGCTGTCGCTGCTGCCGGAGGACACGCTGCACATCCTCGACCAGGCTTCGGCCAGATCGCCGTGGCTGGAGCCGTGGCGCGAGCTCGGCCGCACCATCGCCTTCAACGCCGAGCATGTCTTCGTCAGCCGCAGATTGGTGCGGGTGCTGAAGGGCAAGGGCCGGCTCGCCGTTTACCTGCCGGATGCGGTCGAGCCAGACGTCAAGTCGTTTCGGTTGTTTCGCGCCATCACCCGTATCGCCATGCAGGCCGATGCCCGTATCGTGCCGGTCTTCGTTGCCGGCGCACGCAGCCTGCCGGCCTCGCTGACGCCGGCGGACAAGGCGCCGCGCCATTGGTTTCCGCAGCTGTCGATCAGCGCGCTGGAGCCGATGACCATCGCCGAGCTGGTGGCGCGGAACCCAGATCAGGCCTCCAACACCAATGCGCTGTTTGATCGCTTCGCCGAGGCCAGGCTTTTCGGCAGTGATCTCGACCGAGGGCTGTTCCTCGCCATGCGCGATGCGGCCGACCGTGTTGGCGCTTCGCACCCAATAATCGAGGACGTCATTGGCGGTCCCCTGAGCTACCGGAAAGTGTTCATCGGCGCCAGGGTTTTGGGCCGACGGTTCGAGGCAATAACAGCGCCGGGCGAAGCGGTTGGGCTGCTCCTGCCCAACGCCAATGGCGTCGTGCTGTCGTTCGTCGGACTTTTGTCGGCTGCGCGGGTGGCAGCAATGATCAACTATACCGCCGGCCCGGCGAGCGTCACCGCCGCCGTCCGCACGGCGATGATCCGAACCGTGGTCTCCTCACGCGCCTTTGTCGAAAAGGCCAACCTCGCCGACATCGTCGAGGCGGTGGAAAAGGGCGGGGCGAAACTGCTGTGGCTGGAGGATGTCCGCGCAAGCGTGACCGTGCTGGACAAGGCCGCAGCCGGCTTGCTGTGGCGCCGGCCGTTGCAGCGCCAGGATGCAGCCAAGCCGGCGGTGATCCTGTTCACCTCCGGCTCGGAAGGCACGCCCAAGGCCGTGGTGCTGTCGCACCGGAACCTTCTTGCCAATGCGATGCAGGCGGAAGCTCGCATCACCATCTCGCCGGCCGATATCCTGCTCAACGTGCTGCCGGTGTTCCACTCGTTCGGGCTGACCGGCGGCACCATCCTGCCGCTGGTCACCGGAGTAAAGCTGTTCCTCTACCCGTCACCGCTCCACTACAAACTTATTCCGGAGGTGGCGCGCAAGGTCCGGCCGACGGTGATGTTCGGCACCGACACGTTCCTCGCCAACTATGCCCGCACCGCCAAGGACGGCGATTTTTCCAGCCTGCGCTTCGTCGTGGCCGGTGCCGAGGCGGTGAAGCCGGAGACGCGCCGCGTTTACCGCGAGCGCTTCCAGGCCGAGATCATCGAAGGTTTTGGCTTGACCGAGGCCGCACCAGTGGTTGCCGTCAACACCGCCATCCACGGCCGCGATGGAACGGTCGGGCGGCTGCTGCCGGCCATGCGCATGAAACTCGAACCGGTCGAAGGCATCAGCGACGCCGGCCGGCTGTGGCTCGACGGGCCGAACCTGATGATGGGCTACATGACCGGCGACCGGCCTGGCGAGCTGCAGCCGCTCGAAGGCTGGCACGACACCGGCGATATCGTTTCGGTCGATCGCGAAGGCTTCATCACCATTCGCGGCCGCGCCAAGCGCTTCGCCAAGATAGCCGGCGAGATGGTATCGCTTGGTGCGGTCGAGATGCTGGTGCAGTCGCTGTGGCCGGAAGAGCATCACGCCGTGGTAGCGGTGCCGGACAAGCGGCGCGGCGAGCGCCTCGTTCTGGTCACCACCGCCGACAATGCCGATCCCCACGAATTGCGCGAATTTGGCAAAAAAGCCGGCGCGGCCGAACTGATGGTGCCGAACGACATCGTCAAGGTCGAGGAGATCCCTGTACTGGGCTCCGGCAAGACCGACTATGTCTCGACTAGAAAGCTGGCACTCGAGAGGCTGGGACTGAGCGCAGCCGCCTGAGGTTTGCTGTCGAGAACTCTAAAGCGCGTCGCGTTCGACCGGCCTTGTGCGACGCGCTTTAGATCCTTGCTTTTATGCATGCCGTTATCGCAAAACCGCTGCACACTTTTGCGCGAATGCATTAGAAGACCACCACCGACAACAGCAGAATGGCGCCGACGGCCATCATCAGCAAGCCCGGCCAGTTCTGCGACAGGCCGAGAAAACGGAGCCCGCGCCGCCGCGGCTCCAGGGTCGGACCTGGTGTCGCGAGATTAGGCGTCGGACTGTCCGGCGCGGTGGAGACAGCGGCCGGTTCACTGAGCCGCCCGCGCATGATGGCCGCAACCGCCATATAGACGAGGCCGGCGACAGTCAGTAACACGCCGATGAGGATGACAGCCATTTCTCCTCGTTTCCGATGGTTCTGCGCCCGATGCGGCAGCTTGACCACGAGCAGCCGCTCAGACGGACCTACCAAACACAAACGGTCTAGCCGCCCAGCAAGTTCCGAAAACGGGGTTTTTGAGGTGCGTTCCACAGCGCCGCGCGCTGTGTGAGCCGGTCCTGAGTCTAAACGGACGACCCTTTTCGGAATCATGCACTGCCAGGCGCAACGCGAACTGGCACCAAATCTGTCAGCCAATATCCGAGGACGGCACCTTCTCGCCTTCGCGCTTGGCGCGTCTCGAATAGGCGCGCACGCTGAACGGCAAGAAGACCAGATAGCCGGCAACCGAGGCCGTCAGCGTATACCAGGGATAGGTCATCAAAAGCAGGACGTAGAGGACGACTGCGAGGATGATCGGCAGCACCCTGTCGCCCGGTATCCTGACGCTCTTGCCGGAATAGACGGGCAGTCTGCTGACCAGCAGGAACGCCACCAATATTGTAAAGCCGGTGGCAATGAAGGCTGCCAGGCGGCTGGGTTCAAGCCCAAGCCTTAGGAAGAACAGATAGAGCGGCAGCATCACCAGCACCGCACCCGCCGGCGCCGGCACGCCGACGAAATATTCGGTCTGCCACTGCGGACGGTCGAGCTCTTCGTCGAGCACGTTGAAACGGGCAAGCCTCATCCCACAGGCGATGGTGAACAGCAGCGCGGCGATCCAGCCCGGCGAACCTGCCCTGTCGAGCAGAAAGGCATAGAGCACCAGCGCCGGTGCCACGCCGAAATTGACGATATCGGCCAGCGAATCCATCTGGGCGCCGAATTTGGAAGTCGCCTTCAGCATTCGCGCCAGACGGCCGTCGATACCGTCGAGGAAGGCCGCGAGCAGCACCATCACCACCGCTGGCTCGAAGCGGCCCTCGAAGCCGAAGCGAATACCGGACAGGCCGGCGCAGATGGCGAGCACCGTGACCAGATTGGGCAGCACCATGCGCATCGGGATTTCGCGAATGCGCGGGCCACCGCCGCCATGCGCCTCGAATTTCTTGAACGGCGGGGCCACCGGTCAGGAGATCCGCACGAGCGGCGTTGCGGCAACGCCGCCGAATTCCGCCAGCACCGTCTCACCGCCAACCGCGGTCTGGCCGACGGCGACACGCGGCGTCGCGGTCGAGGGCAGGAATACATCGACGCGCGAGCCAAAGCGGATCAGCCCGAAGCGCTCGCCGATGCCGATGGCGCCGCCGGGCTCGGCCCAGCAGACGATGCGCCGCGCCACCAGGCCGGCAATCTGTACCGCGGCGACCGTTCCATTGGGGCTTTCGATGACCAGCCCGTTGCGCTCGTTCTCGGTGCTTGCCTTGTCGAGTTCGGCGTTGAGGAATTTTCCTGGCCGATGCTCGATCCTGGAAATGCGGCCGCGCACCGGGGAGCGGTTCACGTGGCAGGAAAAGACGTTCATGAACACCGAGATGCGGGTCATTTCACCGCCGCCGAGGCCAAGCTCGCGCGGCGGCACGGCCGGGCCAACCGCCGAGACGATGCCGTCGGCCGGGCTGACAACCAGCCGGTCATCGATCGGCGTGACACGCTCGGGATCGCGGAAGAAATAGGCGCACCAGGCCGTCAGGATGAGACCGATCCAGAACAGGGTCGAGGAGAAGTAGCCAAGAAAGAGCGTCGCCGCGCCGAACGCAGCGATAAAGGGATAACCCTCGCGATGGATCGGAACGAACGCATTCTTGATCGTATCAACGAGGCTCATGGGATGAGGGCAACCTTGGTTCCAAGTCCGGCCTCAATAGCGGAAACACCCCGCGGTCGCAACGCGACAATGAGAGCGCTCGGGGGGTGGCGGTCGCCGCCGTTTCAGGATGCCGTTAGTAGCATCCGGACTGCCGAAGTGATCAACCGGAAAATGTTCATTGCGATTGTCGGAACGCAGCACTCTCGCCCGTCCTTGGCAAGACAGCGCCTCTCATCGGCCTTTCGGCCATGACGATTGGCGCAAACCCGGAGGTTCTCGGCCCATGCAGAAATCAGCAGCTAGGCAAGTGCAAGTGGTGATGAACGGCTTGGCCTTCGGCGAGTCGCCGCGCTGGCACGATGGCCGGCTGTGGTTCTGCAACTGGGGCACAGGCCAGATCATCGCCGTTGACGCTCTGGGCAACAGCGAGATCGCGCTCACCGTGCCGGCCACCCTGCCCTATTCCATTGACTGGCTTCCGGACGGGCGGCTGCTTGTCGTCTCCGGCTGCGAAGGGGTGGTCCTCAGGCAGGAGGCAGACGGGAGGCTGGTCACCCATGCCGATCTGAGACACCTCTCGAAGAGCCCGTGGAACGAGATCGTGGTCGATGGGCGCGGCAACATATACGTCAATGGCGGTGGGCCTGCTCCGGGTCCCGGCCAGCATTTCGGCCCCGGCACCATCGTGCTGGTCGCACCTGATGGCTCGGTTCAGCAGGTGGCTGATAACCTCGCCTTCGCCAATGGCATGGCGGTGACGCCTGACAACAAGACGCTGGTCGTTGCCGAGTCCCACGCCAACCGGCTGACCGCCTTCGACATCGCTGCCGATGGCGGCCTTTCCAACCGCAGGGTCTGGGCCAATCTCGGCAACGGTTTTCCCGATGGCATCTGCCTAGATGCCGAAGGTGCGGCGTGGTACGCCGACGTTCCCAACCGGCATTGCGTGCGGGTGCGCGAGGGCGGCGCGATGCTCGAAAGTGTCGATGTCGACCGCGGCTGCTTTGCCTGCATGCTCGGCGGCAGCGAGGGAAAAACGCTGTTCATCGTCGCAGCCGAATGGCGCGGCTTCGAACATATGATCAGCGATGCCCGTACCGGCCAAGTGCTCAGCGTCGACGCTACCGCGCCGGGCGCCGGCTGGCCGTAGAGAGCTTACATCCCGGGAATCCGCTGATAGTTGGCAATATCGGCCTTGACGCCAAGTCGCGCGATGGTCTCCTGAGGCTTGAAGCCGCTGCGCTCATGCGCGGCCTTGATGATCGGCACGACCTTGTCGACGGCGGCCTGCCCTTCCCATTCGACAATGGTCACGAGGTTGAACTCGCCCGGCCCCGAGAATTGCTCAAGCAGGAAATCCTGGACGAACCCTTGCTGCTGGCGCAGCAATTCATGCGTCATCCGGACCTTGGCAAGAATCTCCTCGCGGGCGTTGGCCGGAACGACAAACTTGTCCACCCGGAATACACTGCCGCCACTAACTGCCTGATTTATCCCATTCATATCGATTGTCTCCGTTTTTGAACGACGCATCTTGCTGCGATCCAAAACGGCCTACGATCTCAACTTAAGTTGAGGTCAAGCACGAATTTTCAGCTCACCTCCGAGGTGCGGCGGCGGACGACGACGCCGAACTCGTCGCTTTCGCGGGCAATGCGCAGCCGCTCCTCGGCCTCGCTTGCCTCGCGCTGGCGGTCCCACATCGATGCATAAAGGCCGCGCTTGGCTATCAAGGCGACATGGGTGCCGCGCTCGGCGATCTGGCCATCCTGCAGGACGATGATCTCGTCGGCCGAAATCACTGTGGACAGCCGATGGGCGATGACGAGGGTGGTGCGGCCCTGGCTGACCAGGTCGAGTGCCGCCTGGATCTCCTGCTCGGTGTGGCTGTCCAGCGCCGAGGTCGCCTCGTCGAGCATCAGGATCGGCGGTGCCTTCAAAATGGTGCGGGCAATCGCCACCCGCTGCTTCTCGCCGCCGGACAGTTTTAATCCGCGCTCGCCGACCATTGAGCGATAGCCGTCGGGCAGCCGCTCGATGAACGGTCCGATCTGGGCCAGTTCTGCCGCCTTGCGCACATCCTCCTCGCTGGCGCCGACGCGGCCGTAGCGGATGTTGTAGGCGATGGTGTCGTTGAACAGCACCGTGTCCTGCGGCACCATGCCGATGGCGGCGCGCAAGCTCTCCTGCGTCACGTCGCGAATGTCCTGGCCGTCGATCAGAATCTTGCCGCGCTGGATGTCGTAGAAGCGAAACAAAAGCCGCGAAATGGTCGACTTGCCGGCTCCGGAGGGGCCGACGATGGCCACCGTCTTGCCGGCTGGCACCTCGAAGCTGATGCCCTTCAGGATCTTGCGGTTGGGGTCGTAGGAAAAATGTACGTCGCGGAACTCGACCCTGCCGGCATCGACGACCAGCGGCTTGGCGCCCGGCCGATCGACGATCTCACGCTTGACGTCGAGCAGATCGAACATGTTTTCGATGTCGGTCAGGCCCTGGCGAATTTCGCGGTAGATCATGCCGATGAAATTCAGCGGCACCGAAAGCTGCATGAGCATGGCGTTGACGAAGACGAAATCGCCGACGCTCTGTGTGCCCGCCTTCACCTCGAGCGCCGACATCACCATGACGACGGTCATGCCGATACCGAAGATCACACCTTGGCCGAAGTTCAGCCAGCCAAGCGAGGTCCAGGTCCTGGTCGCCGCCAACTCGTAGCGCGCCGTGGACCGGTCGAACCGCTCGGCCTCCATGGTTTCGTTATTGAAATATTTGACTGTTTCGTAGTTGAGTAGCGAGTCGATCGCCTTCGTGCTGGCTTCATTGTCGCTTTCGTTCATCTCACGGCGGATCGAAATACGCCAATCGCTCGCCCTGACGGTGAACCAGACATAGAGCCAGACCGTGACCGCGATCACCAAGACGTATAGCCAGCCATAGGTGACGGCGAAGATGCCGGCGGTGAGCGCGAATTCGACGATTGTCGGCGCCGTCGCCAGCATGGTGAAGCGGACGATCGTCTCGATGCCCTTGGTGCCGCGCTCAATGACGCGCGACAGTCCGCCGGTGCGCCGTTCGAGGTGGAAGCGCAGCGACAGTTCGTGCATGTGCACGAAGGTGCGGAAGGCGAGCCGGCGCACCGCATGCTGGCCGACCCGTGCAAACAGGGCATCGCGTAACTGGTTGAAGCCGAGTTGCACCAGCCGCACGGCATTGTAGGCGACGACCAGCATGACCGGCGCCAGCAGCAGGGCCGGCAGCGGCGGCGGCGATTTGCTATCGCCGGCCAGTGCGTCGGTCGCCCATTTGAAGAAATAGGGTCCGGCCACCAGGGTCAGCTTGGCGACAACCAGCAGTACGGTGGCCCATACCACTCGGGCCCTCAGGTCGGCGCGGTCGGCCGGCCACATATAGGGCCAGAGATTGCGCAACGTTCTGAAGGTCGAGCCGGAATCTGCGGAAACGGTTTTCTCGGCCATTCTTGTTTACCTTTATGATTTCAGCGGCCGGAGCAGCAGGAATCGACCAGCGCGGCCAGCGATGCCGAAACATCGGCGAGCGCGGCGCGGTCGAGCTCATAGCGCGAGCGCTGGCGGTCAGGCTCGAAGCGGATCAGCCCGGCCTCGACCAGGATCTTCAAATGCTGGGAAACGGTGGACTGCGCCAGGTCGAGATGTTCGACGACCTCGCGACAGCAGCAGGAACGGCTTGCGGAAAGGTGTTTGAGAATTTCGATCCGCGCTGGATGCGAAAGGGCCGCGAGCCGGACAGCGACAGCGCGGCTATCCGGCATGCAGTTGGCCGGCGTGCAGTTGGCCGGCGCGCGTTCATCTGCCGCGCGGCTTCGGTCCGTTACGAGGGGGGATTCGGTCATCGTCCATCGGCGATAAACGATGACTGGCCCTGCCGCAAGCTATCCTGATGGGCAGAACGGCTATTCGGCCTTGACTGGCGCCGTCGTCATCTGGTCGCCCATTGCCTTGAGATCGGCGGGCTCGCCTTCCTTCGATTTCTCCGGCACCTTGAACACCTGCCCCGGCCAGATTCGGTTCGGATTGCTGATCTGGTCCTGGTTGGCGAGATAGATGGTCGAGTAGCGCATGCCCTGGCCATAGACCCGCCGCGAAATCCGCCACAGCGTGTCATGGCGGCGGATGATGACTGCGCCATCGGCATGTTCGAGCTTTGGCGCCACGGTCTCGGGCGTTTCGCCCGGAGGCGTTGCGACAGCCGTTTCGGCCGGGGCCTCGGTTGCAGGAGTGGGGGCAGTTGCGGGCGTTTCGGTGGCCGTTGCCGGTGCGCCTTCGGTCGCCGGAGCATTCGGCTCGGCTGGTTTTATCCCGGCAGGCTTCTGCTCGGCCGGCGCCACGGCCGCAACCGCCTCACCAGGCTCGCGCTCGAACGGCACAGCCGCACGGGCAACCACCGTCACGCCGTCGGCATCGAGCGCATCGACGTGGATGGTGTAGGTGCCGACCGGGATGTCGCGTGTCGCTTCGACCAGGAAGTGGCGGTCGGGCGAGGTCTTCGCGTCACCGAGCAGGATATCGTTGGCATACGCACGCACCTTGCGGCCGGGATCGGCGACGCCGGCAACGAAAATCTTGTTGCCGTCGATTTCGACAGCTTCGACGACGATCTTCGGCTCCACCGCGGGAGTGGCGGGCGCTGCCGTAGCCGGCGCGGCTTCAACAGCGGCCGGCGCGGCAGGAGCAGACGCTGCTGGAACATCAGCCGCCGGGGCGGCTGGCGCCGGCGCTGCGGCAGCCGGCAATTCGGTGCCCGTGGCGGGTGGCTGAACGGCCGCCTGTTCGCCGACAGACGGCGAGGCGTCAGATTTCGCCTGAGGGGCCGGAACAGTGAGCAGTTCGGACGGCTTGCCCGGCTCCTCGACCATTGCCAGCACCTGGCCGGTGGAATTCTGGGGGATCGAAACGACGGCGGTCTGCGCCGAGGCGGTCACGACATTGCCAGCTGTAGAGCGCAGCGTGATCGTATAGTCGCCGGGCTTCAACGGATCGTCGAGAACAATGGCAAAGGCGCCGTCAGGGCCGGCGACCGTCGAGCCGAGCACAGCCGAACCGTTGAGAATCTCGACCTTGGCGTTGGGCGCCGCATTGCCGGCGACGACGATCGAGCCGTTGCTTTCGACGCGCACGATGTCGAAGGTCGGCACGATTGCACCTGCTGTGGCCGGCGCGGCAGGCGCTGCCGCATCGGTGGACGCGGCAGACGCAGGCGGCACCCGGGCCTCGGTCGCCGGAGCGGCCGGTTTCGAAGCCGGCGGCGTCAGCGCCGCGACCTCCGCAGGCCGGGTAGAATTGAGATACGGGTCGAGTGCGCCCGATACATAGCCGGTTCCCGCTGCTGCGACAGAGCCGCCAGCCGCGAACAAAAACGCCTTCAATGGATTAATTGCCATGTTTCCCTGCCCCTTAGCCACCTAATTTCGGTCTAGCCTGTTTTGCCAAAGCCGACAAGAAAAAGCCCGCCCCGGGGCTTGACCATGCCTATAGTCCCTATCACCAATCATAACATGAACACGATTCGATCTGTCTGCGTCTATTGCGGCTCGTCCCCGGGCCGAGATGAGACCTATATCAAGGCCGGACACCTGCTTGGCCGCTCGATCGCCAAGTCCGGCCTGCGTCTGATTTATGGCGGCGGCACTAAAGGGATCATGGGTGCCGTCGCTGAAGGGGCATTAAAGGCCGGTGGCAAGGTAACCGGCATAATTCCGCGTTTTCTGATCAACCGGGAGGCGACCGAAACCGCGCTTAACCGGCTCGACGAGCTCGTCATCACCGACAACATGCACCAGCGCAAGCACAGGATGTTTGAGAAATCCGACGCCTTTGTGGCGTTGCCCGGCGGCATCGGCACCGTCGAAGAGATCGTCGAGATCATGACTTGGGCACAGCTCGGCCATCACCGCAAGCCGATCGTCTTCGGCAACGTCGGCGGGTTCTGGGATCCGATGCTGGCGTTGCTCGACCACATGGCAACGGAGGGCTTCATCCACACGGCGCAACGGGTCAAGCCGCTGGTGGTCGAGGATCCGGAAGCAATCGTCGCCGCTATCATGGTGGCGGGATCCTCCGTCGATGCACCGACGGAGGGCGTGCAGTCGGTGATTGATAAGATGTAGAGTGAATGGTGAATGGTGAATGGTGAATGGTGAATGGTGAATGGTGAAGTAGAAGACTTTCCAAACCGGCGCCTGTCTATTCACTATTCACTATTCACTCCTTGCCTACTGCCTTCCTCAAGTCTCCGATGACCGCACGCTTGTCCTGACGCCGCCAGGCGAGATGGATCGAGACGGTGCGTCCAAACCACGGCAGATCGCGAAACACGGTCTGAGGCGGCGCGGCACTCCGCAGGCTGGCCTGCACCGTCGCCAGCCCAAGCCCGGCGCTGACCAGGCCCAACGACGTCAACGGATCGGTCGTCTCATAGGCAATGTCGGGCAGGAAGCCCGCCTTCGCGCAGGCGGCGAGAAATTGGCTGCGGTTGGTGTCGTCAGGCTGGCGCACCACCGTGATCCAGGTGCGTCCGTCCAGTTGCTGCGGCAGTATCTCCGCGATTTCTGCCAATGGATCGCCTTCCGGCATCGCCAGAACCAGCGGCTCGCGCATAATGAGCATGGCGGCGATGTCGGGATCGTCGGCAGGAGGAGGCGTGTAGACGAGGCCCAGATCGAGCGATCGTTCGCGCAGCGCTTCGATCTGGGCGGCGGAACGCTGACCCTTCAGTTGAAGATGAAATTCGGGCCGGTCGCGGCGAAACTGGCGCAGCATCCGAGCGACAAGCCCGGCATGGACCGCACCTTCCACATAACCGATGGCGAGACGACCGACCGTACCGCTGGCGAGATTGCGGCCGAGTTCCTCGAGCCGTCTTGCATGGGCCAGCAGCGCACGCGCCTCGGCAAGAAAAGCGCGGCCCTCGGCATTGAGATGAACACGCTGCCTCGCCCTCTCGAACAGTGCGACGCCCAGCTGCTCCTCCAGCTGAATGATCTGACGGCTGAGCGGCGACTGCGAGATGTGCAGCAATTCGGCGGCACGCCCGACGTTGCCGGTTTCGGCCACCGTGATGAAATAGCGGAGCTGGCGCAGGTCGAACATTGTTGCTTCGATGCTCAAGTCCCGTGAGGTCTCAAATTTAGCCTAATCAGTCTTGGACTGTCTGGCCAGCAGAAGCGAATATTTCCGCCATTCCAACGGCCAACATCAGGAGATTCCGATGCAGTTCTTTGCCCTTCTAGCGCGCAACACCGAAAAGTTCACCGACGCCGATTTCGCGCCGCTGCTGCTTGGCGAGGCCGAGCAGCGCCGCACGCTCTATGCCGAAGGCGCCGTGCGTCAGGTGTGGAATCGGGGCGACATTCCCGGCAGCGGCATGATGTTCGAAGCCGGCAGCGATGCCGACGTGCGCCACCATCTTGCAACTTTGCCGCTGGTCAAGGCCGGCATGATGGCTATTGCCGCCGTCGTGCCGCTGCAGCCATATCCCGGCTTCGGGCCGAAGCGCTGAGCGCTCGTGAAAGACGCGGCTGCCGGCATTAAGACCGGCCAGCCGCCTTTCTTCGTTATGCGGCTCGAGCTGATGCGGAAACGGTCTTGCGCGCCGAAGAAAACATCGACCAGGAGTACATCGCCAGTGCCGCCCAGATCAGCCCGAAGGCTATGGCCTGAACACTGCCGAAGGGTTCGCCGAAAATCAGCACCGCGATCAAAAAGACGATCGTCGGCGCGATATATTGCATGATGCCGATGGTGGAGAGGCGCAGCAGCCTGGCGCCGAACGCAAACAACAGCAGAGGCACGGCGGTGACCGGACCGCAGCCGATCAGCAACGCGGTGTCGTTCAGCGAGCTGGAGACGAAATGATCCTGTCCTGTGGCGATCAGGAAGATGATGTAGCCGAGTGCCGGCACCGACAGCAGCAGCACTTCAAGCAGGAAGCCCTGGCTCGGGCCGATTGGCAGCGTCTTGCGGAAGAAGCCATAGGCGGCAAAGGAAAAGGCCAGCACCAGCGATACCCAGGGCAGCTTGCCGGCGTCGATGGTCAGCACCGCGACCGCGATTGTCGCCAGCACCACCGCCGCGATCTGCAGGCGGTCGAGCCGCTCGCCGAGGAGCAGCGCGCCGACAACGACGCTGACCAGCGGGTTGATGTAATAGCCGAGCGCGGTCTCGATGGTGCGGTCGACCGCGATCGCCCAAACATAGATGCCCCAGTTGACCGAGATCAGCGCCGCCGTCAGCACCGCCATCGAAATGATGCGCGGCGAACGAACTGCCGCTTTGAAATCGGCAGTGCGGCCGGCCCAGACCAGGACAGCGGCCGCGATCGGCACCGACCAGACGATGCGGTGGGCAATGACTTCGGCCAGCGGCAGATGCGCGACAGCCTTCATGTAGAAGGGCAGCAGCCCCCAAAGCAGGTAGGCACCGAGCGCCAGCAGGAAGCCGCGACGAGCTTTGGTATCGGGCTCGATTTGAAGTGCTTGGGTAGCCATGGCCCAAGGCTATGCGCCAGCGGCTTGCCCAAAACCATCGCAAATTGCTGATGGATCAATGGAGTCTCGCTGATGGTTCAACGCAACTGTCGATTTCGACAATTGCCGCTGCATGCGAGAGTGAGTGCCGCGGTCCTACCCCAGCACAAAACGATCTCTCAACGCTGAGCAGGCTTTTCCTTGAGTTCGAAAAAGACACTGTCGGGCGTGCCTTCATCGTGTCTGAAGCCCGTCAGCTCCGCCGCGAGATCGAGGGGAAGGTCAAAAACAAGATCGACCTCGGCACCTTCGGTATCTTGTTGATCTTGTTTTGAAAAACACTGCCGCTTCAGCGCTTCGAACGACGCGGGTAGATCACCCGTGACATGCAGGTCCCTAACGGTCTTGTCTCCGCTATGCCAGACTTTCCAGATGTTCCTTCCGTCACGCCAGAATTCGGCGCGTGCAAACATGACATGTTCTTCTACGTGCGCGATAATGACTTCTCGCCCTTGCGAGATCGCGGCCAGATATTGCTGAGGCGGGTTCGGAAAGCTGCAGGGATCGAGAACGATGATCGCCCAGTTCTTTTTGCTGGCATGGGCATTCACCGGTGCTTCGAAAATCTCCGATGGATCGCCAATCTCGCGCCCGAACAAGGCCGCAGCCTCTTTTATTCCGTAACCACGAAAGCCCAGCCAGCTTATCGAGAAGCCCATTTCCTCACTCCGCCGCTGCCAATCCCGCCATGTCGCGGTTCTTCATCAGCTTGTAGACGATCGAATCCATCAACGCCTGGAACGAAGCGTCGATGATGTTTTCGGAGACGCCGACCGTCCACCAGCGCGCGCCGGTGCCGTCATGCGATTCGATCAGCACGCGGGTGATCGCCTCGGTGCCGCCATTGAGGATACGCACCTTGAAGTCGGCCAGCTCGAGATCGGCGATTTCGCTCTGGAATTTGCCGAGATCCTTGCGCAGCGCAATGTCGAGCGCGTTGACCGGGCCATGGCCTTCGGCGACCGACATCTTCTCCTCGCCCTCGACCAGCACTTTCACGATCGCCTCCGAGACCGTCTTCAGCTGGCCGTTGGCGTCGAAGCGGCGCTCGACCATGCAGCGGAACGAAGTGACGCGGAAGAATTCCGGCAGGCCATGCAGCATCTTGCGCGCCAGAAGCTCGAAGCTGGCGTCGGCGCCTTCGTAGGCGTAGCCCTCCGCCTCACGTTCCTTGACTACAGCGATCAGCGCGTCGAGGCGATGGTCATCCCGGGGCATGTCGATGCCGCGCCGCTTCAGCTCGGCCAGGAAATTGGCCTTGCCACCTTGGTCCGAAACCATGACGCGGCGGCGGTTGCCGACAGTCTCTGGCGGCACATGCTCGTAGGTCGCCGGCTCCTTGGCCAGCGCCGAGGCATGGATGCCGGCCTTGGTGGCGAAAGCGGAGGCGCCGACATAGGGCGCTTGCGCTTCGGGCGCGCGGTTCAGCAACTCGTCGAAGGCGCGGGATAGGCGCGATATACCGGTCAACGCCTCTGCCGAAATGCCGGTTGCAAAGCGGCCCGAAAAGGCCGGCTTCAACGCCAGTGTCGGCACGATCGAGATCAGGTTGGCGTTGCCGCAGCGCTCGCCGATGCCGTTCAGCGTGCCTTGGATCTGGCGCACGCCGGCCTCCACGGCGGCAAGCGAATTCGCCACCGCCTGGCCGGTGTCGTCATGGGCGTGGATGCCGAGATGGTCGCCCGGTATGCCGGCCGCGATCACCTTTTCGACGATGACGCGCACCTCGGAGGGCTGCGTGCCGCCATTGGTGTCGCACAGCACCACCCAGCGCGCGCCGGCATCGTAGGCCGTCCTGGCGCAGGCCAGCGCATAATCGGGGTTGGCCTTGAAGCCGTCGAAGAAATGCTCGCAGTCGACCATCGCCTCCTTGCCGGTAGTGAGCGCCGCCTCGACCGAGGCCTTGAGCGCCTCGAGGTTCTCCTCATTGGTGCAGCCGAGCGCGACGCGGACATGGTAGTCCCAACTCTTGGCGACGAAACAGATGGCGTCCGACTTCGACTGGACCAGCGCGGCAAGCCCAGGATCGTTCGAGATCGACACTCCTGCCCGTTTGGTCATGCCAAAGGCAACGAACTTGGCATCGGCCGTGCGACGCTCGGCAAAGAAGGCGGTGTCGGTTGGATTGGCGCCGGGGTAGCCACCCTCGACGTAGTCGATGCCGAACTCGTCGAGCAGCTTGGCGATGGCGATCTTGTCCTCGACGGAGAAGTCGACACCCGGCGTCTGCTGACCATCGCGCAGCGTGGTGTCGAACAGATAAAGGCGCTCGCGAGCCATGGTCATTTCCCGGCAAACATGTCCGTTGCGCGGATCAGCCTGTCGAGGATGCCCGGCTCCGAATAGGCGTGGCCGGCGCCTTCGATCAGATGGAAATCCGCTTTCGGCCACGCCTTGTGCAGCGCCCAGGCGTAACGCGCCGGGCACGGCATGTCGTAGCGGCCGTGAACGATGGTACCCGGGATATCCTTAAGCTTCCATGCATCGCGCAGCAGCTGTCCCTCTTCCAGCCAGCCGGCATGGACGAAATAGTGGTTCTCGATGCGGGCGAAAGCCAGGGCATAATCATCCTGGCCGAAGGGACCGCTGGTTTCCGGTTCCGGCAGCAGTGTGATCGTCTCGCCCTCCCACAGGCTCCAGGCGCGGGCGGCCTCGACCTGCGCCACAGGATCGCTGCCGACCAGCCGTTTGCGGTAGGCGGCCATCATGTCGCCGCGCTCGGCCTCCGGGATCGGCGCCAGAAACCGCTCCCACTTGTCGGGGAACATCTCCGACACGCCGAACTGGTAGTACCATTCGAGTTCGGCGCGGGTCAGCGTGTAGATACCGCGCACGACCAGTTCGCTGACCCGCTCGGGGTGGGTCTCGGCATAGGCCAGCGCCAGCGTCGAACCCCACGAACCGCCGAACACCAGCCATTTGTCGAAGCCGCACATTTTTCGCAGGCGCTCGATGTCGGCGACCAGGTGCCAGGTGGTGTTGGCTTCAAGCGAGGCATTGGGCGTCGATTTTCCGCAGCCGCGCTGGTCGAACAGGATGACATCGTACAGCTTCGGATCGAACAGCCGCCGGTGCTTTGGCGAAATGGTGCCGCCCGGCCCGCCGTGCAGGAAGACAGCCGGCTTGGCCCCTCTGGTGCCGGAGCGCTCCCAATAGACCTGATGGCCATCGCCAACGTCGAGCATGCCGGACTCGAAAGCCTCGATCTCGGGATAGAGGGTACGGAATTCGCTGCTCATAATTTCAGGCCCTGCTGCGGCCAGTTGGCCGTCTCGTGATCTGGATGCTGGAAGGAGATGATGGATTCCTGTCGCGCGTAGAAATCCGGGTCGTCATGGATCGGCGCGTCGAAGATCGTCTCGACCCAAGGCAGCCTGGCGGCGTAGTTAACCTGGATCTGCGGCGCCAGATCGGAACGGTCGTCGAAGGCGCCGATGGCGATCTCCAGCGCGCCGGGCTGGCGGTAGGTCAGCGGTGTGCCGCAGCGGGCGCAGAAGCCGCGATCGATGTTGACCGACGACTGAAAGTAACTCGGCTCCTCGCGCACCCATTCGACGCCGTCGCTCGGCACTGTCACCAGCGCGCCGAAAAACGACCCGAACTGTTTCTGGCACATGCGGCAATGACAAATGGACGGGCGGCCGAGCGCCCCGTGGATGCGAAAGCGCACGGCGCCGCACTGGCAGCCGCCGGTACGAACGGTTTCGGTCATGATTTTTCCTCCGGCGGCCATTGTTCGGTGTTGTGGTCGGGATGTTGGTAGGAGACGAGATCGGCGAGATAGGAGGCCGACGAGACGTCGGCCATCGTTTCCTCACCTGGCAATTCGTGGACGTGATCCACGTACGGGAGCTTGGCTTCGACACCCCATTGGATGGTCGGGGCGATCTCGTCGGGGTGGTCGAATGTGGCGATGGCGAGGGCCACCCCGTCGGGCGCTTCGAAGGTCAGCGGCGTGCCGCATTCGGCGCAGAAACCGCGCAAAGCCGCGTTGGACGAGCGGAAGCGTTTGGGCTCACCGCGCGTCCAGTCCAGCCTTGCGCCGCGCACCGAGACCAGCGGCAGGTAGAAATTGCCGCTCGCCTTCTGGCACATGCGGCAATGGCAGACGGAAGCATCGCCGAGCGCTCCTTCGACGCGGAAGCGCACCGCGCCGCACTGGCAGCCGCCTGTATAGACCGGTCTGTTGTCGAGGCTCATCGCGCACTACTCCGGGGCATGGCAAACCGCCTCGACATTGTTGCCGTCGGGATCGAAAACAAAGGCGCCATAATAGTTCGGATGGTAGTGCGGGCGCAGGCCCGGCCCGCCATTGTCCTTGCCGCCGGCGGCAATCGCCGCGGCGTGAAAGGCATCGACCTCGGCGCGGCTGCGAGCGGTGAAGGCGACATGCTGATGATCCTTCGGCTTGTCCTTGCCGGCATGCAGCCAAAACACCGGCCGGTCGCGGCCGTAGCCGCCGACCTTGGCGCCGCCGGTATATTCCTGCGGCACCATGTAGAGCAGCGAGGCGCCGAGCGGCGCCATCGCCTTGTCGTAAAAAGCCTTCGACGCGTCGAAATCCGAAACGGTGATGCCGAGATGATCGATCATCTTTTTACCTCCCAGGTGGTGATGCGTTCGCCGGTGACGGGGTCCTTGCCGTCCTTCAACTGGATGCCTTGCGTCAGCAACTCGTCGCGGATGCGGTCGGCCTCGGCCCATTTCTTGGCGGCGATCAGCGCGAGGCGTTTGGCGATTCTGTCGTTGATTGTCTCCCTAAGCTGCTCGATATCCACACCTGCGCTAGCAGCTCTCTTACTAGTCCAGGACTGGATAGATTGATGTTCGAAGCCGAGTACATCGAGGCAGAACCGTAGCCTTGATCCAAAGGCGCCTTCAACGTCGTGGACAATTTTGTTCCGTAACGTTTGGATATATTTGATTGCCTCGGTCGTATTTAAGTCGTCGCCCAAAACCCGTAAAAACTCTGTATCTCGAACGCCGTTAGGATATTGGGAACCGAGCGTTATGAGATCGTTTGCGATCTTCAGAGCCTCTTCCAGCTTGCGTACGGAAAAGTCGATCGGCTCGCGATAATGCGTCATCAGCATCGCCAGCCTGAGCACCTCGCCAGGCCATTTGCGGCCGCCAAAAGTCTCCGTCTCCAACAATTCGGTGATCGAATAGAAATTGCCCAGGCTCTTGGACATCTTCTGGCCCTCGACCTGCAGGAAACCGTTGTGCATCCACACCTTGGCCATCGTTTCGGTGCCGTGGGCGCAACGCGACTGCGCGATCTCGTTCTCGTGGTGCGGAAAGATCAGGTCGAGACCACCGCCATGGATGTCGAACACCTCGCCGAGATAGGCGGCCGACATCGCCGAGCACTCGATGTGCCAGCCTGGCCGACCCCTGCCCCACGGGCTGTCCCAGCCCGGCTCCTCGGGCGAAGACAATTTCCACAGCACGAAATCCTGCGGGTTCTTCTTGTGCGCATCGACGGCGACGCGGGCGCCTGCCTGCTGCTCGTCGAGATTGCGCTTCGACAACTGCCCGTAATCCGGCATGGAAGCGGTGTCGAACAGGACTTCTCCAGCCGCGACATAGGCATGGCCGCGTTCGATCAAGCGCTGAATCAAGAAGATCATGTCGACCTTGCCGTCGGGCCTGGGCTCGACGAACTCGGTGGCGCGCGGCTCGACCGTCGGCTCCAGGCAACCGAGCGCCGCCACGTCCTTGTGGAACTGACCGGCGGTCTTTTCGGTGACCCGCCTGATCGCTTCGTTCAGCGACAGCCTGCCAGAGGCAATCTCGCCGCCGAAATCGCGCAGTGCGCGGGCGTTTATCTTGTCGTCGACGTCCGTAATGTTGCGGACGTAAGTGACGTGCGCTTGCCCGTAGAGATGGCGCAGCAAACGGAACAGCACGTCGAAGACGATCACCGGCCGCGCATTGCCGATATGGGCGAAGTCGTAGACCGTCGGGCCGCAGACATACATGCGCACGTTGCGCGGATCGATCGGGAAGAAATCCTCCTTGCTCCGCGTTAGCGTGTTGTAGAGGCGCAGGCTCTTCGATGCGTCAGACATACGTGCGTTCCCGGTGCGTTACTTTGGCATGATCTTTTGGGATCGTGCTCTGGATGGAGTCGGTTACGCCGAGGCGCAAATCGGGGTCCAGCCTGCTGGCCGGGGCGTTTGTCCAATCTGGGAGGAGATGAGGCGAAAACGTCCAGGACCAGCGCGAGGCTAGCCGATAATGCAAATGCCACAAATGGCGAAAGACGTTTTCATGGCCGGCTTTATCGCCTTGCCCGGTGTTGCCGTCAAGTCGCTACCTTCGCCAAAAATATCGTTGGCTCACAGGAATTGAGCCACTGAAACATTTTATTAAACAGGTCGGCACTGTGATGAAACATTCGCCGGCTAGATCAGCAAGCGTCACGATTTGGTCGGATTCGGCCAGCAAACGCAGACATGAAGACGTTACCAGGGAAGAGAACAATGCCTAAGCAAGAATCCAACCGCGCCAAGCAACCGGCGCTCGCCAGCCACTACCGGGCGATCGGCCCGGCAGCAATCGTCGCAGCTCTTCTGCACACCGCGAAGAAGAAGAAGCCGGCGCAGAAGATCGTTTCGCCGCGCGCTGCCTGAGAATGCCGTCGGGAAGATTGAGGCGCTCACGGCGCACCAGCAATAGTAGCTTTTGCTAAAATAAATTCATCTGACTGTCGTTCGCGCCGGACTTCTGGCGCCTGACCTTCTCAGGCTCAGGCTCGACGACGCCCTTCTCCTGAATCTCCGGCCCGGTATTGGCGACCTTGTTGACGAGGTCGGAAACCGGGATCGCTTCGAAGAAATCGGGCTGGGCGGGTCTCAGCAGATGGGCCACATCGCGCGGCTCGAGCGTGCTGCAATCCAGCCAGCGCGCGAAATCTTCGGGATGGATCACCACCGGGATGCGGTCGTGGATATGGGCAGTATCGGCATTGGCGTGGGCGGTCAGAATGGCGCCGGTGTCCATTTCCGAGCCGCCCGGCTCGGCATAGGTCTCAATCAGCCCGGCGAAGGCGACAAGCCCGCCACGCCTTGGTCGCACCCAATAGGGCTGCCCTCTTCTGCCACCGGTTTGGTGCCATTCGTAGAATCCCGAAGCCGGTACCAGGGCGCGGCGATGGCGCATGGCAGCGCGAAACGACGCCTTTTCCGAAGCCCCCTCAGAACGCGCGTTGAACAGCAGCGGGAAGTTACGCGTATCCTTGACCCAGGCCGGGATCAGGCCCCAGCGCACCAGCATCGAGCGGCGGTCGGGCAGGTTCGAGCCCGGCGCCTGCGGCAATCCGGCGAGCGCCATCAGCACCGGCTGCGTCGGCGCGATGTTGTAGCGGGCCGGAAACTCCTCAAGTTCCGCCAGGCTGAGAAAGGCGGCGGTCTGGTCCGGAGTGGCGGTCAAGGCAAAGCGTCCGCACATGAATTCAGCTCTCGAATTGGTGGCATGTGAAAGTGGCCATGGAACCCGCCTTTCGCAACCGCTAAAGCTGTTCGCCGACGGCCGGTCCACAACGGGCTATGCCAATCGAGCGATCCGAAGCCCATGGAAGCACGCAAGATCATTCCGGCAGTCTCGGTCTGCGTCGTGCGCGAGAACACGGTGCTGCTGGTCAAGCGGGCCAGGCCGCCCTCGCAAGGCCTCCATGCCTTTCCCGGCGGCAAGGTCGAAGCCGGCGAGACGCTGGAACAGGCAGCACGGCGCGAATTGCTGGAAGAGACCGGATTGCAGGCGCGCAGCTACCAGCCGCTGCGGGAAATCCACATCGACGGCAGCGGCGACGGGCATCCGGTCGACTACTGGCTGACGGTGTTTGGGGCCAATTATGCTGGCGGCGAGGCGGTGGCCAGCGACGACGCCGAAACCGCGGCTTTCTATACGCTGGCCGAAATGACAGCGATGCCGCTCGCCGATGCGGTGTTTGAAATTGCGGACGATCTACTCGGTCCCAACAAAGACGGCGAGACCTGAGCCAGAGAATCGCCTTGCAGGCGACAAATTGTTTCAGCACAAGGACTCATGAGCCGCACGTCTTCGTTTCTCGCCGCATGCCTCGCCGCCAGCGTGGTTGTCGGTGCGCGCCCGGCGATTGCTGCCGAAGCACCGTTCGAGCCTGGTCTGATGCGGCTGGCGGAAGTGCTTGGCTCGCTGCATTTCCTGCGTAATCTGTGTGGCGAGAAGGGCGATCGGTGGCGAGCCGAGATGGAAAAACTGATCGCATCGGAAAATCCGAACCCGGAGCGGCGCGCCCGCTTCATCGCCAGCTTCAACCGCGGCTACCGGTCGTTCGGCGGTACTTATACGCAATGCACCGCCTCGGCCACGGAAGCCATCAGCCGCTACATGAAGGAAGGCGAGACGCTGTCTCGCGACATCGCTTCGCGCTACGGAAACTGACGACGGCAGCTGCCGTTCCGGCAAACCGGCATCAACCGCGGCGCTGTGGGCGGCGGACGCGTTCGACACTTCTCCGCTTGCCTCGGGTGAGGTCTTGGTGCAAACCTGATGTTGCACTTTTGCAACTATGTTAACGAAACGTTAGCGCGCGAATGTGAAATTAACTCAAACTGAAGGTTTCCGTCCCCTTGGCCGGCCTAATCGGCTAAGTTTGAAACGGATCGGACGCAGGTTTGCTGGACGCGACGGAATTGTAGAAGACGACCAAAAAAATGTCGTATTTACAAATACTTACTGCGCCTGCGTGTAAAAGGGACAACTCAAGCTTGATCCCTGTCCAACGGATCACCGCTTGAAAGGGTGGAAATCGCAATGGAACATGGCGTCAACGACATCGACGCGCTGGTCAGGGAAGAAAAGCGCCTGACCGCCGTGGAAAGCCACAGCGAAGCCTGGGCAGAAGGATTGTCGGCCGGGATCGAGCCGGAAATCATCGCCGAGGCAGCCCTCGAAACGGCATTCGGCGAAATGCTGCGCACCAATGGCGAGACCTCGGCGCTTGCCCTGCTCGATCGCATGCGTGAAAAGGTGATTGCCGGGGCCTTCGAGCCCGAAAGACTGCGGCACTGACCCCGGTTCTTTGACGACGGCGCGCCGCCGGACATCATGTCCGGGCACATGGATGGGCTGGAACCAGGGAGTAGCAGGCGGTGAATTTTTCGATATCAGGCAAGCCGCGCGGCCTGGTCCTCAGCATTTGGCTTACTGCTTCCTGCGCCACGATTCCCCTTGCACTGTTTCTTGCGAGCAGTCCCTCTCAAGCCCTCAGCGAGATCAAGCGCGAAGACCTTCCCTCACCGGTCACGCCGCCACCCGACGGTGACATGTCGCCGCCCGGAAGTACCGTGCCGATGCCCGGCCCGCTCGGCACGACGCCACCACCGACCAGCCAGCCGACGCCATCCGACGAGCCGGAACAAACCGAACCGAAAGGGCCGGCCAACGATGGCGGCATGGCCAATCCGCATGTCGATCCGGACGCGCCCGTGCCCGAAGTCGTCTACGACCTGGCCAAGTTGCCGGAACCGGTCAGGCGCATGCACGATCTGATCGTCGAGGCGTGCAAAAGCGGCGACATCGAAAAACTTCGGCCGCTGATCGGCACGGGAGACATGATGACCCAATTGTCGCTGGGCGACATCGAGGGCGACCCGATCGCCTTCCTGAAGGGCCTTTCGGGCGATACGGAAGGCCAGGAGATCCTCGCCATCCTGGAAGAAGTGCTCAGTGCCGGTTTTGTCCATGTCGATGCCGGCACGCCGCAGGATCTCTATGTCTGGCCCTATTTCTTCGCCCTGCCGCTGGACAAGCTCGACGCCAGACAACGGGTCGAGCTGTTCAAGATCGTCACCGCCAGCGACTATGACGACATGAAGCAGTTCGGTGCCTACATTTTCTACCGCGTCGGCATCACGCCGACCGGACAATGGACGTTCTTCGTCGCCGGCGATTGAGTGGCTAAGCATGGTCTCTTGGAGACAGGAGCTTAGCCCGCCAACGCCTCGGAAAACTCCACCGCCCTACCCTGGCCCGGCGTGACGATCTCGCCTTCCCACATCACGCGCCGGCCGCGCACGATGGTGCCGACCGGCCAGCCGGTCACCTGCCTGCCGTCATAAGGCGTCCAGCCGGCCTTGGAGCCTTGCTGGGCGTTGGCGATGGTCTCGCGGCGCTTCAGATCGACGATGGTCAGATCGGCATCGTAGCCGGCGGCAATGCGGCCTTTCCTGGCGATGCCGAAAATACGCTGCGGGCCGTGGCTAGTCAGGTCGACAAAGCGCTGCAACGTCAGCCGGCCGGCGTTGACATGATCCAACATGATCGGCACCAAAGTCTGCACCCCGGTCATGCCGGACGGCGACGCCGGATAAGGCTTTGCCTTCTCGGCCAGCGTGTGCGGCGCATGGTCGGAGCCGAGCACATCAACGATGCCTTGCGCAACGCCGTGCCAGACCCCGTCGCGTTGGCGCGTGGCGCGCACCGGCGGGTTCATCTGGATCAGGGTGCCCAACTGCGCATAATCATCGGCGCTCAGCGTCAGATGATGCGGCGTCGCCTCGCAGGTCGCGACATCCTTGTGCTGTTCGAGGAAGCCTATCTCCTCGGCGGTCGAGATGTGCAGCACATGGATCCGGGCGCGGGCCTGGCGCGCGATTCGCACGAGGCGCTCGGTGCAGCGCAACGCAGCGATCTCGTCGCGCCACACCGGATGTGAGGACGGATCGCCCGCGATGCGCTCGCCAAGCCGCTCGCGCAGCCGGAACTCGTCCTCGGAGTGAAAGGCGGCGCGGCGGCGTGTGTTCCTCAGGATCGAGGCAACGCCTTCGTCGTCCTCGACCAGCAGGTCGCCGGTGGACGAGCCCATGAAAACTTTTATGCCGGCCGCACCAGGCAGCCGCTCGAGATCGCCAGCGTCCTTTGCATTGTCGCGGGTCCCGCCGACCCAGAAGGCAAAGTCGCAATGCATGCGGCCGGTGGCACGCCGCACCTTGTCGGCAAGGGTTGCCTCACTGGTGGTCAGCGGGTTGGTGTTCGGCATCTCGAAGACGGCGGTGACGCCGCCGAGCACCGCTGCCCGCGAGCCCGTCTCCAGATCTTCCTTGTGCTCCAGGCCCGGCTCGCGGAAATGCACCTGGCTGTCGACGACGCCCGGCAGGATGTGCAGCCCACGGCAGTCGATCGTCTCACCGGCCGACGCCTCGCGGAGGTCGCCGATGGCAGCGATGCGCCCACCATTGATGCCGACGTCGCGAAAACCCTGGCCGTCGTGATTGACCACGGTGCCGCCTGTCAGGATGAGATCGTAGATGGGGGCCATACGGATCCGGTCTCTTGCGGGGGAAGTGCCAGCGGCTTACGTAATGGCCGATAGTTTTGCAAGATCAGGCTCGTTTTCCCACCATGCCCTTTGCCTCGCTCAGAGATCGCGTACTCGTTTCCGTGTCCGGGCCGGACGCCGAGCACTTTTTACAGAACATCCTGACCACCGACCTCGACGTGCTCGGCAGCAGCGAAGCAAAGCCCGGTGCGCTGCTAACGCCGCAAGGCAAGATCCTTTTCGACTTCCTGATCTCGCGCGCCGGCGAAAATGCTTTCCGACTTGAATGCCGTACCGAGACCGCCGATGATTTCATGCGCCGGCTGACGCTCTACAAATTGCGCGCCAAGGTCGAAATTGCCAAGCTGGATCAGCCGGTTGTGGCCGTCGCATGGGGAAGCGATTCAGCCACTTCGCAATTTGAATCAGCACCGTTTGCTGATGCGCGGTTTGTCGATACTGCCGTCAAGCGCTTCTACGATGACACCGCAGATGGCGGCGACCTTGCCGCATGGCAAGCCTTTCGCATCGCCCATGGCATTGCCGAAAGCGGTGCGGACTACCAACTCGGCGACGCTTTTCCGCATGACGTGCTGCTCGACCAGATCGGCGGTATCGGCTTCAAGAAAGGCTGCTACGTCGGCCAGGAGGTCGTCTCGCGCATGCAGCATCGCGGCACTGCCAGGCGTCGGGTGTTGATTGTCTCGGCCGAACGCACCCTGCCCACTTCGCGCGCAGAGTTGACCGTGGAGGGGCGACCGGTCGGCACGCTTGGCTCGACCGCGGCCAGGACAGGCCTTGCCATTGCCCGCATCGACCGGGTCAAGGCAGCGCTCGACGCCGGCCTGCCGATCCTGGCGGAGGACGTCGCCGTGTCGCTCGCTATCCCGTCCTGGGCGAAATTCAGCTTTCCGCAGGAAGCCATCGGCGCGGAGGACGCCTGATGGCTGCCGATCGCGCCGGGGCGCCGCCGCGCGCCTGGCAGCGCATGCTGTCCGGCCGACGGCTCGATCTGCTCGATCCCTCGCCGCTCGACATCGAGATCTCCGATATTGCCCATGGCCTTGCCCGCGTCGCACGCTGGAACGGCCAGACCAGAGGCGATCACGCCTTTTCGGTCGCCCAGCATTCGCTGCTGGTCGAAACGCTTGTCGGCGAGCTGATGCCGGATGCCGACGCCGACGCGCGGTTGGCGGCGCTGCTGCACGACGCGCCGGAATATGTCATCGGCGACATGATCTCGCCGTTCAAATCCGTGATGGGCGGCAGCTACAGGGATTGCGAGATCAGGCTGCAGCGCGCCATCCATCTGCGCTTTTCACTGCCGGCCGAACTCGACGCGGGACTGCGCAAGGAGATCAAGCGAGCGGATCAGATCGCCGCTTATTTCGAAGCAACGCTGCTTGCGGGTTTTTCGACGGCAGAGGCGACGGAGTTCTTCGGCAGGCCGCGCGGCTTCAATGCCGAGCGCTTCGACGTCACGCCGCGCTCGGTGACTTGGGCGCAGAATGCCTTTCTCAAACGCTTTGCGGCGATCGAAAAGTCGCGACGCCAGACTGCCGTTCCAGCCGGCTGAAAACGGTAAATTAACCGGCAGGGACAACAGTGCCATGGTTAACCATGGTCCATAGGCTTGCCTCATGCCCGTTGCCGGTATCAAGGCTGCTTCGTCCGTCCGCCTACGGAGGGCCAAAGGCGTTGGTCAGCCGCAACCTATTGAAGACGAGCTGCGCGAACAGAACGAGCGTTTTTCGGCAGCGGTCGAGAACATGTCGCATGGCCTGTGCATGTTCGATGCCGATGAACGGATGATCATCTGCAACAGGAACTACATCAGCATCTTTCGCCTCGACGCCGAAGTGGTGCGGCCCGGCATCCGGTTTTTCGACATCCTCCAGCACAGCGTGGATATCGGCATCGCCTCGCAAAGCGCTGAGCAACTCTATGCCATCCGCAAGCCCTATATCGACCAGGCAAAACCTTCCACCTATGAGGAAACGCTTGCAGACGGGCGTATCGTCAACATTTCGCACCGGCCGCTGGCGTCAGGCGGTTGGGTATCGATCTACGAGGACATCACCGAGCAACGGCGCGCCGAGCAGGAGTTGAAGGAGCAGCACCGCCGTTTCGACGCGGCACTTGCCAACATGTCGCAAGGCCTTTTGATGTACGATGCGGATGGCAAGCTGATCGTGCGCAACGAACGTTTCCTGGAACTTTATCATGTCAGGCCGGCCGACTTCCCGCTTGGCATGAGTCACCATGATGCGTTCAAGCGGCTGCTGGAACTGGGCATTTATACAAAGCTCGACCCCGACAGCGAAATCTCGCAAATCGAAGCCTGCCTGCGGGCGGGGAAAACACACGTAACGCATCGCCATCTCGCTGACGGCAGAACGCTGCTGGTTGCGCGGCGGCCGATGAGCGGCGGCGGCTGGGTCGCGACGTTCGACGACGTCACCGAGCGCAGGCGTGTGGAAGAGCGCATGACCCATCTTGCGCACCACGACACACTGACCAACCTGCCCAATCGCTCGATGCTTCGCGAACGGCTCGACCAAGCCCTGAGCGACACGAGAGACGGATCGCTGGCGATATTCTCGCTCGACCTCGATCACTTCAAGGCGGTCAACGACACTTGGGGCCATCCTTCCGGCGACTGGCTGCTGAAATGCGTGGCCGAACGGCTGCAACGGTGCCTGCGCAATGAAACGGACGTTGTCTCCCGCTTCGGCGGCGACGAATTCGTCATCATCCAGTTCAATCTCAAAAGCCCGGGCGACGCGGAAAAGCTGGCCAAACGCATCGTCGAGATCATCGGAAAGCCGTTTCGCGACAAAAGACACGACATGCGTGTCGGCATCAGTCTCGGCATTGCGCTGTTTCCGAATGACGGCAAGGACGCCGACACTTTGCTGAAAAATGCCGATATGGCGCTCTATCGGGCAAAGAGCGAAGGGCGCAACCTGTACCGCTTCTTCGAACCAGCCATGGACGCGATGGTGCGGGCACGCCGGGCACTCGAAATCGATCTCAGGGCCGCGCTGTCGCGCCGCGAATTCGAGCTGGATTTCCAGCCCATCATGAACATCGCCTCCGGCGAAATCGTCGGCGCCGAAGCCTTGATGCGGTGGCGTTCGCCGGTGCGCGGCCTGGTACGGCCGGACGACTTCATTCCGGCCGCCGAGGAGACCGGGCTGATCGTGCCGCTTGGAGAATGGGCGCTGCGAAAAGCCTGCACGACCGCGGCAGGCTGGGCGGCTTGGCGCATCGCAGTCAATGTCTCCGCCGTGCAGATCAAAAGCGGTACCTTTGCCCGCAGTGTTATCTCGGCACTGGCGTTCTCGGGCGTGCCGGCCAACCGGCTTGAACTGGAAATCACCGAAACGGTGCTGATGGACGAGAGCGATCTGGTGCTCAAGACACTCAGGCAGCTACGCGATCTGGGCGTCCGCATCGCGCTGGACGATTTCGGCACCGGCTATTCGTCGCTGGGCTACCTCAGGCGCTTTCCCGTCGACAAGATCAAGATCGATCGCTCTTTCACCCGTGACATCGACAGTCGCGATACCGCGGCGATCGTGCGCACCATCATCGGGCTTGGCGCACAGCTGGGCATCACCGTCACCGCCGAAGGTGTCGAGACCGAAGCGCAGCTTGAATTCCTGCAAAAGGAGGGTTGTGTCGAGGCCCAGGGCTATTTGATCGGGGTGCCGTCAAAGGCGTCGGACATTAATCGGCTGCTGAAGTCGAGCGCGACGATCCGGCAGTCCGGCTAAGTGCGAAGCGCGGGCAACCGGCTCAGATCTCCTTGAGATGACGCTCGATCCGCGTGTTAATTCCTTGATAGGAGAAGGCGGCATTCAGGTGTGGCGAACCAGGAGGTTCCCAACGGGTCAGAGATGTCCGCTCAATGCCTCCACCATATCCTTGTTCGTCGCCACGGGAACGATCTCGAATTCGACCAGATCCGCCCATTCGATGACCCACCGCTGCAGGAGCGTGACGTCATCGGCCTCCACCAGCAGGAAGCAGCGGCTCATATCCGCTGCGATCCAGCTGTGGTGCACGAGAAGCGCGTCCGGCTTCAGTCGGCCCTGGTCGCGGAAACGGCGGTAGATCTCCTTGCGGTCGCAGCCGCGAAAATCCTCGGTTACGAAGAACAGCATCTTTTTCCCCTCAGTTCGGATATTATCGCCCCGGCCGGTCCAGCCGCTCCAGGAACCACTGCGTCAGCCGCACCCAGACCTCGTCTTTTTCGCCGGAGTCTTCCCAGCCGTGGTCGAGGTTGGGGTTGTCGTTGACCTCGATGACGAAGACGCCGTCCCTGGTTTCCTTGAGGTCGACGCCGTAGAGGCCGTCGCCAATGCAGCGCGCCGCGCTCACCGCCGTCTCGACGACATGGGCCGGTGCTTCCTTCAGGGTGAAGGTCTTGATGCCGCCCTGGTCGGGCTTGCCGTTGGCCTTATGATTGACGATCTGCCAATGTTTCTTGGCCATCAGATAATGGACGGCGAACAAGGGCTGGCCGCCGAGGACACCGACGCGCCAGTCATATTCCGTCGGAATGAATTTTTGCGCGATCAGGAGGTCGGAATCCTCCAGCCATTCGGTTGCGAGCGTCTTCAACTCTTCAAAGGTGCCGCATTTCTTGACGCCGCGCGAAAACGAGGAGTCCGGGATCTTCAGCACCAGCGGGAAGCCCAGCGTCTGCGCCGCAAGTTCCAGATCCGAAGGGCCGGCTATCATCACCGTCGGCGGCACCGGCACCTTGTTGTAGGTCATCAGCTCGTTGAGATAGACCTTGTTGGTGCAGCGGATCATCGACAGCGGATCGTCGATGACCGGCATGCCTTCCTGCTGGGCGCGGCGGGCAAAGCGGTAGGTGTGGTTGGAGATCGAAGTGGTCTCGCGGATGAACAGCGCGTCGTAGTTGGCGAGCTTGGCCAGATCCCGCTTGGTGATCGGCTCGATTTCGACGCCCATCTTTTCAGCGATCTTGGCCCAGTGGCGCAGCGACGAAATCTCCGACGGCGGCAGTTCCTCATGCGGATCGACCAGCGTTGCGAAAGTGTAGCGCGCCGGCGTGCGGCCCTTGGTGTCGCGCCACTCGCGGTTGGTGTAGGTCTCCAGGCACTGGAGAAAGTGCGTTTCCTCGTCCTCGGTCATCCTGGCCAGCGGATGGAAGCCAATCTTGCGGATCGAGGCCCATTCGGCGCTGTCCCTGACGTGGACCTCGAGCGCCGGGGCACGGAACCAGTCGAACAGAAGTTTTGCGAAGCGGTCCCAGATCCTGGATGGTCCGATGCCGAAGAAGATGCAGACCTTCTGCGGAAAAGCGCCACCCAGGTCCTTGCGGCACTTGTTGAGTGCGAGTTCGAGTTCCGGCAACGCGTGCTCATAGAGCTTGCGTTCTGACAGGTCGATCATCGTTTCGACCGTCGGGATGACCTTATGGCCGCGCGAACCGGCAAGCAGCGACGCGTAATAGCCGCGGCTCTGGTAGCCATAATTGTTCGACAGGTTGATGACCTTCGGCCGCTGACCGCGAAACAGTGCCGGATGGGCAAGGTAGTCGCGATTGGTGATGATCTTGTGCGGCGTCGCCACCTGGTCGAGATCGTTCTGCCGGCCGGTAAGGATGACCCAGGTCATTGGCTGTCGCGCTTTCCGAGAATGATGGCGGCGCGCAATCCGTCGCGGCCGAATTGCGCCATGTTCATGAAGATGCCGTAAGGCACGGGAATGTTGGCAGCATCGAGGATCGTCTCCTGCCGCTCGTCCTCGACCCAAGGGTCGTGGATCAGAATATGATCGCCGTCGTCACCGATGGCCAATACCCAGTGCGGAACCTTCTTGCCGAACATCAGGAAGCCGCTGATCAGGACCAGCACCAGTTTTCCCTCTGCGATCGCGGTGCGAATGTCGTCAAGCCCGAATGAACGGTAATTCACCGGGATGCCGTAAAGTTCCGCGCGGCGGCGAAAGTCGACCTGCGCCAGTTCCATGACCCGGCGCTTGTCTTCGCTGCGCACCGACTGCAGGAAGAGCGCGCCGTAGAAGGACACATAGATCTCAGCAGCAAGCCCGCTCTCATAGCCGGCGACGGCAAGCCCGAACGGCTCGCAGCCGCCCGGCCCCGACATCATGAAAACGGTCGTCGCCTCACGCCACAGCCGGATTTCCATCACCGGGTCCGGCACGAAGCCGGGGCCGAAGTAAGCCATCGCCATCATCAGGCAGCATGGTCCGCAGGTGAATTCGCAAGTCTGCTGATAAAACGGCACTTCGGTGGCGACCGGAATGTCGCCGCGCAAGGTCTTCTCATAGCGCAGCGCCGTGGCGCCGTCCTCGTAATAGTCCGGTTCGCGGCCGATCTTACGGTAGCCGCTCTGCTCGTAGATCTGGATGGCGCGCGGATTGTCTTCGCGGACTTCCAAACGAAGCATCATGCGGCCGTGCTCGAAAGCGGCGGCTTCAGCCTCTTCCAGCAGCAGGCGGCCAACGCCACGGCCGCCGAAAAATGGACCGACGGCGATCGAATAGAGTCGCGCGACGCCGCTGCCCTTGCGAAACAGCACGACCGCATAGCCGGCGACGTGACCATCGTTCTCGCCAACCAGCAGTTCGGCGGTGTCGCGTTCGATCAGTTGGCGAAAGGAGCGGCGAGAAATGCGATCGCTCGAGAAAACGGCTTTTTCGATGGCGGCGAGGTCATCGACGTCGGACGCGCGGGCCTTGCGAATCTCGGCAGGCATGCGGGCTCAGAAAACCTCGATTGGGTTGTGGAAACGGCCCTAGTCTAAACATCGGTCACACCAGCCGAAGTGCCAGCATTCAGCAAGCGCTATCGCACCTCGATTAGGGCCGAATTGTGACAGTTTTCAAGGCAGGCAGGTCGCGCAAAGGCTTTGAAACGACCTTCGTGTTTCGGCATCGGCGCGGCTCCGGAAAAACGAGCTCCTGCTCAGCTTTTCAAGCCCGCCAGAAGCTGGCCATAGGCGCTCTTGGCCACCGCAGACAGCTGCTCGCGCGGCAGCGATCCGACGACGGCGCAGCCATAACCCTTGTCCAGCCAGTAGACGGCCTCAGGACCATTTTCCTCGGACCCATAGGTGCCCTTGGCCTTGGCCGCCGATTCGGCGATTACGAAGAGCGATATGCGCTCGCCCTTGTCGTCCTCGTAAAGCAGCATCGCGGCCTTACCCTGGCCGGCAGGCAGCAGCCGGCCACCGACCAGTTGGAATCCCTGCGCCGCCAGATCTGGCGCCACCAGCTTCAAACCCACCTGGCTAGACAGCCAGTTCTGCAAATGATCCTTGTCGCTTGCCGGCACTTCCACAGCATGCCGCTTTTCAGCGGCATAGATGACGTGGGCGGCAATCGCCTCTTCGGCAAGCTGGTCCTCGGCCGTATTTTCCAGGCCGAGGCCGCCGATGCCGGCAAGATAGCCGCCAGCACCGCCAATCACCAGCATGGCGGCAGCGGCGGCCGCAAGCCACCAACGCGAGCGCGACGCCGCCGCTTTGACCACCGGCGCCTCGCCGAGCACCACCTTATTCAGCCGCACCGGGATGGGTTCGTCCAGCACGCCGTTAAAGGCCGCGCGCAACGCTGCCCGGTCAGCGGCGTAGCGTGCGCTCTTGGCCTTCATCTCGGCATTGGCCTCGAGCCATGCCTCATAGGCCGTCCGCTCGTCGCCCGGCAACTCGCCATCGAGGGCCATGTGGATGTCGCGTTCGGAGAAATCGCGCCGGCTCATTTCTCAACGATCCTTATCGAGCGGCGGCGCGCGGTGTCGTCCAAAAGCCCGCGCAACTCCTCACGCCCGCGCGCGATGCGCGACATCAAAGTGCCGGCGGGGACTCCAAGGATGTTGGCGGCTTCGGCATAGGAAAACCCTTCGATGGCGACCATCACAAGTGCCGCCCGCCGGTCAGGGCTGATCGCCTGCAGGGCGTCGACGATCTCGCGGGAAGCGATGCTCTCGACCTGCTCGGCGGGTGCTGCCTGCGCCTCGCTTGCCTCGAGCGGCAGCATCGCCGCCTCGCCGCGCCGGTTCACCTTGCGCATCTGGTCGATGAACAAATGGTGCATGATCGTAAACAGCCACCTCCTGGGGCTTTCTCCTGTCTGCCAATTGTCGAGCCGCACAAGCTCCCGCTCGAGACAATCCTGGACGAGATCGTCGGCGGAATCGCGGTCGCGCAACAGCGAGCGTGCATAGCGGCGCAGACGCGGTATTTCGCCAAGGATTGCTGCCTTCTTTTCGTCCATGACCGCTGGTTCTGGCGCCCTGTCCGTGGTGATTGAACGCGCCTTCGCGGCGCGGCGCAAGCGGCCAGCGCGAAGCGGTCCGCCGCCCCGGTCACCCAAGCATCTGAATAACGCTGCCAGCGGCAGGTTTATTCCCGGCCGATCCCCACCTGAAGACCCCTCTACAAATTCCCCTTCGAGAGGTGCTGAACTTCAAATTGCAATCCGGCCTTTTCGACTGATACCGCAGCTGCGGTAAAGAACCATTGTACCTCGGCTGGCATAATAGACAACAATGCCACCGAAATCATAACGGGTCGCCCCACAGCATCCGGATGTTCTTTGTAGAATTGCCCTTCTAAAACGAAAACACAATATAGATTCAGTTTATTCTCTAGAAGCTCAAGATGATTTTCTACATCATCCCAACCGAGATCATCTACAATGCTGAGCAAATATTCACCATTTTTGCCTTTTGCGACAATATCCACGACGTCCGTATGCTGAACAGCCATCTGTCAATAGCCTTTTCCCGTGATCATAGACTCACACTAATTTACCTCTCTCGCCGCCCTTGTCAGCAGCCGCTGATAGAACAGGCCGATGCCGATGAGCACCGCGCCGAGGCCGATGAAGGACAGCGCCCGCAACACGCCTTCCAGTTCCGACATGTCGAAAATGAAGACTTTGAGCACGGCGATCGAGATCAGCGCCGCCGACGCTATGCGCAGCACCTGGGACTTCAGCCAGACACCGGCGGTGAGCAGCGCCACGCCGATGACCAGCCACAGTGCCGAATAAGTATAGGTCTCGAGCTGGCCGAGACCGCTCCACAGGCCGATGAACTCACCCTTGAACAGCCTCCTGACCGACAGCGTCGCATAGGCGAAGGCGAGCACCGCCGCCATAACCGCCAGCATGGCCGCATACCATTTCGGCCGCTTGTCGCGGGTATAGAGCGCCAGTGCGCCTGTCGCGACTGCCGGCAAGAGGTAGGCGAGCAACAGAAGGTTGAACACCGGAATGCTGCCGGTCGATTCATCCGTCAGCAACGGGTTCAGCGCCAGAAAATGCTGGAGGACGATGAAGGCGACCGAGACCACGCCCGCTGCAATCGAGCCGTAGCGCAGCACCGAACTTGGCGAGCGCATGTCGATGGCGACCAGGATGGCACCGCCACCGATCGCGATCAGCGTGTAGATCGCCTGTTCGGCAAGCGTCGCAGCAGCGGTATCGATGACGCCGCCATGCATGGCATGGCGCACCAGCATGGCGACGGTGAGCAGGGCAAACAGCGCGGCGCCGGCCTCCATTGCGAGGCGCGGTCGGCCGTTGGTGGTTCGGGCAAGCTGCCAGGCGGCAAAACCGAAAGCGAGCGCCGGCACGCCATATCCAAGCAGCAGCCAGTTGAACACCGGCGTCTTCGACAGGAACTCGGCACCGACGATGGTCGGGTCGAAGGCAGCGCGGCCGAGCACTGCAATCACCGCACCGACCGAAATCCAGCCAAGCACCGGATAGCTGCGCGAGCGCGTCGCCAGCGCCGGCACGACGGCGGCTGCTCCGAGCAGGGTGGTTGTCCAGCCTGAACCGAAGGCCATGTGCAGCATCAGCAGGCCGGCAATCGCCGCGCCGCCGAGCGCGAAGGAGACGGCAGCGCCGCCGGTCAGCGGCGGCGCTTCGCCGCGCGCTATCCATTCGCCGCCGGCGACGAAGACGCCGACCAAAACGGCTGCGACCGCCGCATAAGCAAGGTCACGGTCGAGATTGCCGAAGGCAGACCAGAGCGCCAGCAGGATGACCAGTGGCGCGACAGCGCTCCAGGCCGCCCATGCGGCGGCGCGCAGCCAGCCAGAGGCCGCAAAACGGCGCGCCGCCCAAAAGCCGGCGCCGATGAAGACCAGGCCGAGCGCGATGCCGACCCTGAGCATCAAGGCATCGGACGCCACGACCGGCATGCCGTCGACGCCGAGAGCGCCACCCGAAAAATCGGAAGCGATCGTGGTCGGCGGAATGGTGCCGAGATAGACCAGTACCGTCGCCAGCCCGGCGGCGTGCAGCAGTGCAAGCGCCCGCGGCCGGTAGAGCGCCACCGCCACCAGGGCTGCGACAAGGGCGGCCCCCGGCAATGCACCGCGGATGGCGGCGAAGGCCGGATCGACAAACAGGGCCAGCGCCGAAAGGCCGACGAAGAAGCCCGGCGCGATCGACGGCCAGTCGAAGCCGGTGCCGGCGACCGCTTCGGCGCGGCGGCCAAGCCAGACGAAGGCGAGCACGGCCAGTGTCACCCCGTCGATAAAGAGGATGACGGCAAGGTTCGCCCCCGGCGCGTCGGTCATGTAGAAGATGGTCCAGATGCCCGTGGCGACGAAGGCTGCGGCCATCAAAAGCCTCCAGTCGCGGATGCGGGCAATGACGCAGGTGGCGGCGAGCACGATCGCCAGATAGCCGAACAGCGCCCACGGATTGGGCGCCTGCGAGGCGACCAGCAGCGGCGTCACCATGGCACCGAGCAGGCCGACGCCGGCCAGCGCCTGACCGTGCACCAGGCTTGCCGCGATCGTCGCCACCCCGATGGCGCCGAGCAGCGTGAAAGCGAGCGTCGGGCCGATGAAGCCGTAAACGCTGTACGCGGCGTAGACGGTACCGAACAGGATGAAAGCGCCGGCCGCCGTCAGGATCGCCGGGATATAGGCACCGGCGGCACCTTGCACCGGCACCCTGAAGCCGGTGCGCCGGATGAACTCGCCGCCGGCGACCAGCACCAGCCCGAGTGCCGCCGCCATGACAAGCCGCACGCGTGGCCCGAAAATGCCGGCCTCGATGGTGTAGCGGATCAGAAACAAGCCACCCAGCGCCAGCGCGATGCCGCCGACCCAGACCGCCCAGCGGGTACCGAGCGCCGTTTCGACGTCGGACTGGCGAGCTGCCTTCGCCGCTGCCGCCGGTTGCGCCGACTCCGGCGCGGACGGCGCCGTTCTATCGGCATCGGCCTCTGTAGCTGACACGACCGCTGCGGTCCGTGGCGATACGGCCATATCGGCTGCGGCCGCAAGCGGGATTGCGGCATCCGCCGGTTTGCTGTCGTTTGCAGCCGGTTCCTTGGCTTGCGGCGGCAGCGCAGGCGTGCCCGAAAGCACAAGGCTGCGCAAGGCGCCAAGCTCGCGCTCGATCAGGCCGATGCGGCTCTGCTGGCGTGAAATGATGACGAACAGCACGATGATGGCGACGAGGCCAATCAGGCTTTCAAACATGGCGGTTCCCCCAAACCAGGCCAGTTGTCACTGACATTCAATGTTCAGTGACATTCAAATGCGGCGGCCAAACGGCCGGTCCATTCAACGTGCCGCCAGATTGGCCGGAAAGATCGAGCATGTTTCGGTGCCGAAAGCCAGCAGCTTGCCGTTGGCGTCCTTCAGCGCCGCTTCCGAAACCGTCAGCGTGCGGCCCTTGTGCACCATTTTGCCCTCGCACACCACCTCGCCCGTCCTTGGCGTGATCGGCCGCGTCAAATTCACTTTGAACTCGGCCGTCGCATAGGCCTCGCCCACCTGCGAAATGGTGCCAAGGCCGAGCGGCGAAACGTTTTCGGGATCAGGTTCAACTTCGCTCATCTGGTGGTTTCCCCGGTGGCGGTTTCCCCGGCGCTTGCCTTGCCGGATTCATGGCCGGGTGAATGATGCCTGCGCAAGGCGGCGAGAAACCCGGCGCGGGCGCCGGGAGGCTCGATGCCGCGCGGTTCGTAGACATGGCGGGTCAAAAAGAAGCCGGTCAGCCGGAAGGCGTCCTCGATCGCCGCCGGATCGGCGCGCAGCCCGGAGCCGCGCTGCAGGAAGGCAGGCAGCGCCAGCATCTTGTCGCGCCACGGCGCGCCCGCCGCCCGCGACACGGCGCGGCCGGATTTCGGCGAGACATAGGCAAGGTCCTGCCTGGTGCCGGTCGCCGCACACTGGCTGAGATCGAGGCCGAAACCGAGTTCGTCGAGTACCAGCAGCTCGAAGCGGGCCACCAGCTCGCCGGCGGCATCGGCATCGTCGAGATGAGCGATCATCACCGCAAGCGTCTCGTAAAGGCCGCCATGGGCGTCACGCTCAGGCAGAAGACGCAAATGCGCGGCCATCGTCTGCAGGCCGTAGACGGCAACGGCGCTGTCCATCAGCCGGGCGGCGTTCATCTCGATAGCCTCGGCCTGGAAAGTGCCGAGATGCTCGTCGAGCCGCGCCCGCCACAACAGGTCGACGCGATTGCCCGGCTGCAAGACCGGCTGCTGCTTGCGCGAACGGCCGCCGCGCACGAGGCCGAGATGGCGGCCATGCGCGCGTGTCATCACCTCAAGAATGGCGCTGGTTTCGCCATGCTTGCGGGTGCCGAGAATGATTCCCTCGTCGCGCCATTCCATGACGAGAGCTTGTCACCGGTTGCATGGCGAAATCAAGATGAGCGACTTATCCGCCTTAAACCAAAACGGCCCGTAGCGTATCGCTACGGGCCGTTTTTGCGAGATCGTCGTTTGATCAGAACGAGCGCTGGAAGCGGAAGATGCCGCCGATTGCGTCGGCATCGTCGGCATCGAAATTGTCGTAATAATCGACTTCGGCGGTGATCGTGTAACCAGGAACGATGGTGTAGGCGACGTTGGCCGCAACGGCGAAGTCTTGGTCGTCGGTATAGGAGACCTGGGCGTTCAAAGAGGTCTTCTTGTTGACGGCATAGCTGCCGCCGCCCCAGACGGCAAAGTTGCCAGTCCACGGCTTGTAGAAGTTCTTCGCGACGTTGTCGTCGCTGCCGTAGCCCGCCATCACGAACAGGGTCAGGTCAGTAATCGGCTTGACGTCGAGGCGAGCTTTGCCGGCCCATTCTTCCGACGTGCTGTTATAGGCGCCGACCGCGGTGATCGCACCCCAGTCACCCTTGTATTTCACGCCGCCGGCGACAAACGGAACGTAGCTGTCGATCGACTGGTCAGCGCCGGAGCCCGTTTCGACCGAGGCGACTGCCGTAAAGCCATTACCGCAGTCGAAGTAGTAACTGATCAGGTTGGTGTCCTTGGTGCCGTAAGGAATGATAGTGTCCTGGACGACGTTGCCGGCGTAGCCGATGAACGAATCATAGACAGTTTCATCCTTACCGACACGGAAACCTCCAAGCTGGATCCAGGCGAAGTTCAGGGTAACCGCCTTGTTGTCCTGCACGCTGAAATCAACACCGCTCACGGTGCGTTTGGTATTGCCGAAGTTGAAACGGGTCTCGGTATAGGTCTTCAACGTGCCGAGCTCAGTCTCCTGGCCGGTCCACGTCTTCAGATTGAAGCGGGCATTCTTGTTCCAGGTCTGCTGCTCGTCACCGTCCAAAAGGTCATGTGTCGTCGCGCCATCGAAAACGCGGCCGGCGTCGCCGAAGCTGGCGTCATAGCGGACATAGCCGCCGATGCGCAGGCAGGTCTCGGTGCCGGGAATGTAGAAGTAGCCGGCGCCGTAGACGTCGCAAATCTTGACGTATTCGGCGGGTTCCGGCTCGGCGACCACAACAGCGTCGGCGGCGCGCGTACCGGAGACCGCGACGAATGCCGCGGCTGAGCCGAGAAGAAGGCTCTTGATATTCATTTTCTGACCTCTCCAGTCAAAGTTAAAAATGGCTTGGATTCATGGGTTGAACGGCTGAACGCCTCACCCACGTCGAAAAAGGCGCGCACCGCACCCCTCTTCAGGCGGCGAACATACTCATCCGCATTCCAGTCTCAATGACGATTCCAAAAATAATCAATGTTTGCATAACAGAATAAATCCATGTTGCACAAATATCACTTCATATTTTCTTCACATTTTCCTCCGGCACAAACGAGACACTGTCACAATTGTACGAAAATATACTTATGACATTAGCCGGAAAACCGATCTGAATCCGACATACATTCCTTCTACGTGTTCTTTTTTTTGAATAGGCTTTTAACGTTGGCAGCGAGATCAAGCCGACTTCGCCATCGCTGCGTTCTGTGCGGCAAGAACGACTTCCGCCACCAGATCCCGTTTGAGCATTTCAATGGGAATACGTCCGGCGAGGCCGGGCGCGGGGCCGATCAGCCACGACCAGGCATGCCGTGGATCGGGCATCGCGGATAACACTTCCTTGATACCCGGCGCCGGCCTGCCGTCGATGAACTGGGCCAAGGGAAATACATGTTTGCGGCCACCGGTGCGCAACGCAACGACCGTGCCGCTCCGCTGCCAGCGATGCAGGGTCGAGCGCGATATGCCGAGATTTTGCTGCAGGAACGTCGACCCGGCGACCCGACCGGCCCAGTCCTCGACCCGCATCGAGTCGAGGTCGCCCGTTCCGGCCAGGCGTTGGATGTCTGCCCCTTGGCCGTCGTGCGCCGTCGACAGATGCGTCCGGGCACGGCGTTCCGCAGCTTCGGCAGCCAATATCCGCACGAAACGCGACGCCATGCCGGGTAGTCTTTCCTGCATGGTGTCGATCGCACTGATGTCGGTCGGCGCAAGCAAAGCGACGGCGACGGCGACGGCAACGGCGCCGGCGACCCTGCCCGCTGCAACGACCGCATCGCTGTTCGTCACCTTGCCTTGCCGCGCCAGCACGCGCTCGATCTCAACAGCGACGGCGTTTGCAAACTCGATCTGACGGATGGGGTCGATGCGATTCCAAGTCCCGGTCATGTCCTGATCTGGCTGTTTGCCTGCCGGTTCCGGTTTGCTCGGAAGCGGGTCTTTCGCACAGCCTATAGGCAGGGTGTATGACGGAGAGACGACAAACGGTAACCATGCTCGATCGCAGTATCGGCAGGAGTTCCAGCCGGTCAGCTGGCCTGTTTTGCATGAAGTATCGGAAATTTCTCAGAAAGATAGTGTGCTGAAGGTTCTGCAAAAAGTTTTGGAGAGAGAACGGCGCCTGCTCTGAGGGGCGAGCGGCCATGGCACGGTGG